>NZ_JAGJEE010000031.1:0-59982 GCF_018100885.1 Pseudoalteromonas sp. MMG013 | reverse complement strand
TCATCATTGGATTGTACGTAAGTTTGTTTTCAAAATGTTTCCTATTCCAAAACCGTTATCCAAACCTGAGGTTAATTAGGTTGCTTTAGGGGTGATCCCTTTTTCTTCATTATGCATAATTATTGCACATTTACTTTCTAAATTCCCCATTATGGTTGTGGCAATTGCGGTACTTTTTGCCAACACTTACTTGATAGATATGACAGAGAGCACATTATGACAAAGCAAACCCTTCTAAGTTTGATATTTTTCTGTGCGAGCGTATTAGGTGGCTGTGGTGGGGGAAGTGACGGCTCCGGATCAACGCCAGTTCCAGGTGATACGGGAAGTGTGGTTAATAATACGGCCCCTACTGCGGTGGCAGGGGCGGACCAGTTTGTGTCCGTAGGTGAGCAAGTAACACTTAATGGTTCACAGAGTTCTGATGTTGATGGTGATACTTTGTCATTTAACTGGAGAATTATGAGCCAGCCTAGTACTAGCCAAGCGAGTTTGGACAGTTCGGCACAAAGCTTGGTTACTTTTTCCCCCGATGTTGCGGGTACTTACATACTGGGTCTTATTGTGAATGATGGCTCGGTTGACTCTGCGCAAGACACGGTGACTGTGAGTGCGGAACTGGTAAACCAAGCCCCAGTGGCGAGTGCGGGGAGTGATCAAGAAGTCACATTGGGCCAGTTGGTGATGTTGTCGGGTTCTGCAAGTGTAGACCCTGACGGGACAGAGCTACGCTATCAATGGACATTTTTATCTAGGCCAACAGGAAGTTCTGTCACCTTGGTTAATGCTGAAACAATTCGCAGCGAGTTTACAGCCGATGTTGCTGGTAGCTATTTAGTTGGGCTGATTGTTAATGATGGCCTTATTGATTCGGCGCAAGATAGTGTCTCGATTACAGTGATGCCTGCGGTCATAAATCAACCACCAATTGCGAATGCGGGCGTTGACCAACAAGTTCCGTTGGGTCAGTTAGTTTCTTTATCAGGCATTGCGAGTCAAGACCCTGATGGGGATCAATTAACGTATAACTGGGTGTTTGTGACTAAACCCGATGGCAGTAATGCCGTGCTTTCTGACGCTCAGACGGTCAATGCACAATTTAATACAGATGTAGCGGGGAGTTATCAAGTTGGCTTAATTGTGAATGACGGTCAAGTTGACTCGATGCAAGATATTGCGGTTATTACGGTGTCGGCAGGAGATACCAATCAAGCTCCGGTAGCAAACGCGGGTAATGATCAATCAATTACGGTTTCAGAGGTTGTCATGCTTTCAGGGTCACTGAGTAGCGATCCTGACAACGATACGCTGAGTTATCTGTGGAACATTGTTAGTAAACCAGCACAAAGTAACACGGTGCTCTCTAATACGACTTCTCAATCAGTCCAAATTACGCCAGATTTGGCGGGCACATATCAAGTTTCTCTCGTTGTGAATGATGGAAAGTTAAACTCTATCGCGGATATAGTCGTTATTACTGCACAGGCTCAACTCCCAGTTGCTCATGCCGGTGCAGATCAGGACGTCACTGTGGGGGATTTTGTAACGTTGGATGGCGCTCAGAGTACGGGAGCTGATTTGACGTACCAGTGGCAGATTGTGAATAAGCCGGATAATAGTATGGTTGAGTTAAATAGCGCGGATCAGGTCAGTATCGAGTTCAATGCTGATATTAGTGGGACCTTTGAACTGAGCTTAACGGTCGTTGCAGGGGGGAGCGTATCAACGGCGGATATTGTGAAAGTAACGGCCAGCAATACGAACGTTAATATTACGGACAAAATTTTTACCAATGAAGCGGTAAGTTGCCGGAACTATGAGGGCAGTTACTTTTCGAATGTGACGGATATAAAAAGGTCGGCAGATTTCACTGGTGATGTGGTAATGAGTGTGGGTAATACAACATGCACCATCACAATGAATGCCATTCCTAATCATGACTTTAATGATAATACTGCGTCTTTTGCAACAGACACATCCGCACAAAATCTAGTGTACACTTTACCAATTACGGCGAGTCCAGCTGCGACGATTACTCCGCAAGGGATTGGGATCACGGAGGGCATATTACTTAATGGTGTGACCTTGGATTTGTTGCCGGCTGCTTGTTATGGCGTAGGCAATGAGCCAATTGGTAGAGAAAAAATAGGCTGTGGTGCAGATCAAAATGATAATCCATGGCGTTATGACCCAATGTCACCCTTAAGTACCTTTGGGACTGATGTCCACAATGCGCATACTCAACCATCAGGAAAATATCACTATCATGGCAACCCTGTTGCGATGTTCAGTCAAACATGTGGCAGCAGAGCATCAGCAGTAATTGGGTTTGCAGCAGATGGTTATCCAATATACGGTAGCTGTTTCAAAGACCCGGCTACCGGCAATATTCGAAAAGCAACGTCTAGTTATGTTTTAAAAAATAGTGGTGGGGTACGTCAAGCCGTGACTGGCTATACGACTCCTGTCGGTGGCACAGGTGCCGTCTCGAGTAATAATTACGATGGGCAATTTAGAGGTGATTGGGAGTATCAAGTAAATGCGGGTGATCTTGATGAGTGTAACGGTATGAGTATTGATGGGCAGTATGGTTACTATGTGACCAATGCATTCCCATGGGTGCTGGGTTGCTTCAAGGGCAGTTTAGACAGCAGTTTTACAAGGCCTCAAAATTTAGAGAGGCGCAGTCATAGCCATGATGACAGTGCTGAACATCACCATTAGATCATTGCGCTAAACAATGGAGCTGGTGCAACAGATATGCGCAGTTGCACCAGTCTATTTTTGTACCGTTTTTATATATTGCACAAAATAGTGCCATGACTAGATCAATGACGCAATCACGTGGGTCATAGCACACTTTTCTCGCTACTTTAGCTTCGTTATCGAAGGTGTTATTGTAATGTAAATCAAGTGTTGTGCACATCATCGAGCACTATCATTTGTCATAAATCTGGCACCAATTTGCCACGATTTATTAGCCTAATTGTCTTTTTTTCCTTCTATAGTGGTGTCTCTAAAACCGATAAAAGAGAAGGGATTATGAAAACAAAACTACTGCAATTGGCTGTTTTATGCGGTACTTCTGTATTATTTACAGGGTGTTCAGGCTCAGATAATAACCATGAAATAAATGCACCAGTGCCAACCCCAGTACAAGGCACGCAAATAGAGCTGCGTTTATTAGAAACCACGGACTTACACGCGAATTTACTTAACTATAATTACTTTGCGGACAAGCAAGACGATAAAGTAGGTTTGGTAAAAACGGCTGCTTTAATTCATCAAGCCCGGGAGCAGGCGACCAACTCGGTATTGGTTGATAACGGCGATTTAATTCAGGGTAGTCCGCTTGGCGATTATATGGCGAAGGTTAAAAGCTTGCAGGCAGGTGATGTGCACCCTGTCTATAAAGCGATGAACACGTTAAATTATGACGTGGCTAATATTGGTAATCATGAATTCAATTTTGGCATCGACTTTTTAAAAGAAGCAATCAATGATGCTAATTTTCCCTATATTTCCGCCAATGTTTTTATCGATGACGGTGATGCTGACGAGCACAATGACGAGCCACTTTTCTCCCCTTATTTAATTCAAGAAAAAACATTTAAAGATACTGAGGGTAATAGTCACACTGTCAATGTTGGTTTTATTGGGTTTGTACCGCCACAGATCATGCAGTGGGATAAAGCAAATCTAGAAGGTAAAGTGATTGCCAAAGATATTGTTGCGATGGCCAATAAGTATGTACCTCAAATGAAGTTAGAGGGGGCAGACATTGTGATTGCCATTCCACATTCAGGTTTGGATATCGCCGAGCATAAAACCATGGAAGAAAATGCCAGTTATCACTTATCTAAGGTGGCAGGTATTGACGCAATATTATTTGGTCATGCACATGCCAATTTCCCAGGTAGCCGTTATGAGGGGATGAGTGACAAAGGCATAGATATAGAAAAAGGGACTGTGAATGGTGTTGCAGCGGTTATGCCTGGGTTTTGGGGTAATCACCTTGGCGTAATAGATTTGACGTTGCAATATGATGATGGTCAATGGCAAGTGAGTGATTCACAGTCATCACTTAAAGCGATTTATGAGACAGATGATAATCGTCAAACTATCGCATTGGTTGAGAATGATCCTGAAGTTGAAGCCGCAGTGACTCACGAACACGCCGAAACTCGAAGCTGGGTTAATGAACCATTTGCCAAAGTAACGGGACCTGTAAATAGTTTTTTTGCATTAGTAAACGATGATCCATCAATACAAATTGTAACGGATGCGCAGACTTGGTACACACAAAAAATAGTTCAGGGCACAGAGCTTGCCGAATTACCGATTTTATCGGCAGGAGCGCCGTTTCGAGCTGGGCGTGGTGGCGCAGACGACTATACATCCATTGCCCAAGGGGACATTGCATATCGCAATGTTGCAGACCTATATATTTATCCAAATGTGCTTAAGGTACTGAAGCTTAGCGGCCAAGAAGTTAAAGAATGGCTGGAAATGTCGGCCGGACAATTTAATCAAATTGATGTGCACAGTACCACGACACAAGTATTGATTAACCCAGCGTTTCCCTCGTATAACTTTGATGTGATCGATGGGGTAACTTATAAAATTGATGTTGCACAACCCGCTAGATATAACAGCAAAGGAGTGAAAGTATCCGATGGTGAGCGTATTGTGTCGTTACAATATCAAGGCAAACCAGTAACCGCTACGCAGCAGTTTTTGGTCGCAACAAATAACTACAGAGCCTCTGGTGGCGGTAATTTCCCTAATATTGCGGCTAATAAAATTGTCATTGATTCACCCAATGAAAACCGTCAGGTTGTTGCTGATTATATTGCTTACCAGAGTCAGAAGAATGCTGGAAAAGGACTTGACCCATCGGCGGATATGAACTGGGAGTTTGCCCCAAACAGCCACAGTGACATTCAGTTTTTTAGTTCAAACAGTTTAGATGCAAAAGCTTATAGTAATCAATTTGGGCATATTCAAGCTTTGAATGAGACCAATGAAGACGGCTTTGCACTTTATAAACTTGATTTAACCCAACCTAATAATTAGTCCTTATTTTAAGAGCAGATTCAGTGTCTGCTCTTACTTTAATCGTACCGGATGAAGCCGGTATGACAGATATTTTCATTACATAACACACTCAACGGGAATTGAAGAATGATTAGTATGAATAAAACGACGTTGGCGATGATGTTGACTGTAGGTTTGTTTTCATCAATGAGCAGCGTACAGGCAGCAGCATATGACTGGAACAAAACAGCACCAGTAAAAACACCATCCGCGCAGACCAATAATGGTAAAACCATATATTTCGATGTATCTCATGGCGGCGTTGAAGGCAACGCAGACTGGGTGATTGATGGGGCTTTTTCTGACTTTGCAGACGCATTAGTGCAGCAAGGCTATACCGTTAAAGAGTATCGTGGCATCGATTTAAATAATGATGGTGTGATCCGCTTTCATGATGATAGAAGTAATAATAATACGCAAAATGAGGCGGTTATTACTTTTGACGCAATAAAAAATTCTGATGTGTTCGTTTTAGCAGAAACCAATAGACCATTTACTATGGCTGAGCAAGCAGCACTAGAGCAATATGTGGCTGCGGGTAAAGGTGTGTTTTTTGTTGCGGATCATTACGATGCAGATCGTAACCTTAATACATGGGATGCAACAGAGGTTTTCAATGGTTACAACCGCTCTGATTTAAGCAAATATAACTTGGGTGGAGAATATGGTGATTGGCGTAACCCTAAATCAGCAAATGCGGGTTGGTTAGTTGAAAACTTTGGGATCCGGTTTCGATTTAATGGCGTCGACTACAAGCAAGGTGTCAGTGGTGTTGAGCCAAGTACACAAACAGAGGGGATCACACAAGGAGTGCAACCTATTCTAATGGCGGCTGGGGCTACATTGGCGGTTGTTGATCCACAAAAAGCGAAGGGGTTGGTGTATTTCTCAGAATCAGATAATCCAGTTAAATGGAGACATGCAAAGGATCAAGGGTTGTACTTTGGTGGTAAAGCGGAAGGTCCTTACGTCGCCATTGCGAAATCGGGGGCGGGTAAAGCAGCGTTCATTGGAGATTCGTCTCCTATCGAAGATGCAAGCCCGAAATACCGTCGCCAGGATACTGGCAATAGTAAAAAGACCTACCCAGGTTGGACGGATGCAGGTAATGCAGCGACACTTGCTGTGAATATTATTAATTGGTTAGCAACACCTGAAAGTTACCAATATTTTGATAATAATAATGGCCATAATAGTGGCTTTGTAACACCAACCCCAATGGCATCGCAAGAAATGGCGGATCCAAATAATGGCCAGCCATGGGGGACGCCTGCTAGTGGGTTTAATCCTTGGAATACTGATACCTATAAATATAATTCGTTTAATGCACCTAATGGTGATTCACAAACGAACCCAGACCCTGATCCAGATCCGACACCAACCCCAGGTGGCACCCTATCGGTAGTTGAAGCATTAGCCGCAACGCAAGGTGAAGCATTGGTTGTGATGGGTAAAGTAACGGCAGCTGTAAATGGTATTTATGGGTTAGAGCTTAGTGATGTAAATTCACCTTCTAAACATATTTTTGTGAAGCTTGAAAGTAGCCAACGCGCTGATTTCAACCCTCAGTTAAATCCTGCGATTTTGAATAAGAATATTATCGTTACGGGCAAACGCAATAGTTATATGGGTGAAGCGGGAGTTCGCTATGTCAGTGATATTCAAATTGCACCTACAGCTTTATCAATCGAACAAGCATTGAATACCGCGCAGGGGGAGTCTTTTGAGATAATAGGTCGTGTTAAGTCTGGCCTAAATGGTATTTATGCATTGGTGTTAGAGGACATTAATGATGCCAGCTTTACCATTAATGTGAAGTTAGAAAGTGACCAGCGAAACCAGTTTAGTCCACAATTAAATCCGGAGTTGCTTAATGCAATTATGGTTGTTAACGGTGTGCGCGACAGCTATATGAGTCAAGCGGGTGTACGTCAAGTTTCTAAATTACGTATCACCGATGATGCGGGTAGTGACCCTGTAAGCGGTTCTGGTATGTCTGTGAGTGAGGTTTTAGCGTTGGCCAATGGTGAGCCTGTCACTGTGGAAGGTAAAATAACACGTGGCGTCAATGGCAAGTATGCACTTGAGCTGACAGATGACACTAACAATAGTGAATCGTTGTACATCAAACTAGAATCATCCCAACGCACTATGTATAGCCCATTACTCAATGTAGCTTTAATCGGAAAACGGTTACGTGTTGAGGGGATTAAGAACAACTATATGAGTCACCCAGGTGTTCGTAACGTAAGTCAGTTGATGTTAATCGACTAACGATACCCATATGTAAAGGGTTTAGTGTAAACCTTATTGTGAAACAAAAGACAGAGCTGTAATGGGCTCTGTCTTTTTATTTGGTAAATGAATTAAATTTACTTATTTACGGCGTCTAATAAGTCCAGCTGCGGCAAACAATAATGCAAACCAACCCATGGAACCTGAGCTATTACTACTATTATTCGGTAGTGTAGGTGGTGTTACTACAGGCGTCTCATTGGTAACATTCACAACTGTTTCAGCCTTCACGTGCGTTGAACCATCACTCACGGTCAATTCAAATTTTAACATTGTGTCTTCAGTTATGCTCGGTGGTGTTACTGAAAGCGTTGCTGAATCATGCCCACTTAGCGTCGCTTCAGGACCTTCAGTTTGAACCCAAGCGTAAGTCAGTGATTCTGTATCTCTATCTGTTACAGTTGCAGCGATAGTGGCTGTTGCAGTTTCATTTACATCGACAGATGCAGGTGTACTGACAATCGGTGCTACGTTGTCACATGCATTTGCATCGCCCGCCACAGTTGAATGAAACTGTGAAGATGACACATTGTCAAATTTTACTTGGTCAATGAACCAACCTGTTTCGGCTGCGCCACCATCTGCGGAAATGCGGAATCTAAATTTTACCGTTTGGCCATTTAAGTGGTCACCAAAACTCACTTTTTCCATATTTCCTGTGCTTTCTGCTGTGAAGTTTGAGCCAGTAAATGCAGGACGGTCCTGTAGTGCTTGTTGTGGGTTTTCAATCAACGCGGCGGTGTTATAGCCTGTATCGAAAGTCCCACCTGCAATCTCAGATGTCACATCCACCCAATTTCCATTGTTAATGCTGATTTCAAGTACACCACCATCCCAATTGTCTTCTAATAGATATAAGTGCCAGAAGCTGATGGAGAAATCATTACCGAAACCGACTTCAAAGTTTTTAGTTTCAACAGCAACATCTGACTCGAACCCATTATTACGAAGGAACATCGTTTGTTCGCCAAACTCGACACCAGGGTTACCTGCTGAGAAGAGTGCCGTATTGCTTGCGTTGAAGTTTTGCGTGCCTTTCGCTAAGTCACCGCCTGTCATTACATGTTCTTTAAAGTCAGCAAAGAGATTGTAACCTTCCATATCGACTGATGCCGACGTTCCTTGATGTGCTTTGACTTTAAAGTCGTAGTTGACCGTAGATGAAATTTCCATCTTGGTTTCGCCGACAACCTCTTCACCTTCAAAAGTGACTTCAAATGTTAGGTTCTCAGCGGTGCCAGCCTCATTGAGTGTCACCATCAATGGCACACTTGTGGCCGAGGTAAATGGTGCTAAAGCATCAAACGTGATCATACCGTCATTTTCAAGTGTTACGTTGTGACCACTTGTCACGACCACTTTAGCTGAAATACTATTTAATGTGGCATCACCTGCATTCTTAACTGACACGGATAGAGTCCCAGTTTCACCTTTATCCAGGATCTCGTCATTTGAACAGTAACCTAGTTCAACGCCATTATAGTTTGTATTCAAGGATACAGAGGTTGCTTGGAAAGCTGATAATGTTGTTTTGTTCGATTCAATAACACCTGAATTATCATCGCTGTTACGCGGGGGCGCAATGGCTCCTAAACCAAGTCCTCGGTCTGCGAACGCTTTTAAGGCAATGGTGAAATCTTCCATATCTGTGGCATACACCGATGCTAAGATTGCATCACGTGCTTCAACATAAGTTGGAGAAATTGGGGTTGCCTTATAACCTGATATTAAATATGTCGCCATTCTGTCTTGTGCTTCTTGGAAGCCATGCTTGTTTATCAAGCCAACATATACGTTCCATAGCATGTTTGCCCATACTTCACCTGCTGCGTGAGGTGAACCGCCATTTGTTGGTGGGAGGCCATCTACTTCAGCCCCACTGGTAATGTGCTTAAATGTAAGTGGGTTAACCGACATATCTGTAGAATACGGTGCACGACGAATACCGGTTGTGAAGTTCTCAACAAACGTGCCTGTCGCATAAGGTAATTGGAACTGATCGTTGCCTGCAATGGTTAAATCAGACTCTAGAGCAATGAACATTAAGGAATGGAAGTCCCCCCAGCCTTCACCCATCGCACGGCCTTGGAAGTTATTTAAACCAGCACCATTACCTACAAGACGATTCGAAATATAGTGACCCCATTCATGCGCAATAATACCATTATCAAACGTGGAGTCTTTTAACGGGAAGGTGCTCATTAAGTTTACGGTGACCATTTCACCGCTGTCCATTAGGTCGTAAATTTTCTTTCCGTCTTGGAAGCTTAAGCCCATAGATACAACGGTTACGCTGTCATCGGTGCCACCCATAGGTGCCGGTGTGCCGTCATCCACATTATTGATGATGATAACGCCTATTGCTCCAGCTTCTTGTGCGTGTTTAGCTTTCGCTGTAAATGCACATCCTCCTCGATCTATTAAAGCGATTTTTCCAGCGAGTTCAGCACCATTGGTTGCAGGTTCACAGCCATCTGTTGCGGTATCAGTACTATCATTCAGTCTTACTGTCATACCTGACAAGTCATATTGTACAGGTCCAAATGAAGCAACTTTTGAAGATTGCAGTAGTCCTACTTGCGAGTGAGATGTAACAGTCACCGCAAAATCAGTACCGACAATAGCATCTTTGCTATTCCATAAATATTGTTGCATACGTGGGCTTCTGCCGTCAGCAGGGGTAGACATATTCGCGTTGTTTAAGCCGGAATAATCTTGTGCCTGTACATGCAAAGGGTCATTTTCTTCCCCGCCTCGTCCATAATTAGATAATTGCGCATTACCAGAAGCTTCATCAAACCCATAATCATAGAAAAAGTCGTGTAAGAAGTTATTCATGTAAAACAAATTGACGATCGCTGACTTGCGATTATTCAAGCTTGTTGGAGATTGGCTAACTTCATATGGGTAATCGAAGGTATTTGCAGATGTAAGCTCTGCACTGAAATCACCTTCGGTAAAACCATCCGGTGCAACAACATCAGCATAAGCAAATACATTGTTTCCTGATGTCATGGTTGCATCTTCAGCAAGCCATGGGTCTTGTGTGCTGATTTTTGAATAATGCGAAAGGGTAACGAGCGGCGCAGCTTCAATTTCAGTTTTGTCAGGGCCTGTATCTAGTTTTGGGAGCACATCGCCATGTGGACCTTCCATGGGATAGCCGTTTTGGTTTGCATACACGCGATACGTATAATCATTACTATGCGCGATTAAGTTGTTTTTGAATAATACTTTGCCGGAGTTTGATGCTATCACATACCCAAAGGCCTCGGACTCAACACTATTTTTTGGCGCGACTTCTACCTCAACATAGTATGCAGCGACTAATTGTGTTCCATCGTCAAAGAATACTTTTTTAGCACGAGGCGAAAATGCATTGACAGTACCCGAGGCATCTTGCGCTGTAAATGACGTGAATTGACCTTCGAGCTTCTCGTTACTTAGTTGCAGGTCGTTGGTCTCTGCACCAATATTTTTAGCGGCAATACCAATTGCTTTTGCAGCACTACCAAATTGAGTGAAAGCGGGGTTGGTTGAATTGGCAGCTTTAGCATGTGATACAAAACCTGATGAAGCGACAAGATTGTACTCTTTGTCTATCATCACGTTGTACTCACGATTGAAGACTTCTATGCCCCCAACAAGCTGTTTATACTTTGCTATAGCAGGGCCGCGCTTTGATTCGTGTAAGTTTGTTAATTGCGCCCCATCTAAAATAGCTGACTTACTGGTTTTTAATCCTGTCAGCTGTTGTAAGTAATGATCAGCTACAAATTCATTTCGCTGTTCAACGGCAATGTTTGTTAGGTTAGGCGTTGTATGTGCTTTGCTAGCCCACACAAAGGTGGCTTTACCTAGTTCTTTGTCATAGTGGCTAGCCATACCTGAAACAGTGGCCTGTGCTGCAAGAGCTTGTTGTTGCGCTTTTACCTGGTCAGCTTGACTGCTGGTATTGATTTGCGCTTGATCTATTAGCCCTGACTGTGCATTGTAAGTTAATGCAGAAGCCGTATTGGTACCTAAAATTGTAACCATCGAGGCTGCAATTAAAGTTATTTTTGGTATGTTATTCATTATTTACCCTGTTTTATTGTTATAAAGACGTTTATTAAAATGAATCCTTTTTAACGTTATTTCAAAGTTTTTTTACTTTTAAGGTGGTTTTTTAGCTTATGAGCATTTATTCCAATACTTTATTACTTACTTTATTGTTTATGTTGATGCTTGTGTCGGGATGTTCAGCGTTTGTTTATGATCAACCTGCGGAGGTAAAAGTCAGGCAAGAAAAGTCCAATGATTTGGCGAAGCAATCGCACATTGAAGGCGATGCTTACAGTGCAAAAATTAAAAATAGTGAGAGCACTTTGGTACGTCATGTCCAAGTTACGCCGTCAGATAGAATCAAGCTTAAAGGGCATACAATTAAAAAGGGTGATCGAGTTTACAATGTTACAACGGGTCAAATCGGTACTGTCACGGGGGAATTTGTGGTTGAGCTATACGGTTCACAACAAGCACCAGACATAAAGCAATTCGTTAAGCAGCCAGTGACAGGTGTTATCGTACGCTATAAAGTGATATCAACAGACGTTGATTTATTAAGTCGGCTTGAATCACTTCGAGGTTCTGAGGCGATTAAAAGTGTTGAACTACAAATCTTTTACAATGGCAAAGTTAATAGTGAGTATTAGTCTATAAACGTGGCGAGTTAGCAGAAATAGCCATGTGTGGCGGGGTTATAAATATCACTGTTTTGGTATAACAGTTAAAGAGCGCCGTTGATGCTTTGTGGTGCTCTTTAATGATGTTCTTTAACGACTTTATTTAAGGTAGGTGGTGAACGCGATTATGGTATTTGCTGTAAGAAATTTAACTTATGAGTCGTTTTCGAAGGGATGAATTCAGTGACCTCGTAGGTCGCCAATTTGTGCTGCTGGAATGGATCGTCTTTTAACGCTTCTTCTATCTCTATCGTTTGGGTTGTATTAGCAATAATAATGCCCCCCGTTCTTGGTTGTTTTCTACCAGAGATGAGAAATAGACCGCTTTCATAGTATTTATCTAAAAATAGTAAGTGTGCCGCTAAGTGTTTTTCAACTTCATGCAATGGGACTAAATAAGTCATCGAAATAATAAACATCGTGATCCTTATGAATAGTTAAAACATTATATTAACTATAAATATGCGATTTTTAATAGCGCTTTTGTACATTACGGTTGCGTATTAAAGTAATCGTAAACCGTGTTAAGTTATACCCACGCAGTGAGTCCTGTTATTAACATACTAAGTAGTCCAACTAACCCTAATCCGAATGCACAACTGCGCGCAAGTTGCAGGTTCATATAATAGAAACTCATATGTGCAAGCCGAGCAATGCCATAAAGTCCAGATGAAAAAGCCAACCAATCGGGGGCGCTTTGTGATAGAAGTCCGAAAAGTAGCAGTAGTATATAAATGGCGATACTTTCATTGGTATTTGCATGTGCTCTGGTTGCACGAAATACAAAGCTTTGATGATCTGATTCAATAGGATGACCCGCTTGGTGCTTGTTAAAAAACAACACTATGTCGGCAATGATCAACTGCAATAAAAAAAGTGTTGCTATCAATCCGCAAATTAAAATTGAAGTGTGATAGGTGATAAATATATCTGCCATAATACAAAAAACTCCTGTTATCTTGGTCTATGTCGAGTGCTATTTATCCTACCAATATGGCAATAGATTGCTATCTATTTATCGTTATTCATCAATAAATTGCCATGTATTCGCACCATCGAAGTGACGTACTCTAATTTGCTTTAAAAGCTCAGGTTTTATCATTTTGAAATTCATGGCCATGCGTTGTGTATTTCCCATATGGGTTGGTGTGTAATGGGTTGTGCACCCACATAAAGCACAGTGATGAAATTCAATACACTGATCCCCGTGGCAATAGCTGATAGGCGCTGAGCGGTGAAAACTGACAGACACATTGTTGGGGTGGGTGTATCCCCACAGAGCACCAAGTCTATGACAAATACTGCAATTGCAGCTCGTAAGCGAATCAATTGAAGCATCAAATGTAACGTTAATATTACCGCAATGACAGCTTGCTGAAAAAGTCATGGTGTTCCTTACTTTGAGAGGTTAATGACGGGCAACACTTCGGGTAACTCGTTATCGAGCATGGTCAACACGCTTTGGTAACCATGCATTGGTTGCCACTGTAACTCAGTTTGCGCCAATGCTGAATCATAGACCCTGTCGAGTGAACAAGGCATAGACCACTGACGTCGTCTAAACTCTGTTGCTAAGTCGGGCATTTTTTCATGAATAAGAGTGCCTGGATCCGTATAGAGCATTACACAATCTTTCGGCGTAAAGGGAGTTGAACCCGATATAATGTATGTTTTAAAACCCGGTAGGCGCAATTCAACGGCACAGGCATGCGCTTGTGCAACATCCCGTACGTCTATGCCACGAGTTGATCTGTATATACTCATTAAGTCTGCTGTCTCGGGGAAGCATCGAGACATTCTCAGCACAGTAACCGGTAGGTTAAATAAATGAGAGAGTTGCGCTAATTTTTTTTCAGCGGCTATTTTTGAAGTATGGTAGATGCTTTTCGGTTGCGCAGTAATGGTTTCGTCAATCCAACTCGCTTGATTCTCTTTGGTTGAAGCAAAGCCATATAATGCGGTGGTGCTGGTAAAGATAAAGTGCCGTAGGCCTTGTTTTATACCTTCCAAAGCTAATTGCTCAGTTGCCATAATATTAATAGAATTAAAATCTTCATCAGCAGCAATATTCACATGTGGAGCATGTAAGGCCGCACAATGTATCACCACATCAATATTGATTAATGCATGGCGAATCCGTGCCAAATCACGGATATCAGCAACTATATCAACCGTCGAACACGGTGTGATATCTACTCCAATAACATGGTGCAGCTGCATCAGTTTAATGTAAATAGCACGCCCAACGCGTCCAGCAGAACCCGTGATGAGTATTTTCAAGTTATCTCCTAAATATGAGTGCAAAGCATAATATGAATGAAGCAAGGTTTTTTACCTGTACAGCATATTGAAGCTTACACCGTGAAATTTGAAGGCATTATATGCTGTCAGTCAGCATCGTACTATGTATTCCATCAACTCCCCTTCGACGAAAAAGTAAATTTCGGTGTATTTTCTTGTGCTTTGTCTCTTTACTCAAAACGGCGTCTTAGAAGTTTTTAGTGTTACGGAGAATGTATTTCTCACTGTTTTAAAATCATAATTATTATTCGTAATATGTACTGTGGCGACTATTCTTTAATGAAAAAAGGAGCAAAGTTATGAATTGGTATGTGATTGCTTTTAGTTTTTTTATGAGTGCGCAAGTATATGCAAAGTGTGTCAGCGAAGCGTATCGACATTTTGATTTTTGGGTCGGTGATTGGCAAGTAAAGACGCCGGATGGGAAAATTGCAGGACGTAATGTAATCACGATTGACTATGAGGGATGTGTGATTAAAGAGCGCTATAAGGGGTTGTCGGGATATCGTGGGGAAAGTGTGAGTTTGTATGATGTTACGCGCAATTTTTGGCACCAGACTTGGGTTGATAACACGGGACTATTGCTTCAACTAGGAGGAGGCTTGCAAGGCAATAAAATGGTACTTACAGGAACTTCTTTTGATAGAGAAGGTAACTTGCTAGATGAAAGGATAACATGGACCCCTAATGCAGACGGAACAGTACGTCAGGTATGGCGTACCAGATCGCAAGATCAAAAATGGCAAACCATATTTGATGGTTTATATATTAAGAAAAAATAGCACTTTGCCACTAATCTTTTGTTTTATATTTGCTTTTAATACGAGATAGTTGACGAAAACCCATACTGTATATTGGTGATGATGCAATTAGATATCGTAAACCCCCTTTACAATAATTCAGTGGTGAATGTGTGGGTAATCGCGACAAAAAAGAGTAAGGCTGGTTGTGTCTGTGGCATTTTTTAGCGTTTATTGATATGAGCCCCAACCTAGCCTCTAAGTTACGTGTTTTATTAAACTCAATATCTTTAATTAACGGTGAAACACTCAATAATTTAAAAACTTATATATTTTGGGATACTGTGAAATACTGATAGTCTGCAGTGTTTTTAAATGTGTATCGGATATGATA
Source organism: Pseudoalteromonas sp. MMG013 (assembly GCF_018100885.1). NCBI lineage: Bacteria > Pseudomonadati > Pseudomonadota > Gammaproteobacteria > Alteromonadales > Pseudoalteromonadaceae > Pseudoalteromonas > Pseudoalteromonas sp. MMG013. The sequence goes on along the minus strand of NZ_JAGJEE010000031.1, from coordinate 44,431 downwards.
GAAAACGTATTGAGATTATGGACTCGATGTATCGGTGTAAGCTGTGTGTTGTGTACCGTGCTTGTTGAAGCCAGAACCGTGGATATGAGCGCTTCATTTCCTTCATTACATATCTCTCAACAAGCTACTAATAATCAGCATGGTGTATCGGGCTTAGATAATCCTCGGAAAATTGCAACCTCTCGCGATAAGAAATCCATCTTTGTAGTGAGTGGAGATGATGATGCATTATCTGTATTCCAGTTAGACAGTGATGATCAGCTGTATTTCAAACAAACATTTAAAAATATTGATAATAATAGATATAAATTGGCAGGGGCATCTGACGTTATTGCACTTGATAATGGCAAGTGGTTAATCACTGCTAGTTTTTACGATGGCGCACTGTCACTTTTTAGCAAAGTTGAGCAAGGTGGTTATCAATTTGTTCATTCATTAAGTGATGATTTATCAGCAAAACGCGTATTCAAAGACCCGACGCCCGTTGGTGGGCTGGATAACTTAAAGCTACTTGCACCATGGAGTATACTTAAGCTTGATGAGCAGCATTTTGTGGTAGCCAGTTACAAAAGTGACGCAGTACGTTTCTTTAAGTTATCCAATGGACGAATTGTAACGAATGAACCCGCCAATAAAGGGGTCAATAAGCAACAGTTCGGTTCACCCGTCGCTGTGCAACCAATAATGAACAAAGAGACAGGACAGAAGAAGCTCATTGTGGCTGGTTTTAACGACTCTACACTGACCTTATTAGATAAAGGTGATACACAATATTATGCTGTGAGCCAGCGTATAAGTTTAAAAGAGTATGGATGTTTAAATCCTCAAGCAATGCAAGCTGTAGAGGTAATAAATAAATTATATGTAGCCTGTTCAGGTAGCGATAAAATTTTAGTGTTGCAAGAATCACAACGCAATCAATTTAAAGTGATTCAGGTTGTGGCCCATCCGCATTTGCAAGGCGTTAATAGTTTAGCTATGGCGCGCGATGGAAGATGGGGCTATGCGGCTTCCGAAAAAAGCAATGGTGTGATTGTTTTACAAAATAAACCATTAACGGGTTTATCAGTATCAACTGTAGTATTGGATAACACGCCAGTCGTTTCATCTATTTCATCACTGACATTAACACGTCCAGATTTATTAGTTGTGACTTCAGCGAAACAAGATACGCTATATTTATTGAATGTCACTGCACCACATTAGCTATAGCTTGTCCTGATGTATGGATAAGCTCAGTTCCTCACGTATCATAAGGACATATGTTTCCGTGACTTTGTAGCGAGGGCGCGTGCTATTTTGCAGATTTAACCCAGCCGATACTCAATACATAGCGTGTACCTTGCTCTACTTTTGACACCGCATGCTCACATAAATCGGGTCGAAATAACTTAATTCTAGACGTGTTAACTAAAGGGTGTTTGCAAATAAAGTGACCACCTTTTATCGACTTTTTTAGTATGATATTTAGGGGCTGTTGATCTTTTAGGTTCATTTTTGCAGCAGTTTGATTGGCTTTTATACAAGGCAGAGGCTGCGTAGCATGGTTATTCCATGTGAGTCAGCCGATAACATAGTAGAAAAGCCAATCAAGCGCTGCCTACCGGTTCTTTTGAGCATCCCTTTCTCTTTGTTGCTTAATATTCGCTTAGATTACTAGGCCACATATTAAGCGCCGCGATAAAAGCATGCTCAAAGAGAACAAAAATAGAACAGCAAAGTTCAACAGCCCCTAGTCTGTAATGCTTGCCTTTTTCAACTTTATCCGTATGTGGTGGTATGACACTGCCTTTGGGGAATTTGAGTAAGTACACATCAAACTTTATTGGCCAATACGCACCACATAGTAGCATTTTATGGTAACCAGACTGCTGACGACCTTGCTGCCAACGAAAAATAGGTGAGATTATTTTCATCTTATCCTCAATAAAAAACGCAGTACATAAGCTTGGAATATTGCGAGGGAGTACGTGTTCAGTAAAAAGTAACACATTGGTTAACAACTACTTTATTTATATTCCTTTGAGTTAGAGCAGTTGTACAACTGCGCATTTTATTTATATAACCTTAAACTAGATAAAGAGCATATCGTAAAGCGTCATAGTGAGCCATGTTGAGCACAAATAATGTTACTTTTTGTGCCTAAATACATTACTCTACTCCATAATTTTTTTGAACTGTGACTTTATTATGGTAATTACACACCAGACTCACGATATTAAAACGCCTACGGGTGTCATGCGCACGTATCATTATCAGCCCGCCGAGCAAGGCAGTTATCCGTGCATTATTTTTTATTCAGAAATCTTTCAACAAACAGCGCCGATTGCGCGCTCAGCCGCCATTTTAGCTAGCCATGGCTTTCACGTGTTGGTACCTGAAGTGTTTCATGAGTTGAATCCGATTGGTACGGTACTCGCTTATGACGATGAAGGGAAAGATAAAGGCAATGAAGATAAATGGACTAAGCAATTGGAACATCATGATAGTGATACACAGGCCCTCGTCGATTTTGCCGAACAATTAACTGGATGCAATGGACATGTTGGCGCGATGGGCGTGTGTATTGGTGGCCATCTAGCATATCGAGCGGCATTAAACCCCGCTATTAAAGCTGCATTTTGTTTATATGCAACAGACATACACAGTGATTCTCTCCCCAGTGAGATTGGTAACGGATCATTGGAAAGAATGAAAGATATTCAAGGTGAAGTGCATTTCGTATGGGGGAAACAAGATCCGCATGTGCCAATGGAAGGTCGGTTACGGATATACACGTCATGTCAGCGTACGGGCATTAATTTCCAATGGCAAGAAGTCAATGCACAACATGCATTTATGCGAGATGAGGGCGATAGATATGATGCGGCATTGGCTATGTCTATGTATCAAGACGCTGTGGCACTCTTTTCACGATGCTTAACACTGTAAAACGTATTTTCGAGCGTCTGTGGGGGCGATTAAGAAATGGATCGGATTGTAGTGCCAGCTAAACATATCGGGCTTAAGCCAAGACGCCAAGGGTGTCCTACCAAGACGCGTGTTATTGCGATATCAGGGGCATCAGGTGCAGGTAAAACATCGGTTATAAAAAAGCTTGCGCAACAATTTGACGCGCCCTACCTGCTCTTTGACAGCTATGTGGATAATGACACGTATCCAGCAAATATGAAGCGTTGGTTTGCTGACGGTGCGAATGTATCTTTAATACATACACCGAAATTTACGCTAGCACTGAAGCACCTTGCTGAAACGGGGCGCCACCGTTATATTTTTATTGAAGAACCTTTTGGCAGGCAACGATGTGTTATGGATGAGCTAATCGAATCGGTGGTATTGCTCGATACACCATTAGAGTTGTGTTTATCTCGGGTTGTTCGACGCCATACGTCTGCTCAAAGTATAGATTCACTGGCGGCCTATTTAGATAAATATGAAGACTATTTTAGAGATATTTACTGTGCGGTCGTTGAACAGGTTAGGAGTAATAGTGATTTGGTAATGAATGACGTGCAATCGCTTGATATAACAGTTAATCGGGTGCGTAATTGGCTGTTAAGTGTTGACACTAAAATTAGTATCTAACGGGGATTTTCTTGTCGTTTATTGGTTGAGAATGAGGAAGGCAGTACACTTGTACCGCCTTCTCACGTATTTACAGTGCCGTAGGAACTGGGGTCGTGGTTAGTGCGTGCTCAGACTCCACTTCACCACGATGGTCTTTTGCTATGAGTTGATATAATAACGGCAAGATAATCAAGGTAAAGAAAGTACCAATTAGCATACCTGCAACGAGAATGATGCCGATACTGTTCCGTGCTTCAGCGCCAGCACCAGTTACCAGCACCAAAGGAAAATGACCTAACACAGTTGCGCCTGTTGTCATCAATATTGGACGTAAACGGGTACTTGCTGCACCTTTTACAGCATCAAGCTTTGATTTACCTTCTAATTGTAGGTGATTGGCGAATTCGACGATTAAAATTCCATTTTTAGCAATTAATCCAATCAATGTGATTAACCCGATTTGGCTGTAAATATTGATGGTTGTTAATGACAAAAATGGCAACATTAATGCGCCCGATAACGCCAGAGGGGCACAGCCCAACAACACGACGAGCGGGTCTCTAAAGCTATTAAATTGAATGGCGAGTACAAAATATACAATGATCATGGAGACAAACAGCACCCCAACCATGGTATTACCTTCTTTACGCAACTGTCGAGACTCACCTGCATAATCAATTGAATAGTTGGTCGGTAATAAATCATTCGCAATGGCTTCAATATTGGCAAGACCCTGCTCCTTGGTGATATGGGGTAGAACACCCGCAAAAATTCTAAATGATGCTTGCTGGTTGAAAGACCCGAGCACTCTCGGACTCGTGAACGTATCAAGACTTGCAAATGACGAAACGGGTATGAGTTCACCATCTGCTGTGCGAATTTTCATATTTAAGATACTTTCAGGGTTATAACGCTCCCCACTGTCAACAACGGGGATAACGCGAAACGCCTTACCTTCTTTATTAAAGTAGTTAACAAAATTATTGGACATCAAGACACTGAGTTGCTCATTAACTGACGCCAAATTCAGCCCTAAATCGGCCACTAATTCACGGTCTATTTTTAGTTCGGCTTGTGGAAGGTCGAGTTTCAAATCTGTGTTAACAAAGAGAAAGCTGCCACTGGCGTTCGCTTTTGCGATGATCTCATCGGCATACTTTTTCATCGTAATGGCATCGTCATTGGCACGCACCACCATTTCAACATCAAATTGGCCTGCAGTTGGCAATGATGCAGGTAAAATTGGGAATAAACTCAGGCCTGTCACGCTGCCTAGGCGGCCATATAAATCGAATAATAAATCATGAACAGAGTGTTCTCTCTCCTCAAAAGGAGCAAGTTCTACGCCACCAAATCCAGCTGCCGCAGTGATTATTTGCCAAGTGAACTTTCCACCTTCGGTGTTATTCATAACCTCAGCTGTGTCATTCATTTTGCTCGCAGTGTAGGCTTGAGATGATTCAGGCGGCGCCTCAACGACCACTTGAATCGAACTTTGATCTTCAATTGGCGCAAGCTCTTTTTGAGACAATAGATAAAAAGGCACAGCTAATAACGAGAGTATCACGGCAATAAAAATAAGTTGTGGACGCATACTGAACAATGTGTCAAAAAGCTTGAAGTACGCATTTTGTAAGCGGTCAAAATAGCTATTTACTAATCGTGTTAACCGACCTTCCTTACCTCCTTCAGGGCTGACATAGGCACTCATTATTGGAGATAAAGTGACAGCAACGACACCAGAAATTAACACGGCAATTGCCAAAGTAAATGCAAACTCCCTGAATAAGAAACCAGTTAACCCTGTCAGGAAGCCAATAGGTGCATAGACGGCGGCAAGTGTTAAAGTCATTGCGATCACAGGAACTAGCAATTGGCGTGAGCTAATTAAAGCAGCTTGCAACCGAGGTTTACCTTCACGCATGTGACGAGCAACATTTTCAACCACCACAATAGCATCATCAACCACAAGGCCAACAGACAATACGATTGCTAATATAGTGAGAAGATTCAGAGAAAAACCAATCAATGAGATAACAGCAACAGCGCCAAAAATAGAGATAGGAATAGTGATTAGTGGCACGAGCGCAGTTCTAAATGATCCCATCATAGCCACTACGACAATCCCAACCAGCAGCACAGTTTCAGCTAATGTGGTGAATATTTCTTTAATCGAATCACGCATGTATAATGTGCCATCATACCCAATGGTAATTTGCATGCCATGCGGCAATTGCTGATTCAGTTCATCTAGCTTAGTGTAAAGCACATCACCAATGTCAATTTCATTGGCTCCAGGTAGCGGCCAAATAGCGAGGAATACTGTGTCATCATAGTCAAGTCGAGCCGTTACCATCCCTTGTGCTTCACCGATCTCTACATTTGCAACTGTACCGAGTCGTAATTGGCTGCCATTTACTTCTTTAATTATAAGGTTATTAAAGTCAGCGACACTTTTTAAGCTGGTATTGGCCAGCAAATCGATACGTTGACGCTTGTTTTCGCTATAGCCTAAGGTTGCGATGGTGTTGTTAGCTTGTAATGCGGCAAAAATATCATTGGCACTTAGGTCATAAATAGCGAGTTTGTCGTTGTCTAACCAAATACGCATCGCAGGATTACGTCCCCCTTCGAGCGTGACTTTTTGGACGCCTTTGATATCGGTCAGTCCCGGTACCACATTTCTGGTTAAGTAGTCACTTACTTCGCCACGAGGTAAAGATTGAGACTCTACATTGAGATAAAAAACAGCATAAGGGCTGTCAGCTCGAACAATCTCAATCGCAGGGTCTTCGGCGCCAGTAGGCAGCTCAAACTTAATTTGTCCAAGGCGAGTACTCATTTCAGCCAATGCATCGGTGGTATTATGGTTGAGTTGAAGCCATGCTGTGACTTTACTTAAGCCCGATGTAGTTACTGAGTCGACATAATCAACGCCTGGTACTGAGGAGACAACCCGCTCAATAGGTTCAGTGACATAGCCTTTGACGACATCAGCCGAAGCACCGGTATAAACGGTATTAATGACCAGAGAAGCACTTTCTATTTTTGGATATTGTTGTATTGATATTTTATTGGCGGCATTGAGTCCTGCCATAATGATGAGTAACGATAGAACTATCGAAAGAACCGGACGGTTAACAAAAATATCCATAAATGAGGGTTTGTTTTCATGTAGTGCACTCATTACTCCCCCTTAAGCGATGTGTCAGCTGGAACTTGGGTATAAACAAGCAGTTGGTCTTTGAGTTTAAATGCCCCTTCGGTTGCTATAAATTCGTGACCTGCTAAGCCGTTGGTGATGATTTGTAAATCCCCTTGGCGTTCACCGAGTTCAACTTGAATCGATTTAGCGCGCCAATTTTTGGTGTCATCTTGGCTTAATGTAAAGACGAAAGCACCGAGGTGGTTCCGTGCGATAGCATTGGATGGCACAGCAAGAACTTGGTTACTTGGTGTAGAAACGACCACTGATACCATTTGATTATGATGCAGTTTTTGTTGACTATTTTTAAGTTCAGCTCGATAAGCAAGTTGCCTTGCTGATACATCAATCGTGGCGCTCTTAGCGATAACTTTTGCCGTGAGTAATTCAGACTCACTAATGTTTGTCGATACGATACGGATATTAACCTCATCCCCTACAATTAATTGAGGGAGTGTTTGTGGTAATTTAAAGTCGACCCATATCGTGTTATCAAGTGCTACGAGCGATGTGAGCAGTGTATTTACATCTAGAAGTTGCCCAGGTTGATATTGCGTCAATCCGATTTGTCCATTAAACGGTGCTCGGATGGTTTTCTTATCGATAACCGCGGTTAAATTCGCTATTTCAGCTTTGGCTATCGTGACATCAGCGTCTGCTTGGTCAACTTGGTCTGGGCTAACGCGTTTTTGTGCTAATAGTTTAGCAAGGCGTGTTTGCGTCGATTTTGCTAATGTTAATCTTGCATTGGCGGCTGCAAGATTCGCGCGTTCAATACTGGTATCTAGCTCAAACAAGATTTGATCCTGCATCACAAAATCACCCGGTTGATAGTTTATTTTTACAATTAAGCCGGCATACTCATTGCGAATATCTAAGGTGCGTTTTGCTTGTAGTTGGCCAATGACTTTACTTTTTTTACTGTATTCGATGCGTTCCACGTAACTTGATTTTACCGATGCTGACGGCTCAGGGAATGACTCGCCAAAGGCTATCGCAGCTTGTATCTGAGTAAATTTCATAAAGCCTAATGAGGCGATAATAACACCCAAAATGAGTACCGATATTAGCCAACGTTTAATGTTCATAATGCCCCCTTAGGGTCGCGTAAGTGAATGTTTTCCAAACTGGTTTGTATGGTTTTTATGGATTCTTGGGTCAGTGGCTGTTGCCAAGGGTAACTGTTGAGAAATCGCATGGAACTGCGAATAATAGGGTCATTCTCAGACAGCGGTTCAAGTAGGGAATCTGTGCCTTCACCGATTTGCCTAAATTGCTTAACGCGTTGAACTTGTTGATAGCCAACAGACAGAGACCATGAGCCTATCATTATTTCTTCAATGGTCTGCGACAAATTAAGCTCAGTGGTGAGCTCTCCGGAGTTAATACCATCTGTTAAAGCTAACTTAAATAATTGCTCACAGGCGGTATTGGCCATGATCATTTTTTCTGTCCATGTTGTGGAAGCGCGGCTGATCACGGCTTCATTGGTCGCATAAGAAAGCAGATCGTTATCGAACCCAAAGCGCTGCATTTTTTTGGGATCAATAAACTCGATTGCAAGGATTTTCTCTGGTGTGGAAATGGGTAAAGACAAGACTTGATTGAAAATACCGCTGACATGTAAGAATGCTCGGTGAGCGAGCGCAAGCACAATGTCTTCCTTACTTTGCACATGCTTATAAACAGACCCCATAGATAAACCAGCTGTTCTAGCGATTTTAGCCATAGTGAAATCGGTCACGGATGATTCGTTAATGCATTCTTCCGCGGCATTTAAAATCATTTCAAGTTGCTTTTCATGACTGTACTTGGGAGCTGGTGCCATATATACCTCGAAGTTAAATTGCTAAGTAACATCATTCGAATGATATTCGAATGATGTTATTGTAAATTTTACATCCTTAAAGTCAAGCTTTCTTAAATGCACAATTCGAACTAATGTAAGACTGTGTAATATTATTTCAGTTATAAATTTTGAATACTAAAAGAAAAGAACACTGACTATTTAGCCTATAAGGAATTGAAGCCATGCAGAGTGAACAAGATAGAATACAAAAGCTTGTCGATACATTGAGTAACCATTTAGCGCGTTCTGGTACATCAGAAAATCCGGATCCTCAACAGCAACGAAACGCGATTCAAGGTGTATTTGCTACGACGGTAAATAATTTTAACTTGTTTTATCAGTCAGCCATTGAAGGTGGGTTTTCAGCAAAGCGTCTTTTAACTCAAAAGCTAAATGGGCTGAGTGATGTTGCGGGTTTAAACAATTATCAAACAGAAGCTATGGTGTTTAATACGCGTTTCCAAGCTCATCCATTTGCCATTGCATTGTGTGAGACCACACTTGAAGTGCAATTTATTTATAAACTCGCTATTGAATATAACTTACCGATTAGAGTGCGCTCAGGAGGTCATGATCATGAAGGGGAATGTAGTGGCAGCAATACTATTTTGATTGATGTCAGTCGAATTAAGCAATTTTGTTACGATGAAAAAACGGAAGTTGCGACGATTGGCGCAGGTTATCGTTTCTACCAATTAACTCCATTGCTTGCTGCTGAAGGCAGAATGATTGCTCATGGTACGTGTGCAACGGTTGGTTTAACTGGGTTTATTCAAGGGGGAGGTTGGGGACCTTGGACCCGAAAATACGGTATGTGTTGTGAATACCTTGTTGGCGCAACCGTGGTATTGGGCAATGGTGAAGTGGTTGAAGTCTCAGAGGCTTGTCATAGCGATATTTTGTGGGCATTACGTGGTGGCGGCGGTATGAGTTGGGGGATTATTACCGAGCTAAAAGTAAAAACATTTGTGTTGCCAGATGAAATCCATCGATTTGAAATTGTTTGGAATCAGTTCATGAAACCAGATCCGGCGATTGAAGTATGTGTGCCGTTAGAAGATTGTCCAACGATTGATATACTCAAAGCGTGGGAAGCAACGATCCAGTCACAAAAAACGGCAAACTTGTTGGGTACCAATTTAAAAATTAATGCTATTGCAAAAGTATCCCATTCAAACATTAATGAGCTATATCATCCATGCACCATGTTTGGATATTGGGAAGGCACAAAGGAAGCATTGGACAAGTATATCAACGATACCTTCGTTAATCCGATGCACGGTAGGCCTCGTGTTAGTACATCCAAAGTGGGCGGCAAGCGATTGATTCTTAGTCAAAACAATAAGCAACAATACGATTATGATCATGCATTACTCAGCCATTGGGCACGCGAAAGTATTGCCGATTATAATACATTATTACATTCAATTTTAGGGCGGCATCAGCACGCGTTTACCCCTGATTATGATGCGCCTGCACCACATAAAATTACTTCAAAGTTGGTTAAACCCGAAGGTTTAACACAGCGTGGTTATGAACAATTGCTAAGCACGTTGACCTCAGAATTAGTGAAGAGTGAAAATAGTGGGTTAGGGTTGTTTAGCTATGTCACATTAGGGGCGATTGTTGGAGATTTTTATCAGCAATTAGATCAAAATAAGTCACAACTTGGAGTGTCATTTCCGTATCAACATTGTTTATATACGATTCAATATCAAACATGGTGGAACGAAGAGTTAAAGAATAAAGTTGAGCAGCAAAATAATGCTGTTTATGTTGATACAAATAGAGCTATGGACTGGATCTCCGCCAGTAGAAGTGCAGATATTGAGGGAGCATATGGTGCGTTTATTAGTTTCAAAGATGCCTCAATACCGACATCTGAATATTTTCAGCAGAATTATGGAACACTTGTAGAAATTAAAAAATGTTATATTAATGATCAATACAATCACTTGCGCACTCGAAAAACCATTATTTAATTGTTAACAATGTTCACGCCAAGCACGGTTTTGGCGTGAGCACATTCGGTGCATGACCCCATCCTACGTGCGGTTTAATTTACTGCTCTCACCTCTTATGAATACGTATGTAATCCATTGCTTTGTTGTTTTGTTATTCGTTACTGTTGTCGCCTGTCTAAATATTAACCAGGAAGTTAAAGTAATGATTATCAAAGCCCAGTCTCGGTTCTACATTCAGTGTCTACTGTTGTGTTGTAGTATTGTGACTTCTTACTCGGTGTCAGCTGCAATCAACCAACATCAGTTGGGGGTTACCCATCAAGAAAGCAATAACACGTTAACCTTTCGAATATACTCTTCCAGAGCCACTCGAATGGCCGTTTATCTTTATGCTAATGCAACTGGCAGCCATGAGATAGATCACTATGCCTTGACAAAAAACAGTGATGATATTTGGTCTGTCACGTTAGATAAAGCGCGTTTAGATGGTCGTTTACAGGGAACAGTTTATTATGGCTACAGAGCATGGGGGCCTAATTGGCCGTATCACCCTTCGTGGCAAAAAGGGAGCAATATTGGCTTTATTAAAGATGTCGATAGGTATGGCAATCGCTTTAATCCAAATAAACTACTGATTGACCCATATGCAAAGGAGTTGAGCCATGATCATTTAACGCCACAGTGGGATAGTGGCAATATCTATGCTTCGGGCAATCGTTTTCGGAATCTGGATAGTGCGTTAAAAGCGCCTAAAGGCATTGTCGTTGCACATTCACATCAGTCTACCGGAGTGAAACCGACTGGTGCGTTAAAAGATGACGTCATTTATGAGGTTCATGTTCGCGGGTTGACTAAAAATGATGAGAGTATTCCTGCTAATTTGCGAGGAACTTACCAAGGGGCGGCGTTAAAAGCTGGATATTTAGCTGATTTAGGCATTACCGCGGTTGAGTTCTTGCCTGTACAAGAAACACAAAATGATACCAATGACGTTGTAGCATCCACTGAGGGTGACAATTACTGGGGTTATATGACGTTGAATTATTTTGCACCAGATAGACGTTATGCGGCTGATAAGTCTCCTGGAGGTCCGACAAAAGAGTTCAAAAGTATGGTTAAAGCTTTCCATGACAAAGGGATCAAAGTATTCATTGATGTTGTTTACAACCATACTGGAGAGGGAGGTGCATGGAAGCAAGGTGACGCATCAACGTATAACCTATACTCTTGGCGCGGATTAGATAATCCAACGTATTATTCATTAACAGCAGACAGACAACATAATTGGGATAACACGGGTGTTGGAGGGAATTACAACACCTTAAATCCGATTGCTCAGAATTTGATAATAGACTCTTTAGATTATTGGCAATCAGAAATGGGCGTTGATGGTTTTCGCTTTGATTTAGCGTCTGTGTTGGGTAACAGTTGTGAGCATGGCTGTTTTCACTTTGATAAAACACTGAAAAATAATGCACTTAATCGCATCATTGATGAGTTTACGGAACGACCGGCATTGGGAGGGCAAGGCACTGATTTTATTGCTGAGTCATGGGCTATAGGTGGTAATTCATATCAAGTAGGCGGGTTCCCTAAAGGGTGGTCGGAATGGAATGGAAAATATAGAGACACCATTCGCAAAGACCAAAACCAAATGGGGCAAGAGTCAGTCAGTTTAGGACAGTTGGCGAACTTTTTTACAGGCTCTGCGAATTTGTACCAAGATGATGGTAGAGCCCCCTGGAATTCCGTTAATTTTATTGTGGCCCATGACGGTTTCACGCTAAAAGATTTATATTCTTGCAATGAAAAAAACAATCAGCACCTTTGGCCTTTAGGACCATCTGATGGCGGTGAAAATAGCAATCATAGCTGGGCACAAGGGTGGCATAATCAAGCGCAAGAACAGCGTAAAGCGGCGCGAAATGGTTTTGCACTATTAATGCTCAGTGCTGGTACACCGATGATGACGGGGGGAGATGAGTATTTAAGATCGTTAAAGTGTAATAATAACCCATATAACTTAGATTCATCTGCAAACTGGTTGAGTTATCGTTGGAATACGCAACAGCATCACTTTAATGCCTTTGCAAAAGGGATGATTGCATTTCGAAAAGCGCACCCTGCTTTACGTCCAGCTCACTTTTATTCAGATAAAGATAACAATGCGAATGTAATGGAGCAATTACGATGGTTTAAAAGTGATGGTTCAGTTGCAGATATTGGCTACTTTAATGATGCAAATAATCATGCAATAGCTTATCGAATTGATAGCAGCGAGTTTTCTGAGTCAACAGCGGCAATCTACATCGCATACAATGGGTGGTCAGATCAAGTTGAATTTACGCTTCCTTGGCCTGGACAAGGCAAGAACTGGTACCGAGTCACGGATACCGCGAACTGGAATGAAGGGGCTAATTCGGTTAACTCCCCAGGTAATGAAGAGTATATTGGCGGCGAGTATACTCAGTATGGGTTAGCAGGTCGTGCAGTATTAGTGTTGATAGCAAAGTAGTGAGGTGTAGGGCGGGCTTTTTATTTAGCCCGCTTAACAAAATGTTAATTAAACAAAGGCACGGCGCCTTTTTTGTGCTCAAAAATCACGGCGTTTTTAAGCAAACCAAACTCTTGTAAGTATTGAGCAATGCTCGTAAAGCTAGCTGTCTGTATTATTTTGTCGTGATCTTTAGTGGTAACTCCGTCGGCAAACCAATTTCCTAATGCTAATTTGATACGACTGACCTTCACTGGGGTTGCTTGAAAGTATGCTTTTGCATTCGCTTTTAAGCGCGGCATATTATCTGTTTGATATAGCGCTGCATTAATGACATTTAGCGTATGTTCAGTACAGTTTTGATATGCGTTATTAAATGGATTAGCAATCAAAGAGTAATGAGGGTTATGAAGCGACTTATTTACCCCAGATTGAATGGCTGCTATTAGTCGGGTTTGCAATTCAATGGTTGGGATAGCAATACCGGCTGTTAATGAATCAGCTCCCCAAAAAAAATCAACAGGGTAATCCGTAACTAATAAACTTTTGTTTGCATCTGTTTGTTCTTGATAGAGGTTGTGTATTGCATAACCTTTAACGCTTTCTCCGCTGTCTAACTGTATTTGTGAATAAACTGCAATTGCGGTATGAGTAAATTGAAAGCCTGCTGGTAACTTATTTTTTGGCTGTCCACGCCGAGCTATAATGAATGAGCGAGCACCATTTTTTGCCGCGTATTTTTCAACATCTTTTGCAAACAAAGCGATGGTGTTAGCATCAAAGCGAGTTTGCTTGGTTTGCGTGCTGCCTGCATATGTTGAACCGTGATAGAGAAGTATTAAGAACGTTATAGCAAGTCGTGTAGTCATATTACCGCCTTTCATTTTAGTCGCTCGATTTAGTTTTGATTTTTAATCGCTTCATTCGGTGCCCTATCAACCGTAATGGTAATTTCAGTTATTTCTAAAGGTGTATCTTGAGGCGCGTGAGAATGGCGATGAGTGCCACTTGCAGCGTCAATGAGTTTAGTACCGACTGCATGTGACGCTGAAGCTGTGCTGCCAGCAATGAGCAATGGCACAGCAACGATGCCACTGGCAACCTGTCCTGCAGATACAGTGCTATGACCTAATGCTAATGCAGCATGTTTGCTTGCTGTACTGGCATGTTCAGAGGCAGACTCCGCAGCGCAAACAAATGAGGATAGGATATATAATGTGCTGAATAAAAGAGTTGATGTTTTCATGGTAGCTTCCCTGTGATTAAGTTGCACCTAACTTAAATGATGGTATTCATTAGGTAAACCATATTGCTTGATGTATTAGAATAAACGACTTAAAGTATTGTAATAGTATTCTTTTCTGATTTTGGGTGACTGATGAGTCAAATTTCGTTGGTGAGTGACACATTAAAAATGCTGTTGAAACAGCGTAAGATGACCTACAAAGATATTGCAGGTGAGTTAGATATGAGTGAAGCGAATATCAAACGCATTTTTGCAAACCAGAGCTTTACGTTGCAACGCTTAGAACAGATTTGTAATCTATTGCAGATCAGCTTATCCGATTTATTTTCTATTACTCAGAAGCAACAAAGTCAGTTAACTGAGCTGACATTTGAACAAGAACAAGAATTAATCGATAACCCAAAATTGTTATTGGTTGCGGTATGTGTAAGAGATGCGTGGGATTTTCAAGAGATCATAGCGCATTATGAAATTGATAAATTTGAATTGATCCAACTTTTTGCGCGTTTAGATAAAATAAAGTTAATACAGCTACTCCCTAACAATCACTATAAGCTATTGATAGCCCAAGATTTCAGGTGGTTAAAAAATGGGCCGTTAGAGCGGTTCATGGAACAAGAAGTATTACATCGTTTTATGGCGAGTAAGTTTGATGAGCCGAATAGTTTTAGGTTTTATTTGCGTGGTCGATATTCACAATCCTCGATTGAAGTTATTCAACGCAAACTTAATCAATTAACTAAAGAGTCAGCTATTTTGAACCAAGAAGACGCCAGTTTACCATTATCAACAAGGGAACATATGGGATTATTATTTGCTATGCGTCCTTGGGAACCTTCATTGTTTGAACAATTCAGAAGAAAGAAGGATATATAATATGAAGAATACGCTATTTTTTGGGTTCGCTTTACTGTTGTTGAGTTCAGGCGAGTCGCACGCTCAAGCCCATATTGTGGATTGCGTGTCACTTAATACCAATATGAAGCATATTGAGTCTCTGGCTGATTCTGGGCAGTATCGGCAAACATTAGAGCCTGAAAAAAAGCCGTTTTTTGATTTTTCTAAGCAAGGGCCGTTTTCAGATTATTTAGAGTATGAACGCAAT
Source organism: Pseudoalteromonas sp. MMG013 (assembly GCF_018100885.1). Classification (NCBI taxonomy): domain Bacteria; kingdom Pseudomonadati; phylum Pseudomonadota; class Gammaproteobacteria; order Alteromonadales; family Pseudoalteromonadaceae; genus Pseudoalteromonas; species Pseudoalteromonas sp. MMG013. The sequence continues at coordinate 29,001 of NZ_JAGJEE010000031.1, read as the reverse complement.
AGAATTCTTGCTGAAAATCCTAAAGGTCGCTTGCCTTGCCCGATAGCAACATCGGTTAGCACGCATTTGTATGGCGACAAGTCGCTACAGGTGGTGGACTTAATTTCGCCTTTTCAGCTCAATGCACCGAAAAATAAGTCAGAGCCAACGCATAGGGGTGTCTTGTTGATACATGGTTTAACCGATTCACCTTATTTGTTTCATGATTTAGCTGAACAGTTTTTTCAGCAAGGGATCACTGTACGTACATTGTTACTGCCAGGACACGGTACCGCACCTTCAGCATTGGTGGATGTGTCACAGCAGCAATGGCGTATTGCAACACGCTATGCCGTTGCAGCGATGTTAGAAGATTTTGACACTGTGTATTTGGGGGGATTCTCTACCGGCGGTGCATTACTCATCGATTATCTTAACCAGCACGACTTGACTGTGGCCGAAGAAGCGAAAATTAAGGGGGTGATGTTGTGGTCGCCTGCCAGTCGTGCAAAATCGAGTATGGCGTGGGCGGCGCAATATATGGCATGGTTTAAAGACTATATGGAAAGCAGCGGCGATATTGACTTTGCAAAGTATGAGTCTTTTCCATTTAACGCAGCTGCGCAAGTGCATAATTTAATGCAGCGCATTCAGCCCGAAAAACTTGCTTATGTGCCAGATATACCGCTATTTTTGGTTGCTGCGCAGGCTGATCAGACTATCGATACGCAAAGCACATTGTCATTGTTGACGCATTGGCACCTCAGTGGTGCACGTAAAAGCAAAGAGCAAGATACGCTGATATACTATGGTGAAAACGCTCGGCTTAAATCATTATCCAGAAGTATAACAGTGTATAACCCCACAGAATGTCGAGGTGACGATTATTGTGGTTCTATAAAAGGTATATCTCACACCGCAACGACCAACGCACCAACCAATCCACATTATGGCTGGGGTGGAACATATCGTAGCTGTGAGCATTTAATGGGGACTGATAACTACAGAGTCTGTAAACAAACAGACACGCCAATATTGGGTGAAACTACGGTGGAAACACTGCATGACACCCCCCAATTACAGCGACTGACCTTTAACCCTTACTTTGAACAAATGACTGACGCGCTAACACAGTTTATTAAAACCACGCAATGAAGGTATTACATTAATATACTTAAAGTCGAAAAATATTGACCTTTCTTTAAAGAGGTTTACTTATATGCAGATGTTATCAATACTGACTCTATCGTTTTACAGGGCGTACAATTTAATAACGGAGTAAGTGATGATTATAAGTAAACCAACCAAAGCATTTAGATTGGCATCAATTTTTGCATTATTAGCGGGTGTATTCGGATTCTTAATTGGCCTGATGAATGCCCAAATGCAATTGAACGAAAAAGGCTATTATTTTGCAATTTTGTTATTTGGGCTATTTTCATTTGTGTCCTTACAAAAAACGGTGCGAGATAAACTTGAGGGGCAGACTATTTCTAAGCCCTACCTTTTAATGTGTTGGGTAGCTGTGGGCGCAGCAATTGCTATGCTGGGCGCCGGGCTATATCACGCAGAACTATTATTGAGTGAAAAAGGGTTCTATGCCATGGCGTTTCTATTGAGTGGTTTTTCAGCAATTACCGTACAAAAAAATGTTCGAGATACGATGGTACTGGAAGAATCCCAAGCACCGAGCGTGCTGGTGGAAGAGGCTAAGTAAGGCCATGATAGAACGATACTTACCCGCTAAGTACCGTTCTGAGTAAGTTGAAGCGTTGTTGTGTCAAACGTTTAATCGTGCGTTTGACTTTTATTAGTACGGCGCCATGCAGAAGGGGTTTGCTGATACTGCTTTTTGAACTGTCTTATAAAGTGTGTCACATCTCGCCAACCAGCTTGATAGCCAATAAGTTCTACCTTCTCATCGGTATTTAGCAACAACTCCACTGCCATCTTTAACCGATATTTTAAGATCCACTGACCTACCGAGTACCCCGTAGCTTGCTTCATTTTACTCGCAAGATGGGCCGAGTTGATATGCAGAGCATGCGCAACGTCTTTTAATGAGAGCCCTTCACAGCTATGTGCTTGTATGTAGCGCATCGCTTTATCAATTTTTGTGTGGCCATTGATTTCAATTGCGGTTAATTCTGATGCTTTGTTGGCTTCATTGAGCACGAGATAAATTAAGCTCTCTAATACTTTATGCGATTTGCCTGTGGCGAGCTCCGTTTGGATTTCCAAAAATAGTGAAGTGACATAACTTACCCGCTCTTCAGCAAGTTTGCAAATAGGCAACGCGCCATCCCTTATAGCTGTAAATGATCGCATAAACTCATTTTTTTCATCTAACTGGAAAAAGCGGCCAGAGAAACTTAGCCAATGCACTTGCATGTTTTTTCCTTCTAGTAGCGCGTGCGGCATACCCGCAGGCACGAGCGTCAGCATACCAGGGGTAATGTTGACGCACTGCTTGCCCTTTAGTTTGACATAGCCTGCGACCATGAGAGTGACGATATAATCTTCATGGGCATGATGTTCATCATGACTTAACTCTGATATATCAGAGAAGCCAGAATCTATGTGTATGTATGAGGTCAAAATCAAAAACCAAAAATAAGCCGATTTAAACCAAAGTTTAGCACTATATCGAAAAGGAGAACTAAGCGAAACTTCAGTTACACAAAATGAATTGAGGTTTATCAGATGAGTCACTGGAATAATGAACACGCGTTATCTTATGATGAAAAATGGGGGGAGCTTGCATTTCATACAGAAATACCGACCTTAGCTGGGGTGGCTGACAACTTTCACATTGCTGAAATTGGGTGTGGTGGTGGGTATCTAAGTATGTGTTTAGCACAAAGCGCAGAGGGGGTTCAGGTGCTGGCACTTGATCCAACCGATACGATGATTGAACGGGCAAAAAACAGACAAAAAAAATCTGATTTACGTTTTCCACAACTTCAATTTATTAAAGCAGGTGCTGAAGAGTTGCAGGTAAACACAGGCTCTTTAGATTTGGTTATTGCGGCATTTTCGATACATCATTGGCAAAATGCTGAGTTGGCGTTGTCATTAATTTTTCAAGGACTAAAACGAGGCGGTCGAATTTGGTTATGTGAGGATGTTAATGCGCCTAGTTCGGGGGATTTGATGGTTGACGTAAATTTGAAGACTTTTTCTGGGGTTAAAGAGCGGCTGCAAAGTGTCGGTTTTGAGAGTATTGTGAAAAATGTCCATGTATCAAGTGAAGGAGAGTTTTTGATCATTGAAGCACTCAAACGTACAGACAAATAGGTGGCGCAATGTAAAGTCATAATAGTGCTTTATCGAACCCAAATTTTGGGGTGACGCTAATTTAATGTTTTTTGTTAGGTTAATTCATTATTTGGCTCATGCGAAATTAGCGATATAGAGTGCGAGAAAAATCACTGTATTAAACGATATAGAAGATGGGGTTTTTTAATAAATACGTTCTAAGTGATTATATTTTACTATAAATGTTATTAGCTTACATAAACCTCTGCTTGATACGCTTATTACTATTTATTTTAACTTTTTACTCCAAGCATCACGTCGTTTAACGGGGGGGATGTAGTAACAACGAGATGCTGGTTCAATCTATATATGTGACAGTTATGTAACAAATTAGTGTAAGTAATATTAAGGCGCAAAGTGTTTGACCCTATCTGCTTTTATTGATAATGTTTAGTTTCAATTGTGTAAACAAGGAAAGCAAAATGAAAAAGAATATTGCGTTAAAAGTAAAAAAGCTAACTGCTAAAGAGCTAAAAAGTGTTGTTGGTGGCGATGCAAGAGATGTTCAATACCGTATTGCTGGCGCAGATGGTCAGGAAGGCATGGCTTTTCATTAAGCTAAAGTAACGAATAAGAGGTTTGAACTTTCGTTTAGACTTCTTTTTTAATTAACCGGTATTTTATATTTTGTAATAGTTAACGCACAGTTATTTTGTATAAATATCTTGAATGTGGTTTAGCTTATTTTTCTTATAAGCTTCTGTTAACTCTTATAGAGAGTACTCCTTTGAATTTACCAATGAAGTTGACTGGTTAGTATTTGTTGTTGTATTTCCATTCGAAATTATTTTAATTGTAATTAGATGCTTTTTATATTGTTAACCTTTTCTGTTTTTTTAATTAGTGAAAGTAAGTTTATTTAATTACCTTTCTAACCTCCCAAGCGCAACTAGTATGAGTATGAATCTCTTATGCTGTGTAATCATTAGCGTTTTCATTTTTTATGTATGCTATTTTTTGTAGATGCGAGAGTTTCGTATTTATGAACTATTTATGTGCTTATATATCATTGGACCAAGTCGATTAAATTATCAGTTATTTATGAAGCTATACATTTGACTGAGTATGTTTTTATTGGTAGAGTTTAGTTTCTATTTTGTTAAGAAGGAAACTGGAATGAAAAAAAATATCTCGTTAAAAGTAAAAAAACTAAACTTAAAAGAACTTAAAAGTGTTGTTGGTGGCGATGCAAAAAATGCGCAATATCGCGCTGTAGCCGTAGAAGCCAGTGAATATAACGCTGTTTACTAAGTTGATATAGAACATGGTAGGTTTAAGCTTTGGCTTGAGCCTATTTTTAAACTGTAATATTCCTAATACGAACCCCGCAATTGTAAATTTATAACCAATTAAGCCATTGGCGTTTTGTGGTTTTTTAAGTGGATGATTTTTAAAAATTGAAGTGGAGTGTGCTTCATTTGTTTTTTGACTGAGAGTTTTATTAGGTTTTTTACATGGATTTAAAATGAAAATCTACTTTTATATTACTGGTAACCTAGCTGCTGAAACACTGATGCTTGCATCTGATACTTTAAGAAAAGAGCGAGCAGATTTAGATGTTTATTTGATGACAGATGGAGTGTTACCAACCGTATCAGATGAACATATCTTATCCACCTTGTTAATACATGATTTTGACAATAAAAAGATAGGGCTTTCCCGCGGCGACTTAGTGATTACAGGCATGATGTGGCCAGGTAATACAGAACGAAAAATTTTTAATGAAGCGCAGCAGGTCGGCGCTTTATCTATCGTGATATTGCCGGATATTGCTGGCGATGCTCAGAAGTTTTTTTATAACGATAGATTGTATCTCCCTAATTATATATGTGTTTCAGATAAACTTACTTACAATAATTTACAAGAAATAGGTGTTCCCACCAATATTATCATATCAATCGGTAGCCTCTACTTAGATAATTTATTTAAGAATTGCATTCTTGTGAACGAAAATAAAAAAAGCTTATGTATTGGTTACCTTTCAGTTCCTAATAGAAATGATTTTATTAATTGGGGGCATGATTATGGCTTTAATGAAGTTGAAATTGCAGAGGACCTTATTGAAGTTGGTGTCCAATTAGGCATGAATTTATTAATCAGAAAACACCCTAAAGAACTTCATTCGAAAAAATATGATTTTCTTCAATCAGAGCAATGTGTTGTTTCTAGCCATGATATGGCCTCTATAATAGACTTTATTGAAAAGTGTGATGTCGTAGTAAGCACCTATTCTACTTCTTTAATTGTAGCAAAGAGGATGGGCAGAAAAGCAATATGTTATCAGCCATATTGTAAGCACCCTTTTAGAGCTGATATATATGAAAATATAGGCATACCGATTGTGAAATATCCAGAGCTGTTGCGTGACGCGATAAGCGAGTCTGGCCCAATTTTATTAGATAATAAAATAAGTGATTTATTATATAACTCAAATAACTCTAATGATATGTTTGTTGATTTTATTAATGGTGTGACTTTGTGATGGATATTATAATTCCTGCAACGAATAAACCAGAATTGGAGAAAACGCTTTTACACTTAACCTCCCTCGGTGAACGTATTGGAAATGTTATTGTTGTTGATTTTGATAAAGAAACCCCTTCATTGTCAGAACATAAAATAGAGATGCTTAGAAAGCTTGTAGATATTAAATATATATTTGTTAATGGGTTGGAATATTTTAATAAATCTATCGCTATCAATGTAGGATTTGATTTTGTGAGTAGCGAATATATATTGTTGTGTGATGCAGATGTTTTACTTGATAAGAGTTTTTTTACAATTTCTAAATGCTATTGGCAAGCGTTAGATGCAAAGCCCGCTGTTTTTTCTCCGCAATATGTTGTGGAATCAGATAATGGACAGATTAGAAAAGGGCCTGGTATTTGCTTTTTAAAGTATGAACACTTTAAGGCTATAGAGGGTTACTCAGCAGACTTTACAGGGTGGGGAATGGAAGATGTTGATTTTTTGCAAAGGCTTGAGTATGCGGGTGTGGAGAAAAAACTAATTTCACATGCAATACATTTAAGTCATTCAGATGATGCTAGAACCAGAAATTACCACTCTAAATCAGTTCAAGAGATGCGACTAAAAAATCGCGCGCTGTATAAAATTAAACATGAAAAAAAGCAAATATATGGGTCACTGCGTCATGACATATCATGTATTTCTCGAGAGGAAGCGTAGTGTTAGATAAATTCGAAGAGATTAGAATAGAGAACACGAATCAATGCGGATATAAGTGTTTTTTTTGTCCCAGAGAAGAACTAACCAGAGATAAAGGGTATATGAGTACACAAGATCTTGAGTTAATTCTAGAAAAAATGGACATGTATGACGGAAAAGTTGATTTACATGGGTTTGGTGAGCCACTACTAGATAAAGATCTTGCTGATAAAGCAAGGGTGATAAAAAAAAGGTGGCCACTGTCTTCGTCAAGGATAATCTCGACACTTGGTGTGCCTTTAACGGATAGCTTTATTGATGCTTTAGTACAAAGTGGTTTAGGGACTATAGAAGTTAGCTTTTACGGGGTCGACGCGCAGTCCTATAAAGCAGCGCATGGCGTTAATAAATTTGATCGTGTAAAAAAAAATATTCAAAGGATCATGCACAGAGTTAGTGAGTTAGATTCGGAATTAGAGTTGGTAATTAGAGAGTTTCCAACACATGATGATGTGACTCAGCCAGGCTATGTACAAGATAAAAAAGAACGACTCGCACAGTGGTTACATGATCAAGGGGTCAAAGTATTTAGACAAAATGTTATTCATAACTACGGTGGAGGTCGTGCTTATAATAAACCTGAGACCAAAGGCGTTTGTTCGGTCGCGTGGGGGTTTAGAAAGCGGATCTTACAAATCACTTGGGACCTAGATGTGATCCCATGTTGCTTTGATTCTAATTCAACAGTTAAATTTGGGAATTTAAAAAGCCAAAGTCTTCAAGATATTTTTGAATCACAACAATACAAGCGCTTTATTGACGCGCATATAAATAATGAAATAGCGGATTATGACGTGTGTGTTAAGTGTGAGCGTTGTTTCAAACCATAGATAGTGAATCATTGTATTATGAATAAAACCAATCCTTTAATCTCTTGCTTATGCATAACCGAAAATCGACTGGGGCATTTAAAAAATGCTTATCAATATTACAAAAATCAAACTTACAACAATCGGGAGTTTGTTGTGGTATGCCGTAGTCACGATAGCACTACTGTAGCGTATTTATACGCACTCGAAGCGAGTGATGAGAGTGTCACCTTAATTGTTGTTGAGTCTGATTGCAGAATCACATTGGGAGAGTTGAGGAACCGTTCTATTGATGCCGCCCAAGGTGAGTATATTTGTATTTGGGACGATGATGATACTCATCACCCAGATAGATTGACACTTTGTCTATTTGAAGTCGAAAAGTTTGCTGTACCCGCAGTCGTATTGAGCAATATCATCATGCATGATGTCGGAAATGAAAAATCATATATTTCTCCGTATCGAGGATGGGAAGCAACACTATTTTGCGAAAAACGCTTTCTGATAGCAAATGCGATAGCATATCCGAGTTTGAACCGTGGTGAAGATACGCCGCTTATTGAAGCTTTAGGGGATAACGTTATGCTGATTTTTTATCCTTATTTGTACATTTATAAAATACATAGCCAAAATACTTGCCCAACGGAGCATTTTTCAAAACTAATTTATCGTTCTGTTCCTCTTTTACCGCATGAAAGTGACTGGGTTAATAGCATTTCATCACACCCTAGAGAAGACTTTTTAGATATTGTTAAACTGAAAGAGTTCGATTTTACACCTGCACATAGAAAGCCATTTAAAAAACTAGTAAGCGAACTTGCAATTGAAGTTTGATTTTTTTTATTAAATTAAACTGGAGTTTGTTTTTATTAAAGGATTATAACAAAGTGAAGATTATTTTAATGTTAATTTTGAGTGTGCTACTTTCATTATGTCATGCTGTCGCTGGTGAAATAGCATTGTCATTTGATGACGCCCCTACTCAAGGTAATTCTTTTATGAGTGGTATGGATAAAACCCGGGGGATAATAGAGGGTTTGAAGTCGAACAATGTCAAAGATGCTGTTTTCTTTGTTACAACAGGTAATATTGTTGATGATAAAGGGAAAGAGAGAATTGAAGCTTATACTCAAGCTGGATTTCACTTAGCCAATCATAGCCATAACCATTTATCTGCCAATAAAGTAGATGTAAAAAAATACTTGGCTGATTTTAATAAATCACATCTGGTACTTCAAGATTATAAAAACGTATTGAAGTTGCATCGATTTCCTTATCTTCATTACGGGAGTACGACTGATGTTAGAAAAAAACTTGAAAAACATTTAAATGGTATGGGTTATAAGTTTGGTTATGTCACGGTAGATAACTTTGATTGGTATATAAATGGCCGTCTATTATCAGCGCATCATGACAAGAAAGCTATTGATTTTAATAAACTTCGTCAGTTCTATGTCGAGACAATTTGGCAGTCAATCTACTTTTACGAACAACTCGCCAAATCCCATATTGGGAAACCTGTGAAGCATATTCTTTTATTGCATGAAAATGAATTGGCTGCATTGTTTATTGGTGATTTAGTTAGCCATATACGTAGTCAGGGATGGAAAATAATATCGCCAATTGAAGCATACAAAGATGAAGCTTTAAATGTGTATACACCTGAATTTAGCTTTAATAAGCAAGGTAGAGTGGCTGCAATTGCACACCAAAAAAAAGGCATAGCTAAGACAAAATTAAGACATGAAAGCGAAAATGCGAAATTTTTAGATAAAAAACTAGAAGAAAATGGCATCTTTAAATAGAAATTGGTCGTTGTTTATATGAAAAAGGTATTTCTGATTGGCTTTGATTTATGTGGTGGATTAGCACTACATAGGTATTTTATTGCAAATAAATTTCAATCTACTTTCGAAGATGAAGATGGTTTTTCTAGCTCTGCAATAAGTAATTTTAAACAAGGAATTGAAATTCTCAGTGGCTATGAAGATTGTCAGTTTTTTTCTCAAATACAACATGAAACAGCAGACGGTCAATTTATATATTCGAGTGAAATATTATGGGCGCAGCTATATACAGAAAATCCAAACGCACTATTTATTTTTAATAGTTTACCCGTTGAAAAGTGGTTAGAAAAACGCAAAGCGAGTTATGGTTATCTCCCAAAAGTAATGACAAGTCTAAATTTGGAGGAAGCGCAAGTATTGGCTGTGTGGAGGAAAGCATATGATGACCATAAAAGCAAAGTACTCGGTATGCTTTCAGGCATGAGTACATTTTTTAATTATGACTATTCGGTACACACAATATCGGATTTAAATAACTTTTTTTCTAGACACAACATTAAGTTAGATGGAAAGAAGTTCGAGGCGGATTCTGAGGTGAGAGGAAGTGTTGAACAACGTTTTCATATCCAAAACATCAGGGAGGCGGCGTTGTATTATCGATATCATCGGTTTGATATTGATACGGCGATTAGTTTATTAGAGCAAGCTGAAAAGCATCAACCCTGCCGCTACTACTTCAAAGATGAGTTAGAACAATGGAAATTAGAAAAAAAAACCTGGATGAAAGAATAAAGCAGTTGCAGAGTTTTGGGTCGGAAGAATTCGCTCATATTAATGGGTCACTGACACAGCACTTAGTTGGAACTTACAAGATCCTTGAAGGGTGGGGTAGGGAAGAAGCACTTTGTTTAGCTGGTTTGTTTCATGCTGTTTATGGATCTGACCCAACAAGGGCTGAATTGCTAGGTACAGATCAGCGAGTGGAAATTGCAGAAATGATAGGGCAACGAGCTGAGGCATTGGTCTATTTGTTTTGTTCGTGTGACAAGCCTTACGTATTACCCCAGATTGGCTCAGAGAGTCGTGTTAACTTTCGGGATAGGTTTAGCGGTGCTGTTACGCAGTTCCCGTCAGAGTTATTAAATGATTTTTGTGAGTTAACAATCGCCAATGACCTTGATGTGGCAAGAAACAAAGAACAGGAATATTATCATGAGGATATATTGGATATGTTTCGTCGCATGTATCCAATGGTTAGCACTGAGGTACGGTTAGAACTGGATGGTCTTTTCGATAAGTTTTGCACTTAACGACTCGTATACCGCAATTTACAAGGAGTGAACTGGATTTGATTAGCAATGTGTTTGATATAGAAAGCTTATCTAATTTATCGTGCCGTTATCGAGTAATTAGTGATTATTTAGTCGTCGGAGGAGAGCCCAGCCAAAAGGATGTACAAATACTAAAGCGTCAAGGAACCGTTTTTTTTATTAATTGTTTGCCTGTACGAGAGCAAAGCTGGGACGAATTTACGTATGTAACGCAGCAAGACTTAAACTACGAGAGATTGTCGATAGAGCGCGATAATGGTATCCACCTTTTGAATGCACTGAAGCTACAATCTATATTAAATGCACATGCCCATGAGCAGGTATTTTTACACTGTGCAACGGGGAATCGAATTGGTGCGCTCATTGCTGTATATCAGTATTACGCATTGGGGAGAACCGCGAAGCATGCTATCTCAGTAGGTGAGTATTGGGGTTTAAAAGACAAAGAGAAAATAAGTAACATGTTACTTGAAGGGAAATTAAAGTGAGTAATTATATAAAAATAGAGTCGGTAGAACTGGAGAATGTTAATCGACCAAACAGCTTTATTCTATATCAAAGTAAATCACTACTGGACTTGGACTTTTCGAACCCTGAATTTGAGCGATACGGTGGACGAGGGTTAAACTCACATGGGGGAGGTGCTAGGGCCGCTAATTATGGGCACTATCAAGTAAAAGGAGTTGGCTTAACCCCATTAGCTGGTGTGATTGAAGGCGTCAACTATAACCATGGAACTGTGCCATTAGAAGAAGCATTATTAGAAGCCATATACTCTGAAGTATTAGCAAACGTGCTACCTGTTGGTGTCGCTGACTTTTATGGCGTTATTTATACGGGGCAGAATACCGCATTTGAGTTTAATGAAGACCGAAAAGAGTCACTAGTAGCAACTCATGGGGCATTAATTGTGCGGGAAAAAGCCATTAGGCCTGCTCATTTTATGCGTACAAACAATTTCAAAATTCAAGAAAAATATCAAGCTGAAGTCATTTCGGATGTACACCGGATCCGCAATGTAATTCACGCACTCGCGGATAGTTTCGATTCACATGACCAGTTCATCGAATATGTGGGTGAATTTCTGCAAGGTTGTGCAGAACAGTTTGGCTTTGCCCATATTGCGGGTATTACCCATGGCGCGATGACACCGTCTAATATTTTGATGGATGGCCGTTGGATTGACTTGGTAACACCAAGCTTTATTGATAGGGGAAGAAATTACCGAGTGGCAAACTTGACTTTCTATCATGAGTCGAGCATTGCAATAGAAGTGTCTCAAGAGCTTTGTGACACATATAGTAAATTCACTGGTATCTCATTTGATACCTCTATATTACATGATTATTTTAAATCCTCATTGGCATTGAGCATTGATTATCACTTGCCATACGTTTTGGGCTTAGACAGGGAGATTGCAACTTCTATTGATAATGATAGTAAAGTCGCGCCTCTGTATCATCGACTAAAATCTTTGTTCAAACAGGAAAGTAAAGTCTACTTCACCCATCACTTGGACGATGAGCATTCAGTTAATCTATGTGGTGATATTATCAATGTGGTCGATACAGTTTTATATACTAAGGAGTCTGCAGAAGCGCACCTTTATCGGTATTGTTATCTCCATTATAAGCATAAAGATACAATTAATTTTCGAGGGTTCGTAGCTGTTTGTTTAATAAAAGCGTTAAAGCGAGATTTACTCGCTAAGCTATATTATCGAACCAAAGTCGAATCTTGTTTGCAAAAGCTGTCAGAGAAGGCCATACCTTCTCAGATCAAATTCTTTGTGGAGTCTTATAAAGCCAGTTCACTTTGGGTTTTCGATGATACGTTCTTGGATAGTGAAATATTATATCAAAGTACCGATAAGGCATGCAGTCTTGTTTTTGACGCAGATAAAATGATTGTTAATACGACGCGCAATAAAAACACACACTTTACTGCTTTGGTTGGGAACATAGCGGATCTGCCATGTGATTTCTTTAGAGCGAACTCTCTCATATTTGGTGAGTATTTTGACAATATAGATAAGCTACTAAGGAAGTTATCTAATGAACAATGAACAGCATGATGTAACCCTTGCTGCAGTTATGCGCTTTAGAGCTGCATTAAACCAGTCTACCGATGTGGAAACATTTCGCTTGATAGACTATTCGATTAATCAAGGTACTTGTCACCTTATGAGAGATAAAGCGACCAAGATATTAATGGGGTATGTTATTTGGGCGAATGTAATAGAAGAAACTTGGCAACGGTACGTGGAACAGGATATCACACCAATTTATCGTCATGAGTGGCAAGAAGGTGAAATTGGTATGGTATTAGGCGCAGCTATTAACCCAGTTTACAAATTGAACTTGCTCGAAAGTTTGCCTGAATTTTTCTATGAAAAACGATTTATTTATAAAAAAAGACGAAAAACACATCAACTTTCCAAGGTTTTGAAAAAGTACGCGGGCTATAAAGGCGCTCTGCGTGTGTGAAGCTGTTGCTACAGTTCAGAGTGTTATTTACATTAACACTCTGAGAGACTTTTTAATGAGTGTATAAGCGACTATATAAGGGTCTACAGTTTCTTACAAAATAAGCGGGTTGAAAACATAAAGTTTACAAATTTAACGTGTTATTGTTAGCTGTAAACTTAATTAACGTAAGGAATACTCAATGTTTAAACTACCTTTAATGGCACTGTGTGGGTTACTGATGTTATCGGGTTGCCAGTCAACAAGTTACAAAAGTGTCAATGATGGGAATGGGGAGCCGACACGACTGATTGTTAATATTAGTAATGTACAAAATACGGATGGCCAATTAATAGTGATGATCCATGATAATAGTGGAGACTATCATGCAGACCTAAACATTAATGATCCTGAAGCTAAGTTTTACTTAAAAAAGATAGTTACCCCAACTATGCCAAATACCCTGATTACATTTGAGAATGTGCCTGCCGGACAATACGCCATCAACGTGATCCATGATGAAGATGCTGATGGAGGACTAGATCGCATGCTTTTCCCATTTACAGGAATGCCAAGCGAACCGTATGCGTTATCGAATGATGTTTATGATAATTTTAGTAAAGGGGATTTTGAAGATGCATTGGTTGAGATTGGTGCTCCGACATCTCAAATTGACTTACGTTTAGCCACACATTTGAAAAAAGTCGTCGGCATGTAGTTAACCTCAGCTCTGGATAAGCGAATTTGCCCAATAAAGCTATTTTTCTCACTCTTGGCGTTGCTTTCATTTGTAATAGCCCGCTATTACTGCATAAAAGCGCCTTGATATTGAACAAAATATCATCATTGGATTGTACGTAAGTTTGTTTACAAAATATTTCCTATTCCAAAACCCTTATCTAAACCTGAGGTTAGTTATGTATTTGCAATAGACGCCTTACAGCAGAGCTTTTGTCATGATGGGTGTGAGTTGGTGGAGGTTTATTTGGCTAGATTATTAAGTGGATTTTCTTAGTGAGTTATTTAATTTGTATTTGCAGTTAATTATTTTAAATTACTTGGTTTTTTAATAGGCATGGGTATTTAATACCCATGCCTATTTTGTTACCTCCTTGGGGTATGCATATATTCGATTGAGATGGTGTTGTCACCGTCTTTCATAGAAACAAACCCACGCCTAACATTCAGTTCATACAATACATGCTCACCGACGTTGTAACCATTAAGTGGCTTTATTTGTACAAACGTTTCCGGTTCAATGTTAACGATATGCTGAATAGCTTGTGGAATGCTTTGTGACATATCGACCCCAAAAAACTCAAAAACATCAGTCACGATTCTACCGAACTCAGTTTGGAGTTTATTGAAAATTTCAGGGATTAAGTCATCTAAGATTTTCAAAAAGAAAGGCAATTTCACTTTAGTGTAAACTTCGGGTTGGTAGCTTGAAATGCTTGGGGTCGCAATGAGCTGACCAGTATGCACGTTATACTTTCCCTTTACGACCAAGTTGTTGTATTTAATGTTGATATAAATATGTATTTTCATGCCAAGCTGATATTTTCTGAGCTTACCGACGCCGTGTATACCAAAGTTACTAAAAGTAACAGGTACATAACCTTGTGAGTCAACGACACCATCAATGCGCATTTTCATCAGGCCTGTCAGATTGGCTGATATATTTTTTACATTAGCATCTGCTTGCGCAGCAGCGTTATAGATAAATTGTGTGATAAGTTCTTTATAGTTACTTTCGACTCGTCTAAATTGCGGGAGCACTTGGCCCATAATCGCGTTGTATGTACTCTGTATTGGACCGTTTCGTTCAACAACACACCCATCATCTGAATAGGCTAACATCATAGGGTCGTTGCCCGGACCGCCTTTATCCATTAATTTCCAGATGCCTTTACATGTGTATATATGGGGGGGAGAAGCGGTATTTTGATGGCTCTGCAGTGCGAGAGGTGTTGGTTGGCTGATTTGTGATTCCGGGCCTGATGCATGACTATGGATAGATATAAACAGTAGTATCGATGAAAAAAGGGTTTTCATTTTATATTCCTTTAAAGTTATGGTTTATATGGTGGCATGTTTTTTTATTATGTTTTTAAGAGAGGGTTCATAGGATGAGCCCTCTCTATTTATTAATAGCCTAGGCGGAAAAGTACGATTTGCATGACCGTCGTGTTATGCCCATCTGAGAGTGATGCGTATCCACGATTTATATTGATCTCATAAAAAGCATGGTCGCCTACTTTATATTGATTTAAGGGCTTAATTTCGACCACAGTGTCAGGAATTAAATTGGCAACATGCTGAACCGCTTGAGGTATATCTCGCGACATATCAACTCCTAAAAACTCAAAGATATCAGTGACAACACGACCAAATTCCGTTTGAAGTTTGTAGAATATTTCAGGTGTGATATCGTCAAGAATTCTTAGGAAAAAAGGCAGTTTTACTTTGGTGGATACCTCTGGCTGGTAGCTGGATATATCTGGGTTCGCAATTAATTGACCTGTGTGTACATTGTATTTTCCTTTCATAGTCAGATTGTTATATTTAATATTAATATAAATGTCTATTTTCATGCCAAGCTGATATTTTCGCAGCTTTCCTATACCGTGGATGCCAAAGTTACTGAACGTGACAGGTACATAACCTTGAGAGTCCACTATGCCATCAATGCGCATTTTCATGATTCCAGTGAGATCAGCTGAAACGTTTTTTACATTTGCATCAGCTTGAGCTGCGGCATTGTTGACAAATTGGGTGATCATTTCTTTGAAGTTATGCTCAACTAAATCAATTTGCGGGTTTATTTCCGCCATAACAGATGTATACATATCAATGACGGGGCTGCCGCTACCGTGGAGACCTATGGCACACTCGTTATTTGAGTTGACTAAAATGACCGGATAATAAGGCATGTCATCACCACCAATATTGGACGTGAGATCTCGACAAGATGCTGAATCCCACGAAACCCTGCTTGTAGTGGTGCGTGTAAGCGCTGCGACGTCCTCAAAGTTTTTAGCGCTAATATTTAGCGATTCTAAGTGATTGTCTAGGTGACTAATTGATTGGTAGTCTAGCGTTGCCAAGTCATTGGCTTGGCTACTAAATGCTGCAAACAAGAGCATAGCAGGTAGGGCGAATTTCATTGAATATTCCTTTCGTATTTTAATACATAGTGGACTTTAAGGTTGCTATCTTCCTTGATTGGATAGCTTTGCTTGAAAGTGTGCGCTTTGATAACAAAGCGCACACTGTTATATGGAAGTACTTGGTAACGCTAGATTAGAAAAAAACAGGGACTAACTGCATCGTGGTGGTGTTTTGACCATCACTGAGTGCTGCAAACGTTCTATCGACGCTAATCGTATAGGAGACGCGTTCGCCGACTCTGCTGTCTTCTAACGCTTTAATTGGAATAATGGTACTCGGGATGATATCAGCAACATGTTGTACTGCTTTTGGTATATCTTGAGACATATCAACACCAAAAAATTCAAAAATATCAGTGACGACACGGTTAAACTCAATATTTAACTTTTCAAAAATAGCAGGTGTAATTGCATCAATAATTGCAAACAACCAAGGTAAATCAACATCGCTATATACCTCAGGTTGGAAGCTTGAGATATTGTGCTCAGGAATTAACTCATTAGTGAACACATTGTACTTTCCTTTCACGACCATATTTTTGTATTTGATGTGAATGTATATATGGATCCGCAGGCCTAACTGATACTTACGTAACTTTCCAACACCATGAATATTAAAGTTACTAAAAGTGACAGGTACAAAACCATCTGCGTCGACCACGCCATTAATGCTCATTTTCATTGGGCCATCAAGCTCAGCGGAAATGTTTTTTACATTGGCATCAGCTTGTGCTGCGGCGTTATTGACAAATTGAGTGATCATCTCTTTGAAGTTATGTTCTAATTTATCAATTTGCGGATTTATTTGATTAGCAAACTGCTCGTATGCCTCTCTTGGTGCACCATTGGGAGAAATCAAACATTCACCATTGGAGTTCATTAACACCATAGGAATGATGTGATTGCTACCAGTGCCAATATTGGCGGTTGCACGCCGACAAGAAGGAGAATCCCATGTAATACTTGATGTGCTCACAGACTGGGTTGATGTGGGTTTTACATCACCAGTTGAATACTTTAGGTTGCTTGCATGGATCGTTTGAGTGAAAAGAGACCCAAAAAGCGCCAATGCGGGTATAACTAACTTCATCGTAATTTCCTGTTTTTTTTGATTGTAAATGTTTTATGTCGATTGCTTAGAAACGGATACTGATCAATCCCAGTTTGATCCAATTGCGTTCATCGCGAATTTCAAAATTTTCATGATCCATGATCATGGTGTACTTCACTCGCTCACCAACACGACGGTTATTTAGCGACTTTATAGGCACAATAGACTGCGGGATTGTTTGGGCCACATGTTGAATTGCTTGCGGTACTTTACGGCTCATATCGACCCCTAAAAACTCGAATGTATCGATGACGATTCTATTAAACTCACGGTTAATTTTTTCAATGATAGGTGGCGTTAACTTATCAAGAATACGTAGGAAAAAAGGTAATTTAACATCGGTATAAACACGTGGACGAAAGTGCGATAAATTGTTTTGAATAGTGATTGTATGGGTATTTACATTGTAGTGACCTTTTAAAGAGACATTCTCATACTTAACGTGCAAATAGATTGAAATACCCATACCCAGTTGGTACTTTTTCATTTTTCCAATACCGTGGATATCGAAATTATTCAGTGTCACAGGCACGGTACCATTGCTGCTTACCACCCCATCAATCTTCATATGGATACTCCCTTCAACACGCGCGGTAATACTTTTGACACTTGCATCGGCTTGCGCTGAGGCATTGTAAACGTATTGGGTGATGGTCTCTTTGAAGTTATGCTCAATCAGGTTGATTTGTGGTTTAACCACATCACGCACGCTGTTATAAAGCTCTGCAACTTCTGGCCCTGCAGTAAAGCCAGGCACGTAGCAGTTATTGTTTTGCATTACGATAACGACTTTTCTACCAGGACCGAGAATGGATCCTAATTGATCGCAGGTGCTGGAAGCGCTGGCGTAGTCATTACTGCGCGCTTCTAGCACATCATCCGCGGTAACGGCTAAGGTGGTGCAAGATGTGCACGCAAGTAACGTCAGTATTTTTGATAACAATTTCATGTTAGTCCTTTATGTTGAGTTTAATGATTAATTATTCTGCTAGCGATTTCAAAAATGCGAGCTTCTGTTTTTCATGGGCGGATGGCTGATAATCCTGCCGGTCCAATCCGTCTATGTAAAAATCGTTTATGTCATACTGTTTAACTTTTGAATCTCCAAATTGTGCTTTTTCGCCGGGTAATGAGCTCATTTTTTCAATTACAAACTGAGTCAAAATGAACTGTGTTGCCGTGCTAGCAGAGCTTTGCTGAAAAAATACCGATTGATGGGCCGCCAATTTGATTGTTTGTAAGCCATCTTTTAAACGTGCTTTTGAGACTAAATGAGAAATAGGGTTATTATCTTGGTCTAGTAAGTTTGCTCTTACTCGGTATATGCCTTTTTGGTGAACATCAAGTGTCAGGTCAAACACCATATCAGCGTGTTTGGTATAGGGAGGGTGGACCTTAACTAATGTTGCTGATGGTGCTTGATATTGAAAGTTGGCAACTAAGTTAACTTGGTTTTCCGGCGTTTGTGCCTTTACGGTAAAAGACAAGGATGCTGGCCAGCTTGATTTACCTGCAATTTTACCACTGTAAACCCCGTTTACAGGTGTTACTTGAACCTGACTTAGAACAGTGCTGCTCGTTTGATCTGAAATGATAATTTGTGCCGTGGTAATATCACCAGTTAGTAAGTATTCAATCGTTTCAGGCGGGTGATATCTATATTTACTCAGCGCTAAAGAGACTTCACTGCCGGTATCGTTGGTGGGCATTTTTATCGGATAAAAGTGATTCGGGTTTAGTAACGTAAAGTCATTGTGTGACAATGGTTGTGAGTATGGCGGAAACGTTAATGTATGCGCATACATTGGCACGATATTTTGGGCTGCTTGTGCAAGAGGGAGTGCTTGCTTATTTATTATTTCAGTTGTTTTTAATGCAGGTTGTGCCACTTTAGGCGGCAACGTTATATCTGAATTTGGCGTGTCAACGGTTGATACGTTAGGTGTAGTGACACCGGTATTTTGGTCCAACCACACATAGCCAACAAGTGCCATTATGAATAGCAGAGAAAAAACTAATACGTATTTCTTCATAGTTTGATACTTCGTAAAAAGTGGCAATCATCATGATTGCCACACGGTCCAAATAGATTAAAGCGAGTTCAAAATAAGTGTTGAATAGCTTTGTTGCTTCGATTCACTTACCAAACGGTAAGTTTTTTTCCAAAACCAGCTTCCCGTGGTTTTTTCATATGTGTTGTATGAAATGTTTTTGTAACCCGGTAAGTTGATTTGAGTTGTTGCTGGTGCAACCGTACCTTGGTATGCAGAGTCGGTAATGTTGCCGTGACTATATTCATCACTCATTAGCAGTGGGTAGTGATATGGCATGAACCCTGACACTGCGTCACTTTGTGATTTAAGATGGCCGTCTAAATCAATATTACTTGAGCAGCTACCAAAGCTATCTGCACGGCTTGCACCACATGATGAGTGTGTCGCAACTACACCGTCATCATTACCAGCGATGAAAGGAGAGGTGAGATTTAGGAAGTCGCTGTCATCAGCGACGAAGCGTAAACGAGGTGCATTATCGCTTGGTAGTTGTGCTGTTTGACGTGCATTATTAACTTTCAAATCATGTAATACGCCTAAACCACTTTGTGGGATTTCCCCTAACCACAACTCAATGGCCTGTCTCACTAAACTGCCAACAGCGGACGGATCTGTTGCTGCGTTGACTGCGATATCGGCAAGCTCACTGCCACCGCCTGCGCCTGCTAAGTCAAATGTAGCCACGATATTTAGTGGCTGCATAGATGCATTTTCTAGCCAGTTTGCTTGATTATCTAAAATATAGCGTGCGACAAGGTCGCCCGTTGAATGGGTTACAAATACACACCCTGGGTTACAGACATTGTCACGTGATAATTGCTGTAGTTTTGGCCAAATATAATCAGTGGCTATTTTGCCTTCAAGACGTTCATATGATGGCCAGTCAATACGCTCATCAGCGTGATTTAACCAAAATGATGACCAGTATTGCTCTCCGTCTAACGCAACGTCAGTATTGCTTGCATTTGCTAATTGGTCTGCTTGAAAACCATGAATGAGAATGGTTTTGTATTGACCGGCATAAGCCGTTTGAGTAGCGCAGCTTAGCAAGGCGATTGAGCCAAATATCAGCGTTAAAGGTTTTTTCAGTAAACTCATTTTTAAATCTCCGTATAGTATTTTTAGTTTATTTTTCAATATCCTTTTGCTTTTAGAGCACAGCGAGTCGCCAATAGTGGTCACACTATCGGTATTCTCAGCAACTAAATGCAGTGGGAGGGGAATTCACTAATTACATATGTTATATATTTGCTGTAATTAGTTGTGTTAAATAGCAAGCGAGCAGAGCTTGCTATTTAAGTCTTACACCGCCGTTATGCTGAGCTCGTTTCAGTTTCCCCTGAGGTTAATTCAACAAATAAATCAATGGTGCGCTCGCTACGACTTACGAATGGGTTACTTCTGTCCCATACATAACCAGCTAACACAGAAGTGATTTGGCGTTTGATTTTTTCTGGTTTATCGACGCTAAAAAATAACGATTTAAGCCTGCCGTCGTACCAGCTGTCGATATAAGTACGCATTACATCGATGCCTGACAGCATGTGTTGCTGGTAGTCTTGCTCCCAGTCAACTTGCTCGCCATTAAGCTCTTTTGTGACTAAATCTGCTGCGACCGCACCAGATTCGATGGCAAACATAACACCTGCAGAAAACACGGGATCGATAAACTCACTGGCATTACCGGTTAACACGTAGTTTTTACCGTATAGCTGTTTGATGCCTTTTGAGTAGCCATGGATGGCTTTTGGCGCCATACATAGAGTAAGCCCTTCGATCATTTGTGAGGCATTTTCATTTTGCGACAGTAGTGTGAGGAAATGCGTTTCATCATCACCGTCTGGACTTTTTAATACCTCAGGGTTTCCAACAAAGCCGACCGATACACGGCCATCAGAGAATGGAATAAACCAAATCCACACATCTTCTGCATGCACTAAAATGGTCACTTTGCCATTTTCTTCACCTTCAACAACCCCATTTTCAGGCTTGAACTGGGCAAAGATAGTCCCTCTGACAGGCGATGATGACGGTTCATTGAGGTCTAAGTGATTGGCTAAGACTCGACCATAGCCACTCGAATCTACAACAAATTTACTTTGGACTTCTTTATGAGTACCAGCTTCATCAACCACTTGAACGATAGGGTGCTCTGGTTCGAAGTTAACATTGGTCACAGTGGTACCAAATTCGATATTAACCCCCATTTTTTGAACTTCTAGTGCGAGTACGTTATCAAAGTCATCACGTGGTACTTGCCAAGTCCATGTCCATCCCTCGGTATAGTTATTCGAAAAATCAAAAAACTCTTGAAATGGGCCCTGCTTAAAGTTGGCGCCTATCTTTTTTTGATAACCGCGTTCAAGTAACGCAGGCATAAAGCCAGCATCTTCAAGGTGTGCCATACTTTGTGGTAATAAGCTTTCACCGATCACATAGCGGGGAAAGTGACTGCGTTCAACTATTTTGACTGTTAAGCCTGATTTGGCTAATTTAGCCGCTGTCATAGTTCCTGCTGGTCCAGCACCAATAATGAGTACGTCTACGAATTCCTTGATCATTAAGTATTCCTTAATCGCTTGAATATTATTAAAAATAAATACAACAAATTAAATACTGTGGTGTGGAATAACTAACCTTCTTAAAACTTGAAATGCTAGCCATCCCACCATGTTTGTTGTATTAATGTCCTGTTGCCCTGTTAAGAGGCGAGTGTGTTTAATAGTGTTGTAACTTGTATGATGTCCTCTGGATTTTTTATCCAATCATTATGATTGGATTTCAAAGTCAAAATACTCGGCTGTGAAGTGTCGACGACTTCATTCAAAAAGTTATCAGGGACTGTTAAGTAGTAATTAAGTAAATGCTCCACTAATAACTGCTTATCCCGATCTTCAGCGTCTTCGTTTGGTATCACTTTGCTGGTCGCCTTAAGCACAACCGTATGAGCGTTGGTTATTAACTTGTTAGCGGGGGTATATTCGTAGTTAATCTTGTCTGGTATCACATCGGCTAAATGAGGGTGAGTGTTGAATATCTCATTATTTACCATGTGGTAATTGAAACACGGGTCTGCAAACACCAAATGACTGACCTTATCACCTGCATATTCTAATTGTTTCGCGATTTCCACAGCGAGCGTTGCACCAAAGCTCCAACCAAATAATCGATATGGACCTTGTGGCTGGAGTTGCTTGATGTGCTGTACATATTGGCTTGCTAGCCTTGAAAAGTCATAAAATTGAACGGCAAACCCGCTATCTTGCTGAGTCTGAGCGGCATAAATATTGTTAAAACAATGGCAAGGGCCTTGTAGTTTTGGTACAAGCGAGTTGATATAGCTTTCTGCACCACCCCCTCCAGGAGGAAGTAAGAACCAAGGAGTAGAGGGCTGTTCGAGATTATAGCTTAGCACTGAGTCAATATCTGATAAGGTGGTTAAGCCGCCTTGAGCAGCTGCGTCACATGCTTCTTTGATAACTTGCTCTAACGCGGTTTTAAACTGGTTTTTAAATGTGTCACTTTGCACATCACTGAGTCGACTGGCAATACTAACTTGCAATTGACCAACTCGAACTTCTGCATTGATAATTAAGGCCATTAAATCGACATTACGCGGATCACTGGCCAAACCGGCGGACTCGGACAGCAAGGATAGCCCCTCACTTTTTGATGATTTCTTCGTATCCAATTGGCCTAAATAGTTAAAACTAATGTTTGGTAGCGCACTGATATTTAAAAGCTGTTTAGAATTTAACACACCAAACCCAATGCCCTTATCTGGAATGTTTCTCAGCATCTCTTTGGTATTAATAATGGTGTCGGCGATTGTTTGTTGTGACGAGAGCCGCACAGGGTACATGCTAGTAAACCAGCCAACGGTGCGAGAGATATCGATATTCTCTGCTAATTGCTCTCTACCGTGACCCTCCAAGGTAATATGACTTGATGTTTGCTCAAACGTTTTATTGAGTGCCAAAGATAAGGCTGCTAACAATAAGTCATTAATTTCGGTGCTAAAGCCTTTAGGGGCTTCTCTAAGGAGCTTACTCGTCAGGTGAGTATCAAAGCTAAAATGTGTGCGTACCACTTCTTGTGCAATTGGTGCTGTAGATATGTTTGTACACACGTCGTTCCAATAAGGCTGTTGTTGCTCAAAAGGGTATTGCTCTAACGTCGTTGCCCATTGTCTATAGCTGCTGGTTTTTTCCGAGATAGGCGCATTTAACAGAAACTTACTGAGATCTTCAATTAAGATCCGCCACGAAATACCATCAATAATTAAATGGTGAAAAGCCAGATACAGTTTAGATGTGTTATCGACATGGTTATTGAGCACAGCACAACGCCACAATGGCCCCTTTTGCAAGTCAAATTGGCTTTGCATCGTGGTTAACTTGGTTTGAACATCGTTGTCATCAAGGTGAGTCACATCCACAATTTCTAAGCTTGGAGACGGGCAACATTCTAGATTTTGGTAGTTTTGGATGACCCCTTCGTTGTCAAACGTATACTGTGCGCGCAACATATCATGGTGAGAATGTAACCATGATATGGCGTCATTAACGCGCGTTATGTCTGTCTGTTCGGGTAGCTGTATCAAACAAGATTGATTGAAATGCGCTGGCTTTGCGAATTGTTGTTCAAAGAACCACTTTTGAACTGGCAGTAAGCCTGCTTCTCCTTCTAACACCCCTTCTTCACGCTCTATGTCAATACACGGGTCTTTCGAATTGATCTGCTGCGTTAATTGGCGAATAGTTGGCTGCTCAAATATATCTCTTGTAGTGAGCTGGTAGCCACTTTGTTTGATTGCTGACATCAATTGAATACTGATAATTGAGTCGCCGCCGATTTGGAAAAAATTATCATCAATACTGACTTTATCCAGGCCCAACAAATGGCACCAAATTTTAGCAAGCGTCTGTTCTACTTCATTGCGTGGTGCAACGAATAATGCTTCAGTTGAGAAGTTGGGTTCAGGGAGTGCACGTTTATCAATTTTTCCATTCACAGTCATTGGTAATGAGGGAATCGCTTGAATGGCCGAGGGCATCATATAACTCGGAATTTTTTGTGTTAATTGTTGTGAGATGACGGCAGCATCAAATGGTGCATTGTCGTCTATCACGACATAAGCGACAATACGTTTAAACTCCTCATTAGAGAAGACTTGCACCGTTGCTGTGAGGATGTTGTCACATTGTTGTAGTGCGTTTTCGATTTCGCCTAATTCAATACGATAGCCGCGAATTTTTACTTGAAAATCATTTCGGCCAATATATTCTAGCTGCCCATCTAGACTCCATTTAACTAAATCACCACTTTTATACATGCGGTTCATACCGCGCTGCAGATGTTCCGGTGTTGCAAATGGATTGATTAAGAAAACGGTGTCAGTCAAATCAGGCCTGTTTACATAACCACGTGCCATGCCAACGCCGCCTATATACAACTCGCCAACAACACCAGGTGGTAGTAGGTTGCCAGCAGGCGATAACACCAAGGCTTGTTTATTGTTAAGCGCACGACCAATAGGCGCTGATGATGTATTACTGCTGAGCTTGCAGATGGTGGCGTAAACAGATGTTTCTGTTGGGCCGTAAGCATGGTACATCGTGAGTTTAGGCGCAATTTCTTGAATTAACTTCACTTTATCTAAGTCTACTTGTTCACCACCAAAATTGATTTGCTTTAATGGGGTATCGACAAAAAAGGTGGTACTGGCAAAACGGTTTAACAAGGCGGTTGTCATGAACAAGGTGTCAATGTCGTTTTCAAGACATCTGATTTTTAACAAGTCAGGGTCAACAACGTTACCATGGTCAATCAGATGCATTGTGCCCTGATTACAGAGGGTTACAAAGCAGTCAAAGATGAAAGCGTCAAAGGTTATGCTCGACAAGCTCGCAACATTTTGTAGTAGGTTACGGTCTATAATGCTTGAATCGGTGGCAAAGGAAACGAGGTTTTGATGACTTATTTCGACGCCTTTTGGATTGCCAGTAGTCCCTGATGTATAGATTATATAAGCAAGGTCGTGTGGGGCCCTAGGTATACTCAAAGGGGTTAATTGTGTGTATTCCGATTCATGGTGAGTATCAGATAATATGCTTATTACTGTCTGACTTTCACCCGCCAAGCAGCTTTGTAAAGACGCTTGAGTGTCGTGTTGGGTTATCGCAACTTTTGCCTGACAATCATTTGCGATGTACTGCACACGCTGTGCGGGAAAATCAGGTGAGATAGGCACATAGCAGCCACCGGCTTTTAATATCGCTAATATGGCGACAATCGAGTCTATTCGCTTATTATGAAACAGTATAACTGGGAAGTCGTCATTATCAGAAATCGCTTGAGCGCGCTTAACCTCAATTAAGCGATGTGCTAAGCGGGTAGAGCGTATTTCTAAATCTTCATAGCTTATTCGATCGTTATTGCAAACCACTGCGTCACGCATTTGTGACTGTCTACTAAGGTGTGTTATTAATTCATGCGCGGTGGTGTCATGTGGGAACTCTGCGAAGGTATTATTCCAATCAGCTAAAATCTGAGTGTGTTGTTCAGCCGTGCATATGTCAATTTGTGCATGCTCTAGGTTAGGCTTTTGCCCTATCTGAGCAAGAATAAGTAACAATTGATCTATTAGTACTGTCGCCTGTGATTGTGCAAGCCACTGTTGGTTATACTGCAAAGTAATATCAAGACTTTCGGTCTCTTTTACCACAAGCGTTAACGGAAATTCTACACGTTCTGCGCTGGCTGAAAACTGCCACTTTTTCGCTTGTTGCTGCGCTTGTGGATCATCTATGCTGGGATAGTTTTCAAATACAAGCAGACTATGAAATAAACGTTCGCCGTTATTTTGTAATTCAGCGAGACCAACATTACTGTGGCTATTTAATTCTAAAATCGCATTTTGGATAGTGGTGAGCTGTTCAGAAATACTGAGCTTGTTATCCCAATTAATCGCCAATGGTAGGGTATTAATATAGGCACCAACACTTTGATCAACATTAGGCACAGGCATTTCTCTGCCGGCAACGACAGTGCCTACAATTGTTTGTACGTCCCGTGTGTAAATTTGCACGAGTTTGTGCCACGCCAATTGAATTGCACTATTAAGCGTCACCGCTTGTTTACTACAGATATTTTGTAATGCGGCGTAGTGATGATTGGGTAAACGAGTGCTAATCTCGTTTGCCGTAGTATTTACCCGTGATTTCTCCAAGTCGACCGTGATGGAAAACATACTGTTTAAATCATTTGCTGCAACGAACTCTTTCGTCTTCTTTTGCCAGAATTTACGCGTTTGGGTTTGCGTATCTCTCAGGTGAGCTTGCGCTAAATGGTAGGCTTCATCAGGTATCACCGAAGGTACAACATCACGCAGTAATGCGCTGTAATACTGATGCACGCATTGCATGAGTATTGGACCACTCCAGCCATCACAAATGCTATGATGCTCGGTTTTTAAAAGTCTGTAGTGTTGCTCGGTATGCTTGATTAGTTTGAGTTTTAATAGCCCAGGTTGAGAGAAATCAAATGGGGTATGTAACATCTCATACTCTAACTTCTCTATTTCTTGGTTATGTAGCTCTGGCGAGAGATGAGTTAAATCAACGACGTCATAATTGTGTGTATTAACACCCGCCTCTTTACTGATGATTTGCACAAGTGCTTGCTGATAATCATAAGCGGTGCGCAATGCGGGGTACCGCATAGAAGTCAAAACCCAAGCTTGACGATATTTTTCTAGATTAATTTCGTCAAAATATTGCATTTGAGATTGAACTCGATACGCCACATCTTCGGGATAGCTCAGTTGATGCAGCACAAAGCCCTGCTGTAAATTATTGGCAGGATAGAGGGCTTCAATAGCATAGCGGTGCTGTAAAGACTGTAAGTGTGACATTGATATGTTGGTTAACTTATAGTCACTTGGGGTGTTTGTACTACCTAGCTTGGCTTGCTCACAACAGAGTTCAATCGTTGTCAGTAACTGCTGTTCGAACTCAGCAAGGAATTGTTGCGTTTGGTTATTATTAAGCTGACTATTGACGTTAATGGTCAAAGTATCGGCGATCACTGCGGCATTGATATCCAGAGCGAATTCAGAGGTGTTTATTGGTGAAATTGCACTGCCAGAGTGCTTATCTACTAAGTATGCACCGTCAGGTTTTTTCTGTTTGCTGTTACTCCCTACTTGACCAAGATAGTTAAAGCAAATGGTGGGTAATGAGCCAGTAAGTTGTTCTGAGAAATAACATGGACCAAAACCAACGCCGTTGTCAGGAATTGCACTTAGCGACTCTTTTATGTCAATAATCGTTTGTGTTTCACTGTCACGGGTTGTTAACAGTACGGGGTAAATCGATGTAAACCATCCAACGGTACGAGAGACATCTAGCGCGTCATCAATGGCTTCACGTCCATGTCCTTCCAGCATCACTAAGTTGTCTTTATTGCCTGTTAATTTGGTCAATGTGCTAGAAAGTGCACTTAGGATCAGATCTCTAGGTTGCGTGTTAAAGCCATGGTTAGCTTGCGTAACAAATAGGTTAGATGTGGTTTGGCTTAAAGTTAATTGCACTTGCTGTTGCGATGCAATTGGCTGCAATGGTGCGCTATTATGATCTAATATTTTTTGCCAATACACGCGCTGCTTAGAATGCTCCGTAAGGTAGTTATTGAGACCTGTTTGCCATTGGCGGTAACTACTGGTTTTGTTATTAGCTAGGTTTTTACCCGTTAACAACGTGTTGAGGTCCTCAATAATGATTCGCCAAGATACAAAGTCGATAATGAGATGATGAAAAGCACACAATAGATAATCAGTATTGTTTGCGGTGTCAGACAGTTTGGCCACCTGCCATAATGGTCCCGTTTTTAAATTGAATTCACTCTGCAGCTGTGTGGCTAATGCCTGATATTGATCGTCATTTAACTCTGAGATATCTCGTTCGATAATATCCGGTACAGAGAAATGCGCTTGATATTGTTGTACCACGCCCTCATCAGAGTCTTGAAATTGGCACCGAAGAATATCATGTTGCTCTGCGAGTTTAATGAATGCGTTATGCAGCGTTTCACAGCTGACTAAAGGCGGCAGCGCTAACATAAAAGTTTGGTTCCAGTGATTCTCATTGGCTAACTTTTTATTGAAAAACCAGTGTTGAATGGGGAGCAATTCAAATGTGCCAGTGAGCATACCTTGTTCAGCATCAATATGACGCTGGGTTGTATTACTTGTTTTTAGCAAGTACGCAAGACGTGCTGGTGTAGGTGCGTTGAAAATATCTTTTACTTGCAGTTGTATATCTTGCTCTCTTAACTGAGACACAAGTTGGATACTGACAATGGAATCTCCCCCAATTTGGAAGAAGTTATCTTCAATGCCAACTTGTTCAATCCCCAAAACCTCCTGCCAGATGTCACACAGTTGTTGCTCTAGCTCATTACGAGGTGCAACGTAGTTGTTCTCATCAGTGAAGGTGGGTGTAGGGAGCGCTGCTCTATTGAGTTTCCCGTTGCCAGTTAATGGCAGGTCTTCAATTATAGTGAAGCTACTAGGCACCATATATTCAGGCAGTTGCTGGGATAAACTGACACGTAATTGTGCAATGTCTACCTCGTCAGCATTGTGCGGCACGATATAGGCAGCTAAAGCTTGGCCGGCATTGTGTGCTACATCAATCACCACCGCATTTTTAAGTTCAGGAAGTGCACTTAATACGGCACTTATTTCG
>NZ_JAGJEE010000030.1:0-60275 GCF_018100885.1 Pseudoalteromonas sp. MMG013 | reverse complement strand
AGTTAAAATTTTTTAAATTTAAGTTTTACTCGACGTTGACTGCGTTTTGCTTTGCTAAGTTAGCGTAGCGCTCCGTGTCAGTGGGGTCGCATTATAGGGAGATGCAGAAAAAGCGCAAGCGTTTATTTGAAGAAAAGTGATAAAAATAACGTGTTCGTGCAAAAATCAATCTCTAACCCTGATTTTCATATAAAAACGCTCTAATATCATACAGAAATACAAAGGTTCTCTATAAATAGAAGAAAGGTCAACTTTAAAAGCGAAAAAATTGACCTTATTTATACAATGCGACTATACGATTTACCGTTTAAAACGGTGCCAATAGATAAACATTGATATCTATATCCCTTATATTCGTATAATACTGCCGAGCAATACTGCCTACCTTGTCTAACCGTACGGTAACTTCTTGACAGCCAGCAGGGATATGAACAGAGCTTTTTACAATACTAGGCTTAACTCTGTAACTGACTCGCTCATATCTAACACCAAAAGTAGTGTCTTCCCCAATCTTTGTGTCATTACAGTATAATGAAGCGGTCATACCAAAATTAGATGAATACCATGCAGACGTAATCGAGCCACTCAAATGGACATCCAATTGAGATATACCCGCTGTATGTACAAGAGGTAATTTAACTTGATACGCTACTTCTGCATACCTGTCTACGCCACCTTCAGAAACAAAAAGTTTCTTTTCATGAGTAAAATCTGATTTTGTAAGTGAAGTCGTTTCACCACTCACAATGATTGGTAAAGCTGAAGCTGTACATGTAAATAAGCTTAGCAACAGCAAAGGTGCATATTTCATTTTACATATCCTCAATAGAAGACTAGTTTGGCAGCTTCTCTATAATGTGCACATTAAATTGTAGATCAGTCACTCTAGTGTAAAACTGCCGACTCAAATGGCCCACTTTATCTAGTCTAACCGTCATTGTGTCGCACTCACCACCGGTGTTCAGGTCATTAGAAAAACTTGGGTTAGCTTCATATGAAGTTCGGTCGATGCGGAAGCCTGTTGCTAAATCTTCGCCAAGAAATATTGGCGCAGCAAGACCAGGTCCAGTGCATGTAGCCGATAATGATACAGCCATAGAACCAACAAACCATCGTGTATGATATTTACCACCAACTTGATAAGTAAGGTCTTGCCCAAAATCACCATCCATCTCAAATGTCGCTTCATATGCCACAACAGCTTCCCGACCTGCATATGGTTTTGTTATGGGTGTGAAGTCTTGAAAACGAAGCTCGACAACATTACCACCAACAGACACACTACCAGGGTCAGCAAACGCATTTACTGCACATAAAAGACTACCTATCGCTAATAATTTTTTCATAAATTTACATCATAATTTTTAAAAGTAGGAATTGACGTTGAATCTTTAAAGCGAACAACACCTGTGATAATGGCATCATTAGCACCATTAACTGTACGTACATTGACATTAAGATCTGCGCACTCAATCCGATTAAGCTTTATTTCAGAGTGAACAAATGCAAGTTGACTTGCCATCGTCACTATTTCTTCATTAGTAAACTCAATATTGTTTTTGGTTTTCTGATAAAGAGCTTGACCGTTGCATTCAACAGAAACGTCAACTTCGTGCAAGAACTCACTATGCGGAATATCTTTTGGTGCCCCAACACAAGTACTGCCTTGCCACTCAGTACAAGCTGGGAGTATTTGAAAAACTGAATCTCCTTCACCTTGGACTTGAATATCAACTTCTAATACCGACGCACTAATCGTATTCATAGCCTCTAGCGCATAAGAATAAGTTGCACCGCTTTGCACCATATCTTTATTTGTAAATGACACTTCCATTTCAGATGCGTTAATTGCTGCGCTAGTCGTCATAAACGCTAGCCCTATTGCGGCTACTTTTAACATAATCAAACTCCTTCCGATGTGTTGTTGAGCCCTTTAACTGACAATGAGAAATTGATGTCTTGGATTCGAGTGTAAAATTGGCGGCTAATACTGCCTTCTTTGTTAAACTCGACCTTCAATTGAGTGCATGCTCCCACATTATGTCTAAGTTCTGATATCTCTGGGCTGGCTGGCGTAGACACTCTGTTAATACGATAGCCATACACTTTATCCATACCAATGGGAATACCACTGCATGATACTTTTGCGGTCATCCCAAAATTAGAAGCAAACCATCTAGCCGTTAGCTCGCCTTTGCCCTGAAACACCAAACTTGACTCGGCTCCCACAACATCGATTAAAGCTTGATATCCCGTTGTCACTTCACGATTAGCCCAATTTGTTGTAATAGGCTGAAAATCTTCCATCGATAACGTAATTACATCTTGGTTTACGGTCACTACTTTTTGTTGTTCCAGTGCATATGCTTGGCTCATACATCCAATCATACCGACTAAAATACATAGTTTTTTCATAAATAATTTCCTTATACTTTCACTTATTTGAAAGGCTTAAATATTTTCTAAACTCGTTTAAATCGGATCTTAATAACTTCCCCTCAACCCTATGGCAACGAGAAAAAGACAACCTTTATTGATTAACAAACCCATTAACGCCAAACAATGTAAATCATATAAAGCAAATTAAATTATAAAAACTCAACACGCCACACATAACCATTTAAAAAACCGACATTAAAAGGAAAGTTAGAAACAAAGAAAAAACAAATAATTTCAACGAATATAAAACCAGCACCTCGTACGCAGTACAAAAACTGCGACGAGGAACAGAAATTAATTTATTATATTTCTTCTGAAATAGTAACATTCAGATTAATATAACTCGGTGCTGACCCCGTAAATCTAAATTTAACATGCATATTTTTACAGCTTCCACCGGTATTTTTACGAGTAGAAATCACATATTTACTACCTGAATCAGACCCAGAGAAACTTCCACACGATGCCGATAGCGACATTGATTTATTTGAGCGACCTACTAGATCATAAATTAGGTCTTGACCAAAATCCCCATCAACTGGGAATGACACTTCATACCCAACAAGTTGGCGATAAGTGCGAGGTGGTTCAAAATAACAAGGGTCGTAAATTACACGTGTTTCATAGACAGGGTTAAAGTTAGACTTAGTCAATGTATAGCGAGCGCCTCCAATATAAATAGGGGCTGATAACATTGAAGGTTGTGCCGCAGCTAGCATTTCCGCATCTGATACAGAAGCAAATCCTGGCTGCCCTGGTTGCCCTTGACAACCTGGACGACCTGGTTGTCCAGGTTGGCCCGGGTTTTCATAACAACAGTGAGGTCCGAACACGATATCGTTAAACTCAGCTTGCTCTAAATTGTTTAATTCTACTTGCGCTGAATGGTCAATTTTCGATAGTGCTAAATCACTCTCTTGCTCATTTGCAGCTGATTGAAAAGAAATAGCTCCTACAGAAAGTATAGCCAATGTAATAAGATTTTTCATAAAGTAGTCCTTTTATTTTATTTTTTCGTCATTTTAAATGGAATTATTAAAACAACGCTCTGTTGATTTTATTTTTAACTTTAGTAGCCAAAGTAAACAATTAAATCAAAATTAAAATTATCAACATAAGCTTCTGTATCAGTAACTGAGCTGTGAATCTTTTCAATTTTAACATTCAAATTTTTACAAACACCATTTGTACGCAACCTATTATAAATAGAGAAACGTGCATTTCTAACAACACCGGCTCTTTTAATAATAATATCAGCATCACGCCCAATATCGACGCTTGATGTATCACCTGAACAAACAGCTGACATTTCGGCAAACATTGGGGCAGCCCCAATACTGCCTTTGACTTCAGATTTCATATCAAAAACCAGCTCTGGATAACCAAAGAACGGGTCTTCTAGATCCACATGTACTGGAATATTAGCTTCATAACCAATGACATGACCTCGTTCTATAATAGGGTCAAAGTCACTTTCATTATATTGAAACTTCTCACCACTCACATATATAGGTACTACGGCATTAGCTGAAATAGATATAAACAAAAAAAGCATAGATAGATATTTCACTTTTAATTTTCCTTATTGAAAAGTTAATTACAGATATTAATTATATTAACTGCCCCAAAATCAGGAGCGTAATATATAGTTTTAGTCGATTCCGATGGCGATATAGTTATATTGTCATCGGTCGTTACTTCGTATGTAGCTGTTGCTGGTAAAGAGATTTTTTTATTACCTTCAACAGTAAATAGAAATGATTTTTCAAACTGGGCTGTGAATTTGTCCATAGTAGGGAAAGTCTCTACCATTTTAAATTTAATGCTTACCTCTTGTGGCCCGGTATAGCCAGCACAACCCCAAATATAAGTATCTACAACCTGATTCACTGGTACAAATGACTCACCCACATTTACAATAAAGTCATTTTGACTGATATGAGTCGTAATATGCTTAGCACTGACCAAGCGCTCATCGTGTGTCTCAAGCGTTATTACTGCGCCATTTTCCACTTTTACTGGAAATTCATAAAACCCGTCGCTACCGGCTGTGTGTAACTCGTCATTTATCTTAAATACCGCATTTGGCACACCATTTAATACAGTATCAACTACACGACCTTTTACTGTCCCTGACAGGAGATCATCCATTTGCTCTGTGACCGTAACAGTGACTGTACTACTGGTCTGCAACCCGCCTGCGTCTGATACGGTTAAATTAACATCGTAAAGCCCTGCTATATCAGGTGTGAAGTTCAATAGCCCAGTACGACTATCATCCATTACGGTGTTTGAACCTGCTGGTGCAACAAGCTTCCATTGATAAACCAGTGCTTCGCCCTCTGGGTCATAGCTAGCTGTTGCATCAAGAGTGACTTGATCTCCAAGACGTGCACTTTGGCTATCTCCACCGTGAATATTAATCACTGGCGCTCTATCTTGTGTTACTAAAACAGTTTGTGTCACTGTATCGGAGTATTGTGTGCCATCATGGGTTTTGAGTGAAAATACATAGGTGCCCGTATGACTCGCTTGCAACGTTGCTTTACCCGCTATAGATGTATCAAGCACCTCATTGGCAGGTTGAGAAACAACCTGCCATTCATAGGTAAGGTCTGCACCTTCAGGATCTAGACTGCCCGTCCCATCCAAAACTATCTGAGAGCCGAGAGCGACTGTAGATATAGGCGCTATTTGCGCGATTGGTTTTTGATTTGCCTTTACATCAAACATTTGAGTATTAGACGTTGTAGAGTGCAGTCCATCTGAAACTCGCACAGCAACTAAATATTCCCCATCAACGTCCGGAGTAAACTCTGTAACAGCTGACTGACTTGACACTATGTGCGCGGCGCTACTTTGCGGTGCACCTAATAACAACCACTCATAGCTAAGTTGCTCTCCTTCTGGGTCAAAGCAAGATACACAGGATAAAGACACGGTTTCAGATAGTTTAACCACTTTATCTGAGCCTAAAACGGCAATCGGCACCTGATTTTCTGATTGAACTATAAATTGGTGCACCACCTCATCCTGAGCTCCATGCTGATCGGTAACCGCTAATTGCACATCATAAACACCGTCGATATTCGAAGAGAAAGATGCTCTCCTTGCAGATGCTTTACTCACAACTGGTTGACTATTCTCTGGAGCCGATAACACAGACCAGCGATAGCTCAAACGGTCTAAGCGGTCCGGATCATGGCTTTTAGAACCATCTAATCTAATAATCTCATTAGGTGCTAATGTTGATTTTTCAACATTAATTATTGCCATTGGCGGCGAGTTTACATCAATGGCATCACTGGTGATCACAACCGAATCCTGCGCCGTCAACCCAGCTTTATCCGTCACCGATAATTGCACTATAAATGTACCGACAGCATCCGCGACAAAATTAGTTTTAGTACTTTGGTTTCTAAAGATCCGTGCACTACTATCCGCTGGTTTATCAAGAATTTTCCAGTGATATTCCGATATTGTTCCATTACTTGCTTTGCTATTTTCCCCGCTTAATGAAATCACCTGCCCTTTTTTAACAGTAATGTCTCTGCCCGCATCAGCAACAAGTGCAGCTTGCTCTGGTACCAAAAATTCAAACTGAGCTGCAGTGCTATCTTCATGCCCATCATTCACATACAGTCGCAAAGAGTAATTACCTTGCTCCGCGACACTGACGGCTATTTCATTGCCGGTATTTTGTTCTAGAGGGATCACTTTCTGATCGATCACTCGCACTAAGCTCCAGTGATAAGTTAAGGCATCACCATCAGCATCGGAACTATCCGTGCCATTGAATTTCAATGGCGTTTGAATCGCTTTAATCGGAGTCATATCTACAATTTTCGCGACTGGCTTAATGTTACTTACCAGTACTGTATTGCCGGTGTCACTGTGGCTTTCGCTGCTGCCACATGCTGACACCACAAAACAAAGGGGAACTAATATGCTTTCTGTCCATTTCATTTACTTCATCTCCTTAATGGCTACTTATTGTAGGCCGCTTCTCTAATCGCTTGATTCAGCGCCATAGCTTGCTGTCCAAGTACTCTTGCTTGCGCCAACAAAATATCCTGTTGCTCCTTCAAGGCACTATCAGCACCACTATCAATATTTTTTGACAACGACACCTGTTTATTTCTTTCGCTCATATGTGCACTAAACACACTCACTTTTTGCCGCTGCTCTTTAATCGCATGTCGATATGTATTGACGTCTTCAGTCAACTCAGGGAAGTTTTCAATAATGAAGTCGTAATATTTGTCTTCTTCGCTGGTATCGATATCAATGGCATTTTGTACTATATCCTGTACATTCGGCTCTTGTTCTACGCCGACTTGAGCACCTTTTTCTCTACTTTTAATACCAACAGGTTTTGCTATCTCTTTACTCGTAGTAAGTTCAATATCTTCTAAGGCCACTGCCGTTGTTGAAGTGGAAGTTACTGCCTCATTGGTTAAAGCAACCTCTTTACTGGAAAGCCCCAAATAACCAATAATAGATACGGCGATAACAGCAGCAATTGCTTTGATTTTCATATCCAAATCCTAAAATTAAACATGATTAAAAGGGGGAAGAACCCCCTTTAAAAACGCAAATTAATTACATTGCGTGTTATCAACACATACCTTAACTTGTACTAATGCACTGCCTTCTTGTACATTCCATATTTTCTTATCAAAACGTTTATAAATTTTTCCGTATTGACGAGAAACATGTGACGTTGTACCCGTTGCTTTAGTACCACCGAGTGCATTCAATGCTTTAAGAACAATGTTGCTATAACGACAATATGTATTTCGACTATTACATATCTCAGTTAACCCAGCTTCTTTCTTAGGATCTTGGAGCTCTGGCTTTTCTAGCTCAATATCATAAGATTTAGCATAGATCGACAAGAACATTTGCCACATATCGCTGTACATCTCTCTTTCGATTTCTTCTGCGATACGCGCTGCTTCATCTGGGTCATTTGTTTGTGGTTTAAGATCCAACTTACATTCCATTCCCATATTGTCTCTTGCCGTCTCAACAGTGTTATCCCAGCTCGATGTTTTACGCTTAAACCAGCTCCAACCCGTAGATTTTCCTACACTTCTCCAGTAACTATTCATACGGTCAACATTAATAGAACACTCACCAGAAATTGGACCAGGATAGGCATAGTAGTTATACGACAACCCTAAATTAGCAACAAATACTGCGCGATTTGGTTGTGGTTCCCAAAGTTTACGTGTGACTTTCCAAGAAACAGATACATTGTTTTCTGTACCTGAATAATTCTCTTCTACTGTCTGGCTGTAATCACCACAACGTGCATCACGAGTAACAAAGAAATCAATTCCACCTGATGCAAATGACCCTTCATCCATTGCATCAAAGTGGATAGTGTCACCAATTTCTTCACGCTCAAACGGCATTTTCCAATCATTCAAGATATCTTTGTTGATCAGGGTATCCGCTGGGTAACTCCAAACATTACGTGAAAATAAACTCTCTCCAGATGCCGTCACATTAGGATTATTTCGTGTAACCCCTGAGTTCACCCGTACATTAAACAAGTTCAACTGTTTCGCCGAGAATTGGTGGTTGTTTGAATTTCTCAATGCGGTTGATAATAGGTCTCGTTCTTTATCCCAAATGTTATAACCCGCACTGGCTAATCCAACTAAAGCCTTGCCATGTTCTTTGACAACGTCGGTTTCTAATGTCCAAGCATTTTTAGAAATAACAGATTGCGAGTTAATGATTAAACTATGGAAATTCACATTACTTTCAGCCAATACCAGCTTTTCTTTGTATGCGTCGTATGCCCCTTTCGCTGTTAGATAGCTCGTTCTGATATTGCCAACTTGCGTTTGCAAATCACTAATCGTCGAGGCAACAGCTGCTTCAAGAGGCTGGTACTTATTGGTCACCTTTGTAATACACTCAAAGTACTTGGCGAAATCACCACCGCTACTCGTAAAACATCCTTGACCTTCCGATATTCTTGCTCGCTCTAACCTGTCACGCTCAGCAAAGGCTGCACTTAATTCAATGTTTAGCTGATTCCACTGTGCTTTCAATATATTGTATGTATCAATTAAACCTTGATTCGCAAGTGCTGCATCAGTAATCACTTTGCGCGCCTTCTTGATCTCATTAAGACCTTCAAAGTTGGCACGTGGAATACCATAAGTCAGCTGATACCAGTTACTAACAAAATCACCTTTTAAATACGCTTGCTCTTGTAATACCGGTGTTGCCAGCTGACGGTAGGCTTGAGTTTTAGTATTTACATAGTTATCACAACCCGGGCCTGCTCCTCCTAATTCTGCGTATAAGCCATTGATTTGTTTAACAGGTACCGGTGCAACATGCAATGTTAAAGGTTTATCACTGTCAGACATAACATTGCCAACGCCTGCTGGCGTTGACATACCAAGTGCATCAAGTGGATTACCTGTCGTTAAATCCGGTAAAGCATTTGCTGCTGTACTTTGCAGTAACGCAGCGACAACCGAAGTTGTTATTAATTTTCCGTACATCTTTCATTTCCTTTATTACGGTTTGGGTGAATAAATCCTTACTCTTTAAAATCAGTTACAAGCGGCTACGTAATCTGTTAACCGCATTTGAAAGCACAAGCGCGTCTCTGCCGATTGATTGACCAGATAACCAACGCGTTTGCTCTGACAAATAAGTATGTAAACTTCTAATTCCGGCTTCATTCCACGTTAAATTATTCTGTAATACTTGACGCAAACGCGAGAGTTCTATGGTGCAATGAGATGAAGAACTTCCGGCACGGCAGTTGTTTGTAAAAACAGCCTTTGAACGCTCTAAATCGGCTTGGGCGGTTGTGATTTGATCGAGGAATATCGGATCTTCAATATCAAACGTTAAGTTGCTTAACAGATCTAACGTGTTATCGATTGAGCTGACTAATTGAACACTGCTAGTTGATGGTTGTGCGATACTGACTAGCGACTTTATCACGCCATTATGTGTCACTAAATGTGAAGCTAACTGGCCAAAATAGCTTGGCTCAGGATAAGTCAGCAACTGGTTAACATTGAGTTGGCAGCCTGGCTTTATTGCCTGAAAACCAACAACACCATCTAATCCATTGAAAACTAAGTCAGCATCATGGTTTCCATGCACCATAGATAAGGTATTAATTTCATTAATGCGTGAACCGGCAATTCTATTGGTCTCGGATGCATCGGAGCCTGCACTCAACGTATAACGTACAGACAGAGGTCGTAGAGACTCACAGACAAAGTTATAATTCAAAATTGTTTTAAAAGAACCATTCCTGACAAGTCCGTCACTCGAGTACGCTGTATTACGGTCGGCTGTCATGCTTTGTGAAGAGAACTGACAAGGAGGAACAAATCGTTCTCCTGTGCCCGTCATTCTTGACGCACACTGTGTGTCTGCATTAAATACTTCTATTGGAGCTGCTTGAGCTAAGGTAGCACCTGTCAAAGACAAAGTGGCTAACAATAACATTTTCATAATATATCCTTTATTAATACTTATAGTTGATCGAAATTAGCGGTTAAAACTTGACGACTGACGGTGCCTTGTCCGTCAGTCACTTTTACAACGGCATTTATCGTGGCATTATTTGCAGAACAAGCATGGAAAGCACTTTGGCTAAAGGTAATTTGCAAATTATTTAGCTGAGAATTTGCAGTTACTCCTGAAGGTAAAAGCGACCCTGACATTGTGCCGGCATGGTATATGGAAGGAAAAATTTCAGACAGCGTTCTTGACATGTTCGGTGTCCAAAACATGCCATTGTATTCAAGATACTCCAGCTCAATAAACTCTCGTGAATGAGTTAATGCTGATGCTTCAAACAAATCCCAATCAATTGTTACTAATCGGTCTTTATCAAACATTTCGACATTGCTAATCACTTGACTTCGAGCTGCGAGTTGATTCAAGCGAGCGATTATTGTCTCTAACTGAGTCAGTAACTCTGCCGTATACCCGTCACGAATCATGAGTGAAAGCAAACTTCTTGCTTCTGTGGCTAACGTAAAACCCTCATCCTGAATCGCGGCCATTTCAGGATTTATTTTTCTAAACTCCTGACACAATAAAATAGGCTGTGTATCAAAAGCGCTTAAACTGGTGATTCCCATATTGTCTGTAACATCACTGCGCTCAGTTAGCGCAGACAATACCGCTTTACCAGTTTGGTTTTTCGACAAATAAGCAATGTCTATTGCTGTCGCTAAACGTTCTAAATTAGCCTGAGAACGTAAAGCCCTATAATCCACTAACTTGCTACTCACAAAGCCGGCAAAATCGGGCTGTCTCAATAACCTAGGTTCGATCACCTGATAATTATCATTATAAATATTAGTTAATGCTGACGCTTCATTGTTCAGTGCAGTTAGCACTTGCTCAAACTTCAGCAAACGATAATCAAATTCAGGATAAAACGGCATCGCTTCAGGTGCTGTGATCTTCGTATAACAAATACCTGTGTCACATTTTTTCAACTCAATATCGATATGTGGTGTAAGTAATTGCGACTTTTCGAGCATTTTATCTTGTAGAGCAAGCGGCAAAACATTAATCAGCCTAGACAATGTTCTGACTCGTCTATTCAAATGACCCACGCGACTACTGGCAATTTGATCTGGTGTATAGCGCTTTAATAAATCCCAATAACGTAGTTTCACAGTTAATACAGAATCAATTTCTGCTTTTAATGACTGACGCTGAGCTGTATCAAAATAAGGGTACTTATCAATATTAAATTTAATATCTATGATTGATCTATTTAACTGTTCTTCCAATAACAGACCTAACGAATAGCGTCTATACAACCCAGCAAAGCGTAAAGGAGAGGCTAAAGAGTCTAGTTTAGTAAGAACATCCAACCTAAAGTTTACCCGTCGGAATTCATCACTTGCTGGACTAAAGCCAAAATATTTTGGTTTATTAACAAACTCACCATATAACTCATCAAACAACTCTTGTTGAAAAATATGAAGTTCTGAAATAAGTTCTGGGTAAGTCAGTAAATCAGATACATGAAACCACGAATAATCATCACGACTTTGAAAACCTTTACCTGTGGAATGTAATCCTGAAATCACGTCACACGGTAAATCCAGTGATTTAAAACACTGTGGGCTATATTCCGGATCAGCTGCCGCACACACATCGGTACAATCTGACTCACTAAACTCCGAGTAACATTTTTGAGGAGAATAATTTACCAATTGAAAGCTTGCGCTACACATAGGCTCTTGTGCATAGGCAACCCCTAAATTGAGTAACCCTATCGTGAGAATTTTCAACTTTAATCGACTTTTACTTTGCTTTTTCAACACAAAATCCTTCTTCATATTCATAAAAATACAATTTGATATTAAGGGAAAATACTTCTATGCGTTTAAGTTAGGGGTCCATCCTAATTGACAAAAACGGGAAAGTAAACATGTTAAAAACAACACATTAACACTTTGCTAACAACCACTTTGTATACATACTATTGTATGCAATAAACAAAAACATCATGGAATCTGTAAGGAGAAGCGCTGTTTCTTTCAAGGATCAATATCTATCACAGCCATATCTAGTGTAATAATTAATCGAAAGGCGGTTGTTTTTACTACTTATTTTATCAAGTCAAAACCCCCGCACCTTGAGAGTAACAAAACTATAGTAGTACTTACTCTAAGTCTGTATTCTTTAAAGAAACATGATTTAATTACTCGGAAAATGGAATTATTCTTCTTAAAATAATAATGAAAATATTAATTTTTTATCGATAAAATAAGATTATAAACATTGAAGCAGCATAAAAAAGGACTGTTTATCATACTTCCTAAAATAAAAAGTGGCATAACGCATGTTTTAAATTAAGAAATTTAAAGAGGTTAAATTTAATATATTTTATTGCTTATATGAAATTTAGACTGCTCTTTAAAAATCCGATCTAGATAAAATTAATGATGCACAATGAAGAAAACCAACATAAAATTACGCCAATAACAAATCTAAACAGCTAATCATTAGTAATAAGGCATTGCATCACAAATTAAAAAATCATGCGATACGCTAAATAAAATCACACAATTAAACGGACCATTGCTGAATTTGAGATTGAATAAAACGGCTTTGTAAAGGCTTAGAAGTGTTCCCCCCTTCATTAAAACCTATCTTTATCAGTAACATTGTAGCGACTGTAATGCAGAGAAAATGGATTATAAGCTAGGTCCACTGGTATATTCATTTAATCACACTGATGGCGACAAGGGTTCTAGAAACACTTACGGTATTGATAGTAGCATTCGACTTATAGAAAATTACGGAAAATACACGAATGGCTCATAGTCGCAGATTCGAGTTCAAAGATGTTGCTGATAGCCAAAAAATAAACGTCTCTAAAACAAGGTAAATTGTTACTCATACAAAATACGAGAACACCAATTATTACATTTTTATTAAAAACATAACGTCAATGACGTTATCTCTATAAAAAGAGGTATTTACTAAAAATAAAAACAGGTACCTCGTAAATTCAAGGCTCTTACATAACTGATTTTTGTTACATAAATATTAAGAGTAACATGATACTTAGTTAGTAAATGGCATCAATAAGTAAAACCCTATTTATTCATAAGGTTTACCGTTCAACATCGCATTGAAATATGCCTTGATGCATAGCGTGTTAAGCTTAAATAAGCTACTTGTGAGATGGTTAAATAGTTTAGCTATTTATTATATTACAATGAATTGAATCACTTAAACTGTGATAGGAAACAATTATTGTCAGAAATTAACAGTGAGTCACTGCTAACCTCCGAAATAATATATTAGTCTTTATAACCCCATGGCGCTTTTGGTGGCATAATAGGCTTCGTTAAATCAAAATCAACTCTAAACTCTCGACCTTGACGCACTAAGCGGTAAGTGAACTGCTCATCATATATATACATTTGCCATGTATTGCCCATCGATTGGGGAATGCCTTGACGAGCAAATGACTCTTTTGAATACTGATCAGCAGGGAACGAC
This sequence comes from Pseudoalteromonas sp. MMG013, assembly GCF_018100885.1. Taxonomy (NCBI): domain Bacteria; kingdom Pseudomonadati; phylum Pseudomonadota; class Gammaproteobacteria; order Alteromonadales; family Pseudoalteromonadaceae; genus Pseudoalteromonas; species Pseudoalteromonas sp. MMG013. The sequence continues at coordinate 46,805 of NZ_JAGJEE010000030.1, read as the reverse complement.
TGTACATTTGCAAAACCTGCATCTGTTGTGTGACCGCCATACATGGTTGAATCATCATCGGTACCATCTTGATGGCGATGGTCATGCTTAAGGCTCAAACCGCTGCCCGTTTTAGTGATCAACCAAGTACGTGACGCATCACTGCCCACATGAAAAGGCACTTGCAATTCGCGTTCATTACAACGACGTACGTGCATTACTAGTTTTTTATTTGCAAATGAATTTGGTCCAGTTGCATTATCAACTGTGATTTTACCTTCATACGCTTTACCACAGTGCGCTGCAATATTATCAAAAAAAGCATCATGGCTAGGAATAGAGACCAAAGGTGCTGGGCGAGCGATAGCGACACTGCCCATTAACGTCAGTGCTGTTGCAACCACAAATTTCATAGTAATGTTCCTAAAAATTAAAAACCAAAGGGTAACTAGCCCTTTGGTTGTTTGCAATTAAATGCGCTTAACCCACTGCTTGATATAGTGGACCGCTAAAGTCACATTATTGCCATGGTCGCTCAGATTCTAATTTGCTCTCAAAGGTACTAATCGCGTCATTGAGCTGTTCTGTTTCACCAATAAAATCTAGCCCACTTAATAGCCGGGCTTTTATATCGGCCCGAACATCAAAGTTAATCGCATCAAAATAAGGACTGCGTAACTGTTGCTGTACTAAGTCTACTTCAACTTGCATATCATCATGCTGTTCAGCGAGTGAGAATAAAGATTCTAATGTGTCAGCCGCGAGCGCGATACACAGCATTTGATTGTTGCCACAATTATTAAAGAAAATATCAGCAAAACTTTCGGCTAGTATAATACTGAAACCATATTGCTTAAGCGCCCATGGTGCATGCTCTCGAGATGAACCACAACCAAAGTTATCACGGGTTAGTAAAATTGATGCACCTTTATAGCACGCTCGATTTAATACAAAATCAGGATTAGACGCACCATCATCTAAATAGCGCCAATCATAAAAAAGGGCTTTATCAAAACCATCACGGCTCGTCGATGTCAGAAACTGTTTAGGAATAATCTGGTCGGTATCCACATTATTTTTATCCAGCGGTGCTAATAGGCCTTGGTGATATGTACTCATGATGCCTCCCCTCTTATATCCGTGAAGTGACCGGCAATTGCCGCCGCTGCAGCCATCGCTGGACTAACTAAATGTGTCCGCCCACCGCGCCCTTGCCGCCCTTCGAAATTTCGATTTGATGTTGAGGCACACCGCTTACCGGCGCCAAGTTTGTCATCATTCATAGCTAAGCACATCGAGCAACCAGGCTCACGCCATTCAAAACCAGCCGCTTTAAAAATATCTGCTAGGCCTTCTTGCTCAGCTTGCTGTTTCACCAAACCCGACCCTGGCACAATCAACGCTTCAACACCGTGCGCAACTGTTTTACCTTCAACCACTGATGCCGCAGCACGCAAATCTTCAATACGGCTATTGGTACAAGAACCAATAAATACAGTATCCACTTTTGCATCTGTTAATTTTTGCCCAGCTTCAAGTCCCATGTACTGCAAAGCACTGCGGATCGCATCGGCTTTAATTAAATCGCTTTCTTGCTCTGGGTTCGGCACAACCTCATCAATACCAATCACCTGTTCAGGGCTGGTGCCCCACGTCACTTGAGGCTGTATATCTTGCGCATTAAGCTCAACCACTCTGTCAAATTGCGCCCCTTCATCTGAATGAAGCGTGCGCCAGTATGAAACAGCCGCTTCAAACTCTTCCTCACTAGGTGCAAACGGGCGGCCTTTTAAATACGCATATGTGATGTCGTCTGGCGCAATCAAACCGGCTTTGGCACCCATTTCAATGCTCATATTGCACAGCGTCATTCTCGCTTCCATCGATAGTGCTTCAATACCAGCACCACAGAATTCAGCCACATAACCTGTACCACCAGCAGTACCAAGTACACCAATCACTGCCATGATCAAATCTTTTGCTGTCACTGTTGGGCGAAGCACACCATTAATTTGTATTTTTAACGATTTGGCTTTTTTTTGCTGTAAAGTTTGGGTTGCTAATACATGTTCAACTTCAGAAGTACCAATACCATGTGCCAATGCACCAAAAGCGCCATGGGTAGAGGTATGACTGTCACCGCATACAATGGTCGTGCCAGGCAGAGTGATCCCTTGCTCCGGCCCCATAACATGAACAATACCTTGGTTTATTGAATTTAGGTCATACAACACAATGCCAAATTCTTTACAGTTTTCAGCTAATGCCATCAACTGGTTTTTTGATACCTCACTGGCCGCATCTAAAGACCGGCTTTTAGTAGAGACATTATGATCCATTGTCGCAAAGGTTTTTTCAGGGCAACGTACTGGACGATTTTTTTCACGCAAGCCTGAAAATGCTTGAGGTGACGTCACTTCATGAACTAAATGTCTGTCTATATAGAGTAAGTCGGTTTGTTCATTGATCTGTGCAACCACATGCGATTGCCAAATTTTGTCATATAAGGTTTGAGCCACGTGCTACATCCTCAAATAGAGCGGTAACCTGACGGAAGTCACCGCATTCGTTACAATTAAATTCGCGATACTATGGCTTGTGCCACATCTTGTGTGGTGTAACCACCTTCTGGGTATATATCTGGTGTACCGACACCTGCTGCAACCGCCTCAGCGACAGCCTTTTCTATGGCGCGTGCGGCTTCATCTTGACCCAGCGAATAACGTAACATGAGGGCTGCACTTAGAATTTGTGCTATTGGGTTAGCAATGCCTTTACCGGCAATATCAGGCGCAGAGCCGCCAGCTGGTTCATATAAGCCAAAACCTGATTGATTCAAACTCGCCGAAGGGAGTAATCCCATAGAGCCGGTGATCATGGCACACTCATCAGATAAAATATCGCCAAACAAGTTATCGCATAACAACACGTCAAACTGACTTGGTTGCTTTACGAGCTGCATTGCAGCATTATCAACATAGATGTAATCCAACTGAACTTCAGGGTAATCTTGACTCACCTCTGTGACCACTTCACGCCAAAGTACACTGGATGCCAATACATTAGCCTTATCAACCGACGTGACATGATTATTACGTAGTTTAGCTGCTTCAAACGCAAAGCGAGCAATTCGCTCTATTTCTTTTCGAGAATAACGCTGGGTATCAAAAGCAGCTTCTTGATCACCTTCCCCGTCACGACCTTTTTCACCAAAATAAATCCCGCCCGTTAACTCTCGTACACACAAAATATCGAAGCCTTGCTCGCTAATATCTGCACGTAATGGAGAAGCACCACTTAATGCAGGTAATAACTGTGCAGGACGTAAATTACAAAATAATCCGAAATGTTTACGTAGCGGTAATAAAGAAGCACGTTCAGGTTGCTCACTCGGTGGTAAGTGTTCCCACTTTGGTCCACCAACCGAACCAAATAAAATAGCATCCGCAGCTTCACACGCTTCCAGTGTTGCCTTGGGTAATGCTTTACCACATTCGTCAATGGCGGCACCACCAATCGCGTGGGTTTGACGATTTAACTTGAACTCAAATTTTTCACTCACAGCATCTAGCACTCTATCTGCTGCTGACATAACTTCTGGGCCAATGCCATCTCCGGCTAATACGGCAACTTGGTAACTTGCTTGGCTCATCCTGCTTTCCTTTGTTGTTTCAAATCAGAGACTTTTTGCGCTCTGTTAATAAGATTATAAACACGGACCATAGCCCGTACCGATGCTTCAACAACATCAGCAGCAAGACCTGCACCGTGATATTGCCGTCCGTTATACTTTGCAATGATATCGACTTGGCCAAGCGAGCTTGCACCTTGTCCCGTCGCGTCTAAGTTGTATTCTATGACTTCAACAGACATACCGATAATTCGCTCAATGGCTAGAAAGGACGCTTCTACCGGACCATTACCCGTTGCGGCTTCTTGTTTAGATTGACCTGCGACTGTCATACCAATAGTAGAACTGGCAACCGACTGGGAATTCGAGGTTGAATTGACAAATTCAAGCTTAAATTGATCATCATCATCACCCATTTGGTTAAAGTGGATCATGGCCTCAAGATCATAGTCATACACAGTACCCTTTTGGTCTGCCAATGCTAAAAAGCTAGTATATAAACTGTCCATATCGTAATCCGACTTTTGATAACCCAATTCAGATAAGCGATGCTCTATTACATGACGACCCGAACGAGACGTCATATTAAGTTGATTGTTTGGTACACCAACACTTTCTGGTGACATGATCTCATAGGTATTCTGCGCCTTTAAAACACCGTCTTGGTGGATCCCAGAGCTATGAGCGAACGCATTTTCACCCACAATTGCTTTATTTGGCTGCACTGACATATTACAGATTTTTGCGACCTGTCGAGATGCTCGGTAAATTTCTTCACTGCGAATAGCGGTATGTACTTTTAAGTAGTCTTGACGCATCTTCATGATCATGGCCACTTCTTCTAAAGAACAATTACCTGCGCGCTCTCCAATACCATTAATGGTACATTCGATTTGTCTCGCACCCGCTTGCACCGCGGCAACAGAATTGGCCACCGCCAAACCTAAATCATTGTGGCAATGCACGCTTAAGCGTGCTTTATCTATATTCGGCACATTATTCATTAAATGACGGATCATGGCTGAATACTCATCAGGTGTAACGTACCCTACAGTATCTGGCAAATTAATGGTCGATGCACCGGCATTAATCGCAGACTCGACAATACGACATAAATCTGCATGTGAGGTGCGCCCAGCATCTTCACATGAGAACTCCACGTCATCAGTATAATTACGTGCTAATTTAATTGATTTAACAGCCATAGCTGTCGCATCATCCAAGCTCATACGTAGCTTGTGCTCTAGGTGCAAGGGGCTGGTTGCAATAAATGTATGGATACGACCGCGTTCTGCAGGTCGCAGAGCTTCGCCACATGCTTCAATGTCTTTGCTTACCGCGCGTGCCAAACCACAGATGATTGGATTACGTACTTCAGTTGCAATACGCTGTACTGCTCTGAAGTCAGCGGGACTAGATACAGGAAATCCAACTTCCATAACATCAACATTGAGGCGGCTTATCACATGCGCAAGTTGCAATTTATCATCTTCTGTTAAACTGGCTTTTAATGCTTGCTCGCCATCACGCAATGTCGTATCAAAAATCCAAACTTTATCCTGCATACCCTATTCCTCAGCCCAAAAAATAAAAAACCCCGCAATGTGCGGGGTTGAAAGTAGTTGCTCAGTTACGCGCACTACGCCCCGCTCTTACATTTAATGAGTAAGAGGTTAAGCAGTAATGACAAGCGCGTTGTTTTTTTCATTGAGCAAAGTTGTCCTGTTGATGGATTAATTATGTTTTATCATGCATTCAAAACCAAGATCAAGCATATTTTTTTCAAAAATAAATCTAATGTTCGTTTTTTAAGAAAAATAAAACCAATAAAAAAACAAATAAAGACTATATTAACCACTTCGTGTATCTAAAAAGAATAAATCCTAATCTTTATTTTTGATCTGTAGTAGATTTATAAAGCAATTAAATATCTATAAAAAGCAATATGCCGTTGTCAGCTCTGCTAATTAACTCTACTCGCTTCATTTGTGAATAAATTAGCTACACTCCCCAAGCCATGGCCTCTGCTGACATGTTTCTCGCAGTGCGCTTAATTCAGATAAATTCTGAGTTGCCATATCATATTCAATTTGCGCATCATCATACTCATTCTCAGTCGCTATAGTAAGAAATGCTTCAGCACGTGTATGTCGTCGGACAGCATCGCCAAAACGCGCTTCAACTGAGCGCCATATGTGATCATATTGGTGGTCAACTCGTACCTGCGCAGCATCCATCAGCTCATAGTGACCAGAGTCTTGATAAGAACGCGTCGCCACACTACGAGGTGCTTTCTTTAACTTATTTAAATCACTCGTAAACCCAGTATCCCCAAATACATAATCAGATAAACGCTGTAACGTATTCAAACAAGGCGTGATATCACTTCCTCTGCAATACTGTGTATTGCTATTTAATAATTGTGTCAAACTTGCGGGGAGTGGGGCATTTGAATTTGCATCAATACTTAACACTGCATTTGCTGCATATTTTTCAATTAACTTCACTTTAGTGATGGTTTTCTTGAAAAATAATAGACGTATTTTAATTTTCGTGACGAAACGCTTAAAATCAGCTTCAGAGCGAAAGTGTAAACGTGTATTAATAAATATATCTCGGCCATAATTAAGTTGATAAATAAATGCACCCCCACATGCTTTTTTATCATAATCCGCCACCAGCGAGCGGTTTTCTAATGTGCTATACCCTTCATCAAGCTTAAGGTGTAGTTGAGACGTTAAACTCAAATTATCGGTTGAATTTCGGTGATTAATCGATGTTGAAACGCTACCTGCAACAATAAATAAGTTTACCCCTGCATGGATCTCACCGAACGTTCTACGACTTATTGCTACTGAGTTCTGATGCTGTAAGTAGTCAAGCTCGCCAGACATCGCACTATGAAATTTTAGATCCCCTGTAACACAACTGTCCTGCTCTTGGTGTAACTCTTGGTCAAACCCTTTCCCTAAATCAGATTGGCTATATCGTTCACTATAATAACGCTGGGCTACAACACCGCACGAAAAGCACAATATTAAAAAGCTAAATAATAGTCTCATGCTCAGTCCTTGTTAGAGCCAAAGTCTCTGACTTTAGCTCTATCATTACTTTAGTCTGTGCCAAATACCGTACCGTAAGTACTCAATGCACCCTCACATAATCGCCAGTTTAATATACCTACTGCAGGTGTCTTGGCATTTATGAACGTTGGCGCCCAACGCATATTGCGATATTTAACACTCTCATTTTCACTGATCACCCCCGCACGAACGGCTTCCTGTCGAGCTAATTCACACTGTTTCCAATCCAAACGATCTGATGAAGGTAGCTGTAGTTGCGTAACATCGTAACTTGCAGGACAGGTTTTACCACGACGCGTACAATCATCTTTCATTTTTTGCACTTCAACCTCACAGGATGTACCAAACGGGTTATCTCGGCAAAACTGTGCGGCATTGAATAAAAACCATGCATTGTCATACGCCAATTTTTGGATTTGTTCCACTGCGTTACTTTGCGAATCCGGTAAATAGGCGTAATAACTGGTTAAAAGACTCGTAGCGCGCTGCTCATCTAGCACGGCTTGCTTAAAATCATCTTCCAACTCACTGATCATCCATTTCGTTGCATTACGTACTTTCTGATAATCAGCAACTAATGGTCGAATAGCTAATGAAGCACTGTCGTAACGTGTAGTGTAATAACGCACTACATTGTAATCACTCAATGAGTTAAGCTGTGTTCTAAAGCCATCTTTTGAATACTTCACGGCTTCATAAAACATATCAAAACACGGCTTAGGGTTATCCAAGGAGCACGTAATAATATTATTAGGGATAATACTCAGTAACTGTTTCGGATCGCCGCCATGTTGAATGGCTCTCACGGTGATTTTTACTGATGACTTTGTATCATCTTGCAAATATTTAAGCTGTCCGCCTACGTTAAATACGCCGCCATATAAATCAACATCCAGGTAACCACCAATTTCAGATTTATCGCGATTACTGCCATAATCTATTTTTAAGTTGACCATAATATTAGCGCCATACTCTATTGCACTCACAAACTCGTCGCCTGCTAACTGTTGAATGCGCGCTTGGTGCTTATTCGCTATTTCACTCCCTGCAGGCGTAAGCGTATACCCAACATTACTATCCTCAGGTAAAAACAGTCGTTTTTTAGGCGTACTCGTTGCGCTAAATGTATATGAACTAGAATATGTGCTCGATGCCATTTCTTTCGCTAACGACGCACCGGCCGAAACTCGCACGACGGGAAAATTAACATCAATATCAACACTGCCATTCAAGGTACTGAGCAAATCATCATAGCTCATGTCAATTCCGGTTTTGAATTTAACTTCTGTATTTCCAAACGTTTCGTCCACACGTCCAGATATTGGTTGTACATTCAAAAAACGCTTGGTTTGGCTATCATATGCAGTGCCGATTGACACATGATCATTGATTAACCCCGATATAGTTGAGCCTGCATTTGACTGCTGACTTGCTAGTGATGACTCTTTTGCTAATGCATACTGGCTAGTCAATCCTACCACCAGCATTGTAAAATATATTGATTTCATGGTTGCTCCTTAACGAATTGTCACTAGGTAATCTTCAACTTCACCATAATGGATACGGTTACACGCATTGTCAGAACCACCTCCAGAATCAGTGGCTACACGCATTAACGTCACTCCTTCTGGCTGCTCAGTCGGGACACTGATTGCAAATTTAAACACTCCGTCTGACGCCGATTTATACACCATTTCTGAGTCTGAAAATTGACCGTCTTGGTCCCAATCAACCCACACTCTTGCCGCAACATAAGAAGGATATTGCGGCTCTTTATTACCCGGTGTTATCGTCATAGAAGCCTCTCTTCCGGCTGATAACGTAATCACCTTACCTGACACAGCTGTGTAACTGTGGCGTGCCGAGTCATGACTAAAGTCATCAAGCGTTACCTTATCAATCCATTCCCATTCACTATCAAACGCAACATTGTCACAATATGCATTTTTTAAAACGGTCGTCTTTAAAGCAACTGGTACATATTCAGGTGGCATCGTGCTGCATGCATCTGCTGCATTCGCCCCAGCATGCCAGTTATATGGATTAGTAAAATCTGAATTAGCAAAAGTGAGGTATTGCGCATGCCCTTGAGCAAGACGTTCCGGGGATAACCATAACGCCCTTAATTGCGCAAGCTTCTGTTCTTTGCTGATGATATCGGTTGTATCAAACGCACGTTCCCACACCTCAACAAGTAAACCGTCATAGCATTTCTCTAACCAAGCGAATCGACCTTGCGCCTGTTGAACCGTTAGTAGATCTCCTAATTCATTATAATTTGCGCTTGTTTCTGATTCTGTGTTCGCTTGAACCGTTGCTGCAATGCACATCAATGACGATGCGGCTATAAGTTGTCTTATCATGATCATATCCTTATTTTAAAACCTGACTAAAGCTGCTGTAATCTCGGTAATAACTCAGGTTTTCAGCCTCGTAATCCAAACAATAACTCCCTTCAGGGTTTTGCTCACAATAATCCACCATATCTGCAAATAAGTTGGCATTACTGCGGCTTGAAGTCTCAATTTCGTGCAGTTGATTTAGCTCCAAAGTGGAAAATTGAGAAGCATAATAGCGTTGTAAGTTTTTGGCCCTACGATAAGTTAACCGTTCTGTTATCCAGCGATTTGTTAACTCTTTTACAACCAGCTTGGTTAAGTAATTTACGGCAACATAACCTTGAGCAGGTACCAGTTGCTGTAACATTGGGCCTGAGTCTTGATAATTCGCAACATATGTATCGGTAATATTATAATCATCCAATGAATTAAATTGATTGATATAATCGGTTTTCAAATAATTCACTGCAGACTCAAATAATGCAAAACATGGCTCTGGATTTAGTAATGTACACCGCATAATGCCATTAGGAATAATCGTCAATAATCGATTCGGATCACCGCCACTTTGATAACCACTTACGGAGATTTTAATGGATTGCCGCTTACTATCATCAAGCTTTTGAAGCTCACCATTGACTTTCACTTTGCCAATCCAATCAACACTTAAGTAGCCACCAATAGACCGTTTATCTTCTTCATTCCGGTAATCAATTTTCATGTTAATAACGATGTTAGACCCATATGCAAAACCGTGAACGAAGCCATCACCTAAGTTGCTTGCTTTATTACCTGGCTCAGCAATAGCCAAATCTTGCGCGGCCAATGTAGGCTGGTAACCCATTGTTGATGCAGGCATTAACATACGTGATTTGGGCTTAACGGATGAATACACCGTGTAAGTCCCCGTATACTTATCCGCGCTAATATCTTTGGCATAATTGGCGCCAGCATCAATGCGAACAGCCGGAAACTTGAAGCCTGCGTCCACCTTTCCATCAATAAGTTTAAGCGCTTGTTCGTATCCCAAATCGACGCCCACTCTAAAATCAATTTTTGAATTACCTAAATCTTCGACTTCCGCTCCTGTTACTGACTGTAACCCTAGGAAAACTTGACCCTTACTTTTATAGGCCGTGCCTAGTGGAACTGAATCAATATTATCGCTACTGTTTGATAATATCTTAGGCTTAGCACCTTCTTCAAAAGAGGGCGTTATACTTGCGGCAAAACTCGCCGTACTGAACAAAGCCAGCAATACTGGGGTATAAACAAAATTTCTCATAATGTCTCTCCGTGTGTTCGGCCCCAAAAATCATCAGAGCCATTCCTTGATTAGCGTAAGCTATTCAAATAATCTTTATGCCAAGTTTCTGGTATGCGATTCAGTACATCTTGTTCTGTTTCAATCACATTTTTGAATTCGTTGTTACTTTGCATTGCTAAATCGCCCACCTGAATCCCATTTGCAAACATGCTAAAAGTTTCCCCTTCCAGCTCGACAGGATCTTTCTTGGTTCGCTTCAAACGCAGGTTATAAACATTGCCATCAAACTTTACCTGCTCAATTTTGCTAATAAATTGCATTGCCCCTTGAGTATGAATATGCTCACCTAGCTGCAAGTCTTTTGCCCATACCGACTCTCCTGATTGCGTAATGACAGGGTGAGACTCAGTTAACAGCAGTGTTTTTCCATCTTTGGTTGTTAGCTGGATCATGGGAATAGCCTCAACGCCAATTGAAATATCAGCAATTTCAAGATTCAACTTTTGAGTCGGATGATATTGACTTGCCCCTAGAACGGTATCGCCAACACTTAATGTTTCTATCGGTAATTGGCTGCCATCTGGTAATGTAATAAGGCTACCTTCAGCCAAGCAGCTATAAACGATTTGCATTTGTGGATGGTCAGTATTTTCCCAAGACCCCGCTAACCCAGCGGATCCAATAACAATTGTTTCAGCGCGTGGCGTTTGGTTAGGTCGAGGCGCATTATCTACCGCTATATTCATCACCCAATTCGCATCTTGATAGCGGCCATAAAGTGATGCGTCACCAAAAACCCCTTGGTTTCGAGGGATATTCCAAGATAACTTAGTCGTGGTACGTCGCCCGACGGTGATGTACTCAACATTGAGGTTGTCAGCAAAGAAGTTCTGTATATCGCTATACTGATCCCCTGAAATAGTCGTTGCCCCACCACCCTCTTTCGTTTGAATAAAAATATTAGTACCAAAGTCAAGTACAGCTGGCTTTTCAACTTGTCCACCCGGCACCAACTTGGTTGTACCATCTGGGTTTTCTATTACGTCTAACACACTCCAATCAGAGCGGTAAATACGTGACACTTTGCCAAGCATGGTGTATTCACCCACAAATGGGATCTTTAACTTAAGCTGATCATTGGGTGTATTAGTTGGGTAAATATTCTCATAATCACAATCGCCGTAATTTCGATTAAGACACACGATAATTTTTTGATCTGGCGTTGTCGGGCCTGCAGCTGAGCGAACATCCCTCGGGTGAGACACATTCGCACCATATGCACCATTCGATGCTCTCAATATATCCATATCGATGTTTTGCTGTTCAGGTTCAGCTGCTGAACTAACCAACATATCTGGTGCTACGTAACCCAACAGCGCTAATATGGTGTCTTTTGAATATTCTACTTTAGAGTTACGATCTTCAACGACTTCTTTACCACTGGCATCCGTATAGATTACAGTCACCCATGCATCGGCATAAACACGTTCAACCGTTTTCAGTTTTTGTAAAGCATCAGCAACTTTCACTGATGAGTAAATTGATTTTCGTTTTTTTTCTGGCCCATCCCCAAAATACTCTGCATAGCGCGGCAACGTAATTGAACTGCCTTTTTCATCCACTAATGTAATATCAATAAAGGTATAATCAGTGGTTTTATTCTCACTATTTAACGCCGAGATCACTAAATGCTCTTCATCTGTTCCTGGAGGTGTGAGAACTTCAACGCCCATATGCTTGAAAAATGAACATAAGCTGACACGATGTGCATCACATTCCTCAGCCTTACTTTCAAGACCCTGTGCATCGAAAAACGAAGAAGATGTATACCCTGATTCAAGCTGTTTGTTTATTAAAGAAAATAAGTGTGGACGGTTGTGTTTATTCAACCCATATTTATTTAATCGATCTTTTAAAGCCTGATTGTTTTCTTTTGTTTTAAGGTTTGTACGTGCAAACCCATGTTCAACATTAAAATACGGCGCAGCGGCAGTCATGGCGATATCTGACTGCGAAGCGTGCGCAGAAATAGAAGCCCCACCTAACGCCAATGCAATAGATAAACTTAAGATTTTCATCTGTTTTCCTTATTATTTTATAACAAAACACATTGAATTTTGAGCTCACGCTCAGGGCCCTTACATCTATCTATGTAAGGACCTTACGGCTATATATGACGGGATAAAATGGTGGCGTTAACGACCTTTCACTGTAATTTCCATATCTTCAACCTCACCATAGTTGAAGTTATTACAGCCATCGTGACCAAATTCAGTCAAAGGATGTTCTTCAAGTCGGACTCGAAGTGTGAAGTTCTTTTTTTGCCACGAATACATGCTGGGTAAAAATATGGCTTGGCTAGCTTTTATTCGACATTGGCCGTTATTGCAGTCTTTGGTGTAGTTACCACTCATATCGAAACTATTAGACTCATCAGAACGAAATACTTTATCTTTGTCTTGGTCAACCCAAACAGTAAAGCGTACATCACGATTGTCGCGGCTTAACAGCCTATCGATCGTTGCTTCATTTAATACATTAGATTTGATATCTACATTTAATTCTGCACGGCGTAAAAACTCGAGGTTAGTTGCATGCTTTTTATAACCAGTACTATTTGTACCTGACGCATTTGCGATGAGATTACGGTTATGAATAGATGTCCATACATGCATTTCATCAATATATAACGCTTGCGCATTGTTTGACGTAGTGATTCTGCTTTTACACTCTGATGGGGCAGTCAGTATTATATCCTGAGTCACTCCATCTGTTTGCCCACTGCCATCTTGGTAAGTAACTCGCAGTGACACTCGATAAGTTCCATTTGTTAACGGATAACTCACCGTTTCAGGCTGCTCATTATGGCTCGTTTGGTTATCATGCCCGAATTGCCAATAGTAACTCGGTTGACGAACCTTATTTACTTGAGAAGTATTGATAAACTTAATCTGGTTATTCGCCAACAACTGGTAGCTAAAACTTGCTTGTATCGGAAGTTCAGGCACATCAACGTCCGTTTTCACATCAATTACTTGAGATGCTTTTGCATATCCACACGTATCATAGAATGTATATTTCCCCCCAAATGATAATCGCATCAAGCCAATACCAGCGGTTGTTTGATCTTTTAGTTTAAAACGCACTTGTCCATTATTAATCACTTGATTCTCTATGATTAGTTCATTCGATGAAAACAAACCATCACGGTTATTATCAAATAATACCGACACGAGTTTACCATTGAGCGTATTGTCAAATTGCAATTGCTGTTCACTATGCTTATTCATAAGTAGAGTAGGCGTCAGGACACTTTGGTAAGGTTGATGCGCTAAGGGCACGCTCTGCGCGTTGATAGATAGTGAAGACAACGGAGAGTTTCCTTGTGCAAGCGTTGGTGCACATGCGGCTTTCACAGCTCGACTAAAATAATGCCTAAAGCCCACCAACTTTGTACTGTCTGTTTTTGTGACTGTGAGCTTAAACCGAATAAGTTCATCAATATCTAAAACGCGCGAGCGTTGTAAGAATGGGTGAATAGCTGAATTGTTACTTTTTTGCCAACGTTCATTAGTGCCATCACCCCACTCAACCTCGATCTCTTTTATATCCGTGGCAGCAATACTATTTAAAGTATAACTAACGGTGTCGTAATGCATCGCACTATCAAATTCTAATGACGAAAGTTGTGTGTTATTTGCAACAATTCCTACCGAGTGCAAAGTGTTATCTATTTGTGCTGTTACTTCACTCTCTGTGCCTATGTGACTAAAAAACCGCGCTTGGTCAATCAAACACATACCAGCATCTTGCACCGATGCGCCGGTAAAAAAACAATTTACGTTGGCTCGAAGAAATAACTTAAATCCATCTTGAATACTCCAACCTTGCGTTTTTACCAATTCGTAAAAGGCTTTTCTAAAAACACCCGCTGTACTATATATCGACTGACTCGGTTCGTATGACTTAAAGTGGTCAATGCTCTTGCCATCCCAAGAAGGCATCTCAAAATACCGAGCTCCCGTGTCTTCATATAAGACATCCCAGCCGTACCACCATTTTCGATTACCATCATGACTTGTAACCTGATCCACTGATTTGTTTTTAAATGCAGTTGATTGGCGGTATGAACCCCGAACATATTGTGAAAAATAATCAAACACTGCGACGCTTGCAATGTCTGAAAACGCTTCATTCAATGCACCATCTTGACCGCTGGCATTTAACTGGCTATTCCAAAACGTTACTGCATGACTGACCTCATGAGCCACTATATCTAAGGTTGTATGGTAGTAATGTGTTCCCCCATAATTCCCTGTGCCATAATTCACATGGGTATCGTCCCAATTGGCTTGCGAGTTACCATACGTGTTGTTGCCTACATTCTGTAATAATTGCTTTAAGCAAAAACCCGTTGCCTCACAGGTAGATCCTTGATCAGGGAACATCTCTGTTAAAAGTTGGTGGTAATACTGCATCACTAGGCCAGCATTGAAGTGAGCATCATTTAAGCCTGAGTAGCTGTAGTAATCATAATACTGATTGTCTATTGTTTCCTTATCAAAATTCTCGTTTGAGTTACTACATTGATAACTGGCTGCTTTTGTTTTGTCAGCGATATAATCGATCGTCTTTACGTAAGGGTTTTCTAGCGCACAATTTCCCTGCTCTTTAGTGACAATGAACGGGTACCCTGAGAATGCACTAAAAAGACTTACATTATTATCTGTAAACAATACCTCAGCAGCTGCGACATCGGTTGCTTGAAACTTGTAAGATAAGCAATTGTTCATACTCATTGGAGCTGGAGAATAACAAACCGCCCCTAATTTCTCATTACCGCCAATTCCTCCTCCAGCAATCAACTCTGCTTGAGGATTTAACCCATCAATATCATTATCTTTTCGGATCACTTTTAGAGTTTCTGCGTTTATAATGAAGTTTACTCGCCGCTCAGGTGTGTGCACTCGTGCAACAAAAACGGCTTGGAGTTCGTTCTCATCCAACATGAACGCCTTGCTAAATGACAGTTCATTTGTGAACGGGATCCCATCCGCAATAAACTGCTTTGTTAAAGTATGCTTAATTTGAGTTTCGGTTAAACGAAATATATCCGGTATAGAGGTAGCGAATTCTTCTTCAGCAATAATAGCACTACCTAGACCTTGTTCGATATCGCCTAGTTTATCGACTAATAGAACAAAGCGACTGTTTAAAACGGGAATATTGCCAACATATACTTGATAGTGCTGATAACGATTATTGGCACCAACGGTCTTCATCGCTCGATAATTAATAGTGAGCTCTGACAGACTTTTCTCTGCTTTTAAAGCCATATTGGACTGAACAATTTTTTTCTGTACTTGTGCCCAAATATGACTTTGGTTCATTAAATTCTGCTGCTCTATTGCATGACTACCAAATGCAATACTCATCAAGCCACTAATAGCGGATATCGAAAGCGTATTCATCCTAACTCCTTTACACAGATGTGATAAATAAAGAAATATACACAGCAAACAATTGTGAATATTTTATTTAGAGTAATGGATCGAATTTAACATTAAAATAACAATAAAGTATGGAAATAGCACAAATAACCAGCAAGAACTTGATCTAACTGGTTATTTAAAAAACAAAAAATTAACATTTTCGAGTTTATGAACGAGAATTTTGACGATTAGAATATAAATACCAAAAAAGTATTAAAAGAGTTTTTACTTCAACTATTTTCCTGAAGAGTGACTAGTGGCCACCATAATGTGCAGCGCCTCGAGCAATGTAGCGGAGCTGCCAAATCAAACGTTCTGTTAATTCACTAAGTTGTTGACTATCTTGATCTAGTGCATCAGCTCCCGCATTAAAAACTAAAATAACCATTGCTTCTGCTTGCATGTACGCATGGTTTTTATTGCATGGCGTTTCAGATTCTAGATAGTGTGCAAGCTCTAACGTAAAATGCTTAATTTCTCTCGCAACTGCAGCTCGAAACGCCTTAGACGTGCCTGAGCGTTCTCTGAGCAATAATCTAAACTGGTTACTTGATGTATCAATAAATTCCATAAAGGTTTGCACTGAGGTATTTATGACACTGCCACCGTTTGCTATTCGTCGCCTAGCTTGACGCATCAGCTGGCGCAATGTAAGACCAGCTTCATCCACCATGGTTAACCCTAGTTCATTCATATCCTTAAAATGGCGATAAAAAGAAGTGGGGGCAATACCTGCTTCACGTGCGACTTCACGTAAACTAATATTTGAAAAACTGTGTTCCGCACTTAACTGGTTAAAAGCGGCTTCTATCAGCGCTTGTCGAGTTTTTTGTTTTTGCTGCGCACGTACACCTGACATTTTTCATTCCATATATAATTAGTTCAAACATTGTAGAGTCTAATACTTGACGGCAGCAGAATGAAATACTATTTTAGCGTACAAGTGTACGCTGAGATTTAAATAATGAAAAAACCGCCGATTATTTGGACAAATGTGCTGTTCTTTAGCATCACCTTTTTGGCTGCCATCACATTGGTACCCTGGTATGGCTATGAATATGGCTATACCGCAACACATTGGGCTGTATTCACAGCTTGTATGTTCTATGCTGGACTATCTATTACTGCTGGGTACCATCGCTTATGGGCTCATAAGGCTTATGATGCACACCCCGTGATACAATGGATATTCGCAATAGGCGGAGCTTTTGCATTGCAAAACAGTGCCTTGCATTGGAGTAGTGATCATCGAGTCCACCATGGTCAAGTCGATGACCCAATCAAAGATCCCTATGCAGCAACCAATGGGTTTTGGTATAGCCATATAGGGTGGATGCTTCGTGATCATCAAGGTGAGAGTTATGGAAATTACAGTAATGCCCGTGATTTACAACGTAACAAAATCGTGATGTTCCAGCATCGCCATTATTTAAAGCTCGTACTCGCAACTAACCTAGGTATTCCATTGTTACTGGGTGTGCTTGTGGGTGATATTATTGCAATGCTACTATTGGCGGGAGTATTAAGGTTGGTGCTGAGTCAACACTTTACCTTCTTCATCAATTCACTGGCGCATATCTGGGGCTCTCGACCCTATACTGAGAAAAATACCGCGCGTGATAATGGGTTTTTAGCGTTATTCACCTATGGAGAGGGTTATCATAACTTTCATCATATTTTTGCAAGTGATTATCGCAATGGCATTCGCTGGTATCATTACGATCCAACGAAATGGATGATCCGGACAATGGCTGCTTTGGGGCTAGCCTATAAACTTAAACGGACCCCTGTAGAGCGAATTGAAAAAGCCAAAGCGGAAACGTTACTACTTAAAACAAAAGTACGCTTAGCAAAATTGCCTTTGGCGCAAGATAAGCTTACATTGTTACAACAAGAGTATGACTTGCTTCTAAAAAAACTGCAGACATTTTGTGTCGCGCAAAAAGCACTATTAGAAGCCAAAAAAGATTCCATGCGCGTGCAATGTGATAAATCACTGCTCGCAACGCAGTACCAAGAGCTCGAAGCTGCTTGGCACGAGCAAAAACAAGCATGGCTAGCATTAAATGCGAGGCTGCTAAAACCGTCATTCAACGTTTAGCGGAGTTTCACAGCCTCTTTAGTCTAACGTTGAGGAGAGGCTGTGACTAAACAACAAAGTTCCCCTGAAGAAAAAGAAGTAAAAAACTACCAGTATGACGCAATCATCATTGGCACGGGGCCCGGTGGTGAAGGTGCAGCAATGAATCTATCTAAAAGCCAACAGCGCGTCGCCGTTATAGAGCGCCAGCAGGCTGTTGGTGGAGGCTGCGTGCACTGGGGAACAATTCCTTCCAAAGCACTACGTCATTCAGTAAGTCGCTTAATAGAATATAAAGCCAATCCTCTATATCGTTTCACAGAGAAGCCACAACGCCATACATTTCAAGATATTTTGAATCATGCCAGTACCGTTATTTCAAAGCAATCTAACCTGCGCAGTAGCTTCTACGATAGAAATCGAATTCATTTATATCAAGGCGATGCCAGTTTTATCGATGCACACACGATAAAAGTACAACATGATGATGGCTCTCAAGAAGTATTAACAGCGCAAACAATTGTGATAGCTACGGGCTCTCGCCCCTATCGCCCTCCCGAAGTGGATTTTACACATTCTCGTGTTTATGACAGTGATACTATATTAAGCTTAAAGCACAATCCGCAACGTGTCATTATCTATGGAGCAGGTGTCATTGGCTGTGAGTATGCTTCTATTTTCAAAGGGCTCGGTGCAAAAGTAGACTTAATTAATACCCGAGATCGACTGCTTGCCTTTATGGATGCCGAGATATCTGATGCACTCAGTTACCACTTTTGGAATAGTGGTATCGTTATTCGTCACAACGAAGAATTTGCTACCGTAGAGGGAAGAGATGACGGTGTAATATTGCATTTGAAATCAGGAAAGCGTGTTAAAGCAGACTGTATTTTATTTGCCAATGGTCGTACGGGTAATACCAACGATTTAAATCTGGCTGCAGTAGGATTAAAAGCTGATGGAAGAGGCCAGCTCAAGGTAAATGGGAACTATCAAACTGACATTGATAATATTTATGCCGTTGGCGATGTAATCGGTTATCCAAGTCTAGCTAGCGCTGCTTTTGATCAAGGCCGAATTGCAGCCCATGCAATCGTGCAAGGCGATAGTGCCGACAAGTTGATTATTGATATCCCTGCTGGAATTTATACAATCCCTGAAATGAGCTCTGTCGGTAAAACTGAACAAGAGCTCACCGCGGCAAAAATACCCTATGAAGTAGGTAGAGCGCAATTTAAACACTTAGCGCGTGCGCAGATCACGGGCACCGAAGTCGGCAGTTTAAAATTGCTATTCCATGCGGAAACCAAAGAGTTATTAGGTGTACACTGCTTTGGTGAACGAGCGTCCGAAATTGTCCATATTGGACAGGCAATTATGGAACAAAAAGGCACGGGTAATAATGTCGAATACTTTGTTAATACCACTTTTAACTACCCCACAATGGCAGAAGCCTATCGGGTGGCAGCCCTAAATGGATTAAATCGGTTATGTGATTAGCCCACCAGCGCCAGGGTATACCTGGCGCGCATTTTAATACACACGCTAAAACTGGTACTTTGCAGTCGCTCTATAAAGGGTTTCTTGCTGTTGTGCATCACGACCTACAGGCGGCCGGAATTCAGCGCGAGTATCTAAATATTGCCACTCAACTCCTAACTGCCATTGTTTACTCAGCTGTTTGCGAATATTGAAAGTAACAGCCTGTGTGTCACTATTATTGGGGTCAAATTCCCAGAAATCTTTATCGATTACTTTAGATTGTTCCAGCCTGCCACTCACTCTATAATTCTGCCATGTATGGCTGAGCATCACAAACCAGCTATTAAAATCATTATCTACGCCTCTGCGCGCGCCCATAGCCGTGTTACCAACCATAGCTTGCATAATGACTTGAGTCTGTTTTGATAGCTTACTACGCCACGCTAAACTCCAAAATTTAGTGTCCCACGCATATTGCTGTGTGTTGCGATTGAGCACAGATGGGTCACCATTGTTATCATACCAATACAACCGCAATGTGTGTTTTTTCAAATACCCAATATGCGTACCCAAGTAATAACCAAAACGTCCATCCACTTCGCTGAATGGCTCTACATACTGACCTTGGTGCGCCAATTGCGGTGCCATAAGTGCATACAAAGGAGCGAATTGGACCCGCTCATTAATCACTGACTGCCTATCATGAGGCGTAAAACCACGCCAAGCTACTAGCGTACCCGCAGGATCATTACCTTTATAAAGCGCACCTAAAAAACTGATATCATATTTGCTGCGAAACCGCCTAGCTGGACGCTTAATTTCAAATTCGGCACCAAACGTGCGTACTTCTTCCCCTATCCAAGCATTAATGGCGGAATACTGATAAGTATAAGGAGAAGACCAACCTAAACTGGGGTTTTCAAGCGACATACGAGGATAAAAGGCACCGATACGAGACCTAAACTGATATCGTTTTGAAAGAGGTTGGTAATTGACATAAGCCTCAGTAAAACCAAGCTTATCATTTTGGTCTGGGACATATTGTGCAACAGCATGACCAGACCATGCAGAACTCAAATCAACGCGACCTTCGAGTACACCTCTGGAAATGTTAAGTACATTGCTTTGCGTACCAAAACGACTCATCCCCCAACCACCCGCGGTCCACGATTTTTGTTCACTGCGATCATGTGCACTTATTTCAACCAAGCCGTGTAGCTGCCCCTCAACTGCATAAGATTGATTGGCAAACAGAAAAAACAAGCTGCCAATCACTTTGACCCTTTTATTCATAGCCATCCGTTTCATCCGTTAAAAAGTCCAACTTATCAAGCAATGGTTGTTGTAATTGGTACTGTATTTTCTGATTAGTTTGCACAATGTTCAGCTGTTTTGACTCTGGTTTATCTAAATTCTCATAGCGTTCATGCCAAACTTGCAGCGTCGTTGTGCCTAACTGATTTTCCATCACTGGTAAGTTAACCTTGCCATTGATGTCAGTTAAACCAAATACCCCTGAGTTCACCACCAAAATGTAACCTAGCATCCAGTCATGAATATTACAGCCAAGCTCCACAACACCAGTCTGAGAAAAGGTGATCGGGGCTTGGGGCTTATCGCGATATAGCTTTAATTCAAATGCTTTGGGTTCTGAGAAAGAATATACATGATGTAAAATTGAATCAAAATTAGGAAAATCAACCTTGGCCCCTTGCGGCACAATTAAAGCGTGCGGCGTGAAGTTTCGATCTTTTTGTCCCATATTATATTGCTGTGAAAGTGAGATATCATTTACTGACCATTGCTTCCCCTCAAGCCACACTGCCGCACCGACTAAAGGTTGACCTTGTGTATCCTTCACTGTCAGCTCTAATGCTTGGCAAGAAAATCCTAGCCAACACAATAACCCTATAAATTTTTTCATCTTTTACCAATTTTTATGTGTGAAATCGCTGATATTTTAGTATAGGTTATCTATACACAAATTCGTATTTTTACACCCGAATATAAACAGACCGGTACAACCAAACTTATCATTCATTATGAATACGTATGCAAGCTATTCATCCTGAAATTGCAGCGCAGTATGCTAACCCTACCTCACCACTAACATGCTTAACTAGGAACCTGTTATGCGTTTACTCACGTCGTTATCATTAACTGTTAGCTTATTATCGTGTACTGCTTTTGCTACCGTACACTCTGTAAGTTCACCAAATAATAATATTGTTTTTTCTATCTCTGATGAGCAGGGGCCACCCACTTATAGCGTCTCCTTCAACAATAAAAAAATCATTAACGACTCCAAACTTGGTTTTGATTTTCAGCATCACCCAGCGATGCGCAGCAACCTAGCGATAGCTAAACATAACAAGAACCGTGCACACCATCAATGGCAGCAGCCGTGGGGAGAGGCACGTACAATCACTGACCATCATAACGAATTAAGCGTAGTGCTGAAGGATAAAACGACGCAAGATATTGCATACATACTGCGCGTGCGCGCATTCGATGATGGTATCGGCTTTCGATATGAAGTCAATAAACCCAATGCTCGCTATATTACTCGTGAATTAACAGAGTTTAATTTCACAGATGCGCACAATAGCACGGCTTGGTGGATACCTGCACGCGGGTGGAATCGCTATGAGTATACCTATAACACCACCACGTTACCTAAAGCAAGCCATGTACACACACCATTTACCCTTAGAAATGCCGATGGCGTTCACGTCAGTGTTCATGAAGCAGCCCTTATTGACTATGCAGCCATGACACTGAATCAACGTCGTCCAGGGACATTCGTTGCTGACTTAACTCCTTGGTCTGATGGTGTTGCAGTCAAAACCAATGGTCAATTTAAAACACCATGGCGTACCATTCAAATTAGTAATTCAGCGACTGGCCTCTTAAATTCACATTTAATTCTAAATCTAAATGAGCCAAACAAACTGGGAGACGTTTCATGGGTCAAACCAGGAAAATACCTTGGTATCTGGTGGGGCATGCATATTGGTAAAAACACCTGGGGCAGTGGCGCTAAGCATGGCGCGACAACTCAAAACACAAAAGCGTATCTCACCTTTGCAGCTGAGCATGGCTTTGATGGTGTGTTAGTCGAAGGGTGGAACCTAGGTTGGGATGGTGATTGGTTTTCTAATGGCGATGTATTCAGCTTTACCAAAGCTTATGATGACTTTGACATTAATGCCATAGCTGAGCATGGTCAAAAAGTGGGGGCTCGGCTTATTGGCCATCATGAGACCTCAGGGAGCGTCAGTAATTATCGAACACAAATGGAAGCGGCCTTCAAACTCTATCAACAAACAGGTGTTCATCAAGTAAAGACCGGTTACGTTGCGGATGGAGGCAACATCAAGCGTATAGACGAACGAGGCAATGCGCGTTTTGAATGGCATGACGGTCAATTCATGGTGAATGAGTATTTAGCTAATGTGACACTCGCAGCCAAGTATAAAATCAGCATAAACACACATGAACCGATAAAAGATACGGGGTTACGTCGTACCTACCCCAACTGGTTAGCGCGCGAAGGAGCCAGAGGGCAAGAGTTTAACGCTTGGGGAACACCTCCAAACCCGCCTGAACATACGACTTTGCTTGCTTATACCCGTATGCTCGCAGGGCCTATGGACTTTACGCCTGGCATTTTTGACATGAGTTTTAATGGTCTGGGTGAGAACACTAACCGACCTCAAACCACACTCGCTAAGCAACTCGCTCTGTACGTAGTTTTATATAGCCCCATTCAAATGGCGGCAGATTTACCTGTTAACTATCTCGCTAAGCCCGATGCTTTTCAGTTTATTAAAGATGTCCCAACCGATTGGGAGCAAAGTATTGCCTTAGCGGGTGAAGTGGGTGATTACGTTGTTTTTGCAAGGCAAGAAAGGAAACGAGGTAATTATAGTGGCAACGACTGGTACCTTGGTGCAATT
The DNA here is from genome assembly GCF_018100885.1 of Pseudoalteromonas sp. MMG013. Lineage (NCBI taxonomy): Bacteria > Pseudomonadati > Pseudomonadota > Gammaproteobacteria > Alteromonadales > Pseudoalteromonadaceae > Pseudoalteromonas > Pseudoalteromonas sp. MMG013. Next base: position 23,493 of record NZ_JAGJEE010000030.1, on the reverse strand, counting down.
ACTGATGAGCAGGCCAGAACACACACGGTTAAATTGAACTTTCTAAGTGAAAACACCCAATATGAAGCTCATATTTATCAAGATGGAAAACAGGCCGAGTGGAAAAATAATCCATATGATATACAAATCAATAAGCAAATCGTTACCGCAAAAGACACGCTGACCTTAACGCTCGCCCCCAGTGGCGGTACCGCTATCCGTTTTAAAGCATTATAATCACGTTGTTATGCATGAGGTAACACCTCATGCATTTTGCTTGCTCCACACGCTACATTGAAGAAATACGCTCCAATAGCCTTCGCTGAACTCACTCTTCTATTATCGGCGCTTCTTTTAAATTTTATCCCTTCACTATCAAACAATAATAAGTCTCATAGAAGTGGTAGTATTGCTATAGTTACAATGTAAGCTCTCATCATTGTACGATGACATATTAAAACTAACAAAGGACGCTGATAATGGCAAAGAAGACCTTAAATTTCACCGTAGAACCGAAAGATAATGGCAAAAACTGGACGATTAGTGACGCTAACGAAAAACCAGCTGAAGAAACACGCATAAACGTACAAAACAACATTCAGACAATCGTACTTAAATACACACTGACTCAAGCAAGTACAGCTGACTGGAAATTCGCAGAAAACGGAACTTTGTTTGTTCATGCCCAAGATAATTTCAATTATCAATTAGATAGCGAAACACATTCCAACGGACATGAACTAACAGTTAACATTACTGCAATTCAAACCGGTGCAACGATTCCTGAAGAAGTCCTGCACCTCATGTTAGAAAATCCGAATACGGCGTTAACAGTTGATCTGTCTGATAAAACAGAATATGCCGTAGATTTCAGGATTGTCGCCAAAAAAGCCGGAGATGCAGCGGAGGTTCGACACTTTTCACAAGACCCTAGAGTCGTGATCATTGATGTCGAAGTCCCTTAACTTACAATTACAGCAAGTGACACCTTTGAGCAAGTTGCTGCTCTCTATTGAGCAATGTAATAAATGCAGCTTCATCGCATAGTCGGTCAAACCAGCTAAGTTGATAAAAAATAGGGGCTAATCCAGCATTAATACTTTGTTCAATGGCAATAACTGCTGATTTAGGCTCATTAGCCAAAACAGACACAAGTGCTGACGAGAATAAATAGTCAGCCTTGTTTTTATGCCCTTCATACAGAGACTGCAATACCTTTAATGCGTCTATATGTTTCCCCAAATGTGCCAATGCTTGTGCGCGATCAAGTAACTTGGTGTACTCTTGAGTTGACGCAGTAATTACCAATATCTCTCTATAGTAACTATGCGCGGCTTCTTTTTTTCCCTGTAATAGTAATGTATCAGCAAGCCCTAAAAGGTATAAAGTATGTTCCGGTGCATGCTTAACCGCATGTCGAGCATAAGTTTCTGACTGCTGATATTGCTGTTGCAGTGTGGCAATGGTTGCCAAGTTAGAGTAACTTTCTAAGTCATTAGGAACAGCTTCAATCACTTGCTGGTACAAAAGCAATGCTCTACTTAATTGACCTGTGAGCAATGATAAATCAGCTCTTAAGCGTATGGCTCGGCTATCTTCAGGAGCCAACTCAGCCACTTTATCCAAATGCACTAGCGCATTCTCATAGTCGCCTAAATACGTGTATAAAATAGAAATATTGCGCAACAGAGTTAATGTTGGTCGCAGTTTATTAGCCTGTAAAAAGTAATCGATAGATTTTTCAAACGCTTGGCTTCGCTTATAATAAACACCTTTCAATGTCAGCTTTTCATAGTTATCGAAATCATAATTATCGAGTTTTGTCAGTAATGCTTCGGCTTCTTTTACCTTACCCGAGGCTTGTAGCAGCTCTAAAGAACCTGAAAGATAATTCAAGCTCTGTCTGTATTGTGCAGGTGCTGAGTCTAAAATGTTTATAGATTGCTTTAACACAGCCTGGTCATCTGTCTTTCTAAAATATTTAATAGTCGCAGACTTAAGTAAGTTATAAGCGGGATAAAAATCTGGTGAACGTAAGATGATCTTGCGTAATGCAGCTAAAATGTCTTCATTGCTTTTACCTTGCTGAGTAACCATCGTCATCAAAGAAAAGTACGCATTGTAATCCTCAGCCGCAATCGTATTACTTACACTCTTGTTCTGACTTGTAATAACCTGTTGCAAACTTTGCATCATAGCCGTTAGGAATTTAGAAGGGCTATCAACAGCCACAGAGAAATGATCACTCGCAACCGTGTTAAATGATTCAACATCAATCACATCAAACTCTACTTCACATGCATACACAGTACAGCGTGCATTGGGCAACAGTAATATTTCAGCCTGCAGTGCTTTGGCTATTGCTCGTAAATCATTATTTTTTGGATCTTGTCGATAAAGTTGCATAACATGACGAATTTCGCGAGCAGGAATGACGGAATATCGTTCATCCGTAATAAAAGTCTGTTCAATAGCGTTTTTTAAAGTTGATTCAACAACTTGTTTTTGCGCGCGTAATTCGCCGGTATTATCACTAAACTCTACAGGTAATGCGGCAACATACACTTTAGGTAAATGGGTATACCATAACCAAGTCCCTAACCCCAATATACCGCAGAGACAACATACCAACGAAGCTGTCTTCCACCGTCTGTTGATAGGTTGTTTTCTCCCAGACAAATCAGGTATCGGTTGAGTAACACCACTTTGCTCATAACTTACCGTACTCATAATCTGTTTAAGCTGTTGAATAATTTCAATACAGCCGTTGGGTCGTTCTGTTTTTTTAAATTGCAATAAATGATCTATCAGCTCAGCTAATTCAATAGGAATACCCAGCATATTACGGGCATTAAAATTTAATGCCCGCGTTTTAACCTCTTCTGCAATGCCTTTATCGTCACAGGTTTTAGCTTGTGTGGTGTAAGGGTGGCTTCCTGTCAGTAGTTGATAAGCCAGTAATCCAAAAGAAAATAAATCACTGCGCATATCCAAAGGCTCTTGCCTCAACTGTTCTGGAGACATGGCAGTTAAACTACCGAAGCTACTTGGACTTGAGCTTGACTCTGTACCCACTAACTGAGAGATACCAAAATCAACTATTTTGGCCGTTTTCGATTCATTAATCAGAATATTGGAAGATTTAAGATCTAAGTGTAAAATATTTTGTTGGTGAGCACTGTGAAGACCTTCTGCAATATCAATGAGCAGCGAGAGTTTCTCTTCGAGTAAAACATTATTTTCCTGAACATAATTATTTAATGTCGCACCTTGTACGTACTCCATTTCAATTGCAAATTCATTTGAAAGTTTCCTGACATTATAAACCTGTACAATATTACTATGATTCAGCTTAGCGAGTAAGCGTGCTTCTGCCACTATATCTTCATAATTGTGCTCAACCTGCTTAATTACCTTAAGTGCAACACGTCTTCCCAAATTTTTATCTGTAGCTAAAAATACATGACTCATGCCCCCTTCACCAATAGGAACAATATCAGTATAGTATTCATTAAAATTCTTCACTACAAATCTTACCCAATCATAAATGCAACAGTGTATCTTGATATAATTATGATGCCTAACTATTTAATCCTAGTAAAATATTATATTTCATTAACTTTTTAAGCTGTACACATGGTGTGGAATACCCTTCGTGCGTTACACGACCTCAAGTACCCACACATAAACAATCGGCTTACCATTTTTATAGCTCACTTTAATGTCAATCAAATCCCCACTGACAACTTGATTCACTGAAAATTGCGCTTCAGATAATAAATAGTGACCATTCTCAAAACGAATATTTACCTCAGAAGTCACTGTAACTCCTTTAACTTTAGCCAGTTCGATTAAGGCATCTTTAATAGCATAATCAATGGCCGTACTGAGTAATGTATCTGCCGTCATCGCTCCCATTTCACCAAAGCTCCCCAAAGCGATGACACGGCCTTGATAGTAAGGTTTCGATTTCCAATCAGCAGCTAACTTAAAACGATGAGGTATAAGTCGTTGTACCTCATATTGTGCAACGAAGGTGTTACCGTACGTACATGATCGCGTGTGTAGAAGTGGAGCAGACAGACGCTCAGCTGTTACCTCTCCAGAGCGAGAGCGCTTAATGCTATGCACAATCTCCCCAGACAAATCTTGATACAACTCGGTTTGAGTATCAATCACTTGGACATTAGCTGTATCGAGTAAACTGGCAATAACACCCGCATTTCTTTCACTTTCAGCTAGTTGTTCATGCGGTATGGCAGTAAAGTAACTGACTGAAGTAATCGTATTTTGGTCTGTACTACACAACCACTGAGGTGAACAAGTGTCAAAATTGCAATGCTTTTCAGAACAAGATAATGGTAATGCGACCGCCGAGCCTATAAACGCATAACTGTATATTACAGCTTTAGTTATATGAACAGGAACAAACGTCACAGCGTGTCCACTACTAAGCGAAATTACCATATGGTCTTGCGCCGTTACATCCGAAAAATCTTGATCCGTTAGGTTAATTTTGTGGAAATGTGCAAGCTTACGCAACGCTGTTTTTCTGCTTGCTCTGATTGCAAGTTGACCATATGCATTCAATACTGCACTTGTTCCAATAAACCCCCGCACATTGTCCGACACAGGTGTCTGTAACCAACAAGGTAAGGTATCAGATCCTAAGTCAGTCTCATTGTTTACGCGCTCAAGTCTGTCGTTACTAGTACCCGTCGTATTTTGACAACCAACCAATAAGCAAGTCACCCCTCCCCAAATAGCAGCATGCACCCTGTTTAATTTCATCTATACTTTCCTTGTATTATCCATCTCAATCTCGCTTTAAATACCATCTACCATATATGGATAATAAAATAGATTAACACGGTCGTATAACGGAGAATCACTGTTCAATAACGCTCTATAATATGTTTACACTGGTCAAGTAGTATACTAAGTGCATAGAAAACTAATCGCCACCATGACTGATCTTATCTCAATAAAATATGATCTGATCAATTTAGCCGATGAGAAACGGCAAAAAATTCTTACTAAATTTTCGCTTCACGACTAATTTCAAAACTAGATACATAAAATATGAAATGTTAAAACTCGACAACATACAACCCACAACAGCAATAAACAACAACAAAACACACACCATATAAAAGAGCAAACCACTTCATTAACCAAAACCAAACAAATAAAGATCGTATTTTAAGCAACTTAACAAAGTCGCGGTAAATTCATTCGAATGTTGCAAACCAATAAAAACCAATAAAAACCAATAGGTATCACAACAACATATAAAGTTATCTACGGAGTAAAAGGATCTTTGATCTTGTTCTTCTCATCATTAGTTCAAGAAGTCCAGCGAATCTCAGCAAGTAAAGTTGATGAGTATTTAATCAAATCCGCTATACTTCAGATTTATGCTTTATCACCTTATTGACGCACCTATAGAGTGTTGTAATGCACCAAATCCAAACGAAAAATGGCATCGTGATTAGCTATCAAGATTTCGGACATAAAAAAGCTCCCGCTGTTATTTTGATTATGGGGCTAGGCGCACAAATGACCGTTTGGCCTAAAGAGTTTTATCTCGGGTTAGTTGATAACCATTTTCGGGTTATTTTATTTGATAATCGAGATGTCGGTTTATCTAGTCAATTTGATGAATATGGATGCCCGAGCCTCTTTGATACATGGATCAATAAATATTTTTCTCTCGGCAAGCCTGCGCCATATACATTAGAGTGCATGGCTGATGATGTATTAAATCTTATGAATGAATTAACCATCTCACGCGCCCACCTGGTTGGGGCGTCTATGGGTGGCATGATAGCGCAAATTATCGCGGCCAAGCATAAACAAAAAGTCATCAGTCTTACTTCTATTATGTCAACACCCGGTACCTTCCATTTGACGACAAAAAGCATCGTAGCTTTACTCAAGTTACTCCCCCAGCATCAAACTACATCAACACACGACAAAGCCATTGAATACAATGTTAAATTAAACCAAACTATTGGCAGCCAACGTTTTTTACCTGATAATGTTACGTTGCGTCACAATGCAACAACACAAGTAAACCGCGCATACAACCCCAACGGAATAAAGCGTCAATTACTCGCTATTGCCGCAACCGGCAATAGGTCTCAGCTATTGAAAAAAATAAAGGCACCAACACTTGTGATTCATGGCAGTGAAGACCCAATATTTCCCATCAAAGCGGCGCTACAGACAGCGCAATTGATCCAAAAATCAAAATTAAAAATCGTAACTGGGTTAGGCCATGACTTTCCGCCTGTTTTAATGGCACAAATTGCACAATGGATCACTAAGCATATTAATAAAGCTGAAAATAAACGTATAAAAAAACAGCTGAACAAACTCACTAAATAAATAGATCTGACGCCGACGCTATACATTGCAATTAATAGCGTCTGCCAATGTCATGCCAAGCATGATGTGCGAACAGTTAGTAATATTGACTAATAGTTAGCTAATTTGATTCAATCAATAAGAGAGAATAAACAGCAAGGTATTGATTTTTATTTAATTAAATAACTGGTATTAATATTGCTGTACATAGGAATATCAGTGTAATTACAGCGCATCAGGGAGCAAGTCATGCCAGTGTCAGCAAGTGATCGACCATTAGAGAAAGTAAAAGAAGAAGTCATTGACCAATTAATTTTAAACTATAGCCATGGTGAAATCTCAGCTGATGCATTCGAGCGCCGCCTAGATCAAGCCTATGCCTGTAACGACCAAGTCGCACTGATGGCATTGGTGGCAGATCTCCCACTACAAACAGATCCGAGATATCACACAGAAAAAGCATCACGTATGCAACCTAAGTTTACTGCTTCAAGTAACAATGATGCACCGTTAACCATTAGATCTATTTTAAGTTCAGATCAACGTTCTGGTGAATGGATTGTCCCCAAAGAAATTACCATTAACAATTACTTCGGCAGTACAGAGCTGGATTTTAGAAATGCTATATTCACGCACCCTGATGTCATTATTAACGTGAACAGTGTTATGGGTAGTGATGAGTTTATCGTATCCGAAAATATTGATGTCACCACATGTACAACTAATATAATGGGCTCAGTGAGTAATAATAAGCCTAACCTTGCCGCTACGAATTTAACCACGCAACGACCTCGACTTCATATCCAAGGTAAAGTGATCTTAGGCAGTATCGACATCCGAATCAAACAATCGATAAAACAACAAGTCACGCAATTTGCCAATGGTTTAAAAGACCTATTTCACGACGAAAGAAATAACCGTAAATCCCATTAAAACCTCGTCAGGTGTGTCCTGTTGATTCAGTGTACGGGACACATCAATTAAATTACTTATGTTTTGCATATACCATATGAATATGCATCCAAGCGTTCACTGCCAATCAAAAAGTGAGATCGCAATAGACCTTCTCTTTGCATACCCAATTTTTCCATTAACCGCCAAGATGCGGTGTTATCAACCGCACAAACCGCCACGATCTTCATTACTTTTAACTCTGAAAATAATGATTCGATAAGCATACTTACGGCCTCAAATGCATAACCAAAGCCGATAAAGTCTTTATTGAGTCGATACCCAATTTCCCCAACTAAGCTCGGTTTGTTAACATACTTGAACATCAACTCACCAATAAGCTGCTGCGTATCTTTTTTGGTAATTGCCAATGCTAAACGTTGATTTTCTTCACCCAACCAAGGCTCACAGTTTTCACGTAAACGCGCTTGTGCTTGTGCTAGTGTTAAAGGCTCACCAATGTAACGAGACGTTTCAGGACAACTTCGATGTGCATAACTCGCCTTTAAGTCTTCTAAAATCATGGGTCTCATCAATAACCTTGAGGTTTCGAACTTCATACTGTACTCCGTAATATTCTACCTGAAATGTCTTTTAATCTGCGGTATAAAACAAGCTCTCTTGGTAACAATTTCACCCAAGCTAGCACTAATAAACTCGCCACCGTTAACGTGATCCACGCTAGGTCATGTATAGAGCGAATAATATAAGCATTACAGCCCACAGCAAGCAGTGTAAATACCAATAACTCACAAGCCCCAACCAGTGCATTGACACTCCCAGCCTGCGCCAAATAGTGAAGCCCAATCAGTTGCATATAGGCCGCAAAATAGCCACCAAACACCACCATCGCAAAACCATATCCCAATAACGTGCTGAGCAAGCCAAAAGGTAAGAGCAAATAACACAATGCGCTTAGCAAAAGTAATGGCCAAAATAGTGCAAATAAAACGACTTCATTTAAATATTGGTGTAAGCACTTACTAATAAACGCACCGATTAACAAACCACTCATTGGCAACATCATCATTGTGCCAAACTGCTGCTCTGTTAATGCAAAATGTTGCTGTAATAAAAATGGAAAATACAATTGCGTGGTCAAATATATAAACGTGGGTAGCCACTTAAATGCTGCTATAGCGATAAATTGAGCATCATTTAATAGCTGCCAGTAAGTTCTCACCATTTTATATGGGTGTACTGAACGATCGGTGACCCTTTGCTTATTTGCAGGTAAAATCCACCAGCCCAGAGTTGCTACCATAAAAAAATACGATGCTAGGATCCAAGCAAGACTCTGCCAGCTGATTAAAGTACTGAGCGTCCCCCCAAGCCAAGGTGCTAATACAGAAACACCGCTGGCGGCCAGCGCTAAAGTCGCCATTGCACTTTTTAAATGTGCACCACTTAATGTTGCAGCGAGCAACGTCCGGCTTATCAATAATGGGGCAGCTGCGCCTATACCTTGTAAAACCCTGCCGAGCGAGAATATTTCCGCTGTAGTTGCTAATGCACAACTGACTGTGCCTATAACAAAAACACCTTGCCCAATTAAAAAAACGGGTCGGTCACCAAACCGGTCTCGTAAAGGGCCTACGACTAATTGTGCGATGCCCAAACAAATAAAATAGCCAGTGATCATCGCTTGGCTTTGGCTTTGACTTAACGATAAGCTGTGCGCTATTTGTGGTAAAGCAGGCAAGAATATTTGGCTTGCCAACTGCGAACACGATAGTAATAAAATCGCCAATACAAGCATACATCCCCCCTTTCTTTTATGCTAAGTCCACTATAGGCTTTACTTTGATGACGAAAAACACTGTAATTGGCAAAACATTATTTCTTAATAGGAATTAATATGGATTGGCTCACTGCTACTCGCAGCTTTATCGCACTCGCCGAGCACGAGAGCTTTACACTGGCGGCCGAACACGAAGGTGTCTCCGCCTCAGCCATGAGTAAACGAATTGACTGGATAGAAAAACAACTAGGAATAAGCTTGTTCACACGTACGACTCGGTTAGTCAAACTCACTACAGCAGGTCATAGCTTCTTACCTAAAGCCAACGCAGTACTCATACAATTTGACGCCATGATAAATCACAGTGACGAAGCGACTAAAGTACCATCTGGCACGCTAAAAATAGCAGCAACACTCGCTGTCGGCAGTCATATTTTACTGCCACATATTCAAACTTTTTTGGCAAAATACTCACAAGTTACTATCCAACTTAATGTACTTAACCCAGGTGCATTACCCGACTTAAGAAATGATTTGGTGATCACTCGTCAATTTGAACAGTTTGACTCTGCAGCACATAAAGGCACGCGGTTACTCGATTATCAAATGCACTTATTTGCGTCACCTGACTATATTGAACACCATGCAGATGTTCAATCTATTGATGATTTGGCCCATCACAAAATGCTACTAAGTAACTATTATCAAAAAAAAGGCCATATAGAGCTAAGTTGTGGGTCACGATTTTTATTTAATAATTACAACTTTGTATCAGATAATCTAGATTCTATTTTAGAAGCTGCGATTCAGGGGATGGGGCTTATTTTTATTTCCCCTAGTTATATTCAAAAACAACTTCATGAAGGGACACTCGTACCATTGCTACCAAAGCTACGCTCTGCAACCAAACAATTGTGGGCCTATTACCCCAAGAGCACATTTGTTCCTCTCAATACTCGTTTATTTATCGATCACTTAAAACAACAACTAACACATTCTGTTTCATTTTAAATTGAATAATTTATTTACATATATTCGGTAGGTGCTAATTTTTAACATGCCAATTATGGCCATTTAAAAGGAATATAATAATGAAATTATCTTTAAATAAAAAAACAATTAAACGCCTATTAGATAAAACAACAGAAATTGATCATAAATTGACACCACAAGCAGCCGGTGGACGCCCTGAAGAAACGTTCTTTTGCCAAAATACACAAGTAATTTACTGGTGTACGCGACCAACATCTCCCAATGTAGGCTGCTCTAACGTAGAGCGCTGCTTATAACAGTTACGCATAGGGCCAATTGAAAAATTGGCCCTATTCTTACTGTACACTACATAGCTGCTAAGACGTTACCGTGCTGATTTTACGTAGATGAGGGGATACAAACTGACTTAATATTAACGAACATCCCGCCAATACCGCGCCAAAGTAAAATACCAAAGATTGATCATATAACCACACCATACCAAATGCTGCTGGTATAATGACCGCAGCTATATGGTTAATTGTAAAACTCACACTCGCGGTTGCCGCAATATCTTCTGGTTCTGCGATTTTTTGAAAGTATGTCTTCAAAGCTATGGCCATCGCAAAAAATACATGATCAATAATATATAAAGCCGCCGCAAAAAGCGGTGAATCAACCAGAGCATACCCAATAAACACCAATACCAACCCAGAATACTCAAGCGTCAGTGTACGCTGTTCACCTATTTTGCTGATCATACGACCTACTTTGGGGGCAACAAATATATTAATGATGTGATTTATCATGTACAAGGTGGTAATTTGCGCAACATCAAAACCAAACTTTTCAACCATCAAGAACCCAGCGAATACCATAAATATTTGCCTGCGAGCCCCTGAAAAAAAGAGCAATATATAGTACAAACTATACTTTTTTCGTAAAATTATTTTTTTATGCTGCGATGAAGACATCTTAAATTCTGGAAACGCGATGACTAAATACACGGTTAACAACAGCCCTGCCCCACCAATCACCAAATATAGTACTTGATAACCCGTCGCTAGAAACGTCACTGACAACCAAATACCCGCGTAAGTCACTAAAGAAGCAATTGACTTAACAGACAATAGTCGCCCCAACTGCTCTGGCGCTTCATCTTTATTGAACCACTGCAAGCTTAACGACTGGTTAATAGTCTCAAAATAGTGAAAGCCAATCGACATTAAAACTGTGGTTGCATATAGACCATAAATACTCGGAAAAAACCCAGTTATCGCTACACCCATTGAGAGTATGCATAAACTGACCAGTGCAAAGGTTTGTTCTTTCAACACCAGCAATACAAACACCGCAGTGAATGCCAAAAAGCCGGGAATTTCACGTAAAGATTGCAGCATACCCATGTTAGCTCCAGTGAATTGTGCCGCTTCAATGGCAAAGTTATTTAATAATGCCATCCAACCAGCAAAGGTAATGGCCATCACCGACGTTGCAATAGCTAAAAAGCCAAATGGAGAACGCAATTGTTTTAAATCCAACTTATTGATCATGTTTGTTCCTAAGCACGCTTCTAATTGCAGCTGTTTCTTTAAATTGTTTAAACCTCCTAGCTATTGTATGCTCATAAAAAATGGCCGAAATTACCAAAAATGACAGATAGCTTACCGGATCAGACACATCATAAGTGGAAGAGCGTAAAATCAGGCTTTAAATTAAACCAACTTAACAAACCTATTTTCCCACGTGCCATGACGATGCCTCCGTGGCAGCATGTATATACTCACCAACACAGCTGGGGGCAGCTTGCCTACACTAGCAATGGCGTGATGACAGTAGGTACCCCCGTCGGCCGGTTTGTTATTCCACCTAACCAAGCTCTTTGGCTTCCTCCTAACTTGCCTCATGAAATTTTTTGTCGCTATGGTGGGCACTTTCGTAGCGTCTATATTGATAAGAAATATGTCGATATTTTAGGCCTGCATGCCAAGTTATTACATGTGGATGAATTATTAAAAGCCATGATTTTAGATATATGTAGCTGGGGATCTGATTACTGCTTAGACGGCAAAACCCTACGCTTTATACAAGTATTTATAGATCGGCTGGAAATGGCACAAACCAGTACATTTTTTATTCCTACCGCGCAAGACAAACGATTAATCCCTATCATTAGTGAACTTCATGCAAACCCGGGCAACCCACGTACTCTTGAACAATGGAGTGAGCATGTAGGTGCATCTAGCCGCACCCTAAATCGCTTATTCAATAAGAGCTTTTCCATGAACTTTAGCCAATGGAAACAAAAACTCAGAGCATTACGCGCTGTCGAAATGCTCGAAGCCGGCCAAACACAGCAATTTATTGCCGAACAACTCGGTTTTGAGTCCAGCTCCGCGTTTAATACCGCATTCAAAAAAGCCTTTAATTGCACACCTGGGCAATACTTAAAAAAATAACTTTTTTATCTCATAGAAAACAATAATACCTGAAACAAATTACTGAAATCACTTAAAAACCTTGTGATTTTAGTGCATTAATACCTATAAAATGTACAATACGCTCCGAAAAAATCTCCATAAATTGAAATATAGGCAATTATGAACACATTAAAAACCACTAAGGGAATAGCGGTCTCGCTACTGACTTTGGCTTTGACAGCATGTGGCGGCGGTAGTTCTACCCCGTCAACTGAAACACCAACAACAACGACACCGGTCACACCACCAGAACCAGAAAATGTAGCGCCTAGCATTGCAGAATTAACTGATTTGAGTGTGATGGAACGAGCAGAACTGACGGTTACAGCCACAGCAACAGATACCGACGGTACAATAGCAAGTTATGCATGGGAGCAGATTTCAGGTACAGCTCTTGAACTCTCAGGAACAGACACGGCCAGCATTCAATTTACAGCACCGAATATGACGGAATCAGAAAGTGTGGTTTTACGTCTCACTGTGGCAGATGATAAAGCAGCTACCACCAGCAAAGACTTCTCTGTATCGCTTGAAGCATATGACGCTATCACTTCTGAAAACGTGACCGATCAAGCACTATTGAATTGCGCACTCAGTACGAATATGGATATGGGTTCTGACTCCCTAAAATGTATCAACATCCCAGTATCAACATTGGATGACTTGAGCAAGTTTACAAACTTGAAATCAGTACATTTAGAAGGTACTCACATTTCAGACGTTACGCCTTTGGCCAATATAAGCTCACTACAAAATCTCAGCTTAATAAATAACCCAATTAATGATATCACGGTTGTTGAGCAACTAAAGTCGTTAACGACATTATCAATTGTTCAAGGCGCCTACGGCTTTGAAAACCAAACTATCAGCCTAGATAAGTTTAGTAATTTAACCCAACTGACATTTAATGCAGAACAGCATAGTTCCTATAATACATTGCATATCGAGTTCAATACACTGCCAAATACTCTGACACACCTGAACTATGTGGACGGTCGTGACTTTGATGAAGCGCATTTAAGTACACTCACTAATCTAACCCATTTAAAGTTAGACTCTGTATATATGAATGAAACCCATATAAAGCCCCTTATCAACCTAGAAAGCTTAGCACTGCATAATATTAATAACCTCGAATCACTGTCATTTCTTACTGTAATGCCAGCAATGAAAGAGCTTTCATTTAAAAATATATCAGCTGCCGATTCGACTGCACTCTCTCTTTTAACAACCTTGACATCTCTGTCATTAGTAAATCACAACTTCACAGATTTAACCTTTATTGGCGCAATGACTGACTTAGAAAAGTTAGAGCTCAACGCTCGATATTCCAGACCTGATTTTGATATTGCGCTTCTTGCAAACCTGACTAAATTAAATGAGTTGGTAATTACTAACTACACACTAGTGAGTCCAGAAAAGTTGGCAAACCTGACCCAACTGACATCTCTGATACTAAACCATACAGATCTAAACTCAATCAGCTTTGTAAAAAGTATGTCTGAGCTATTAAGACTTGATGTGCGCAACAATTCAGAATTAAATGACATTGACTGGTTAGAGTTCACCCCAAAAATAGAGTACTTGAATATTGAACGTATTGGCAGCATTAATAACTTATCTGTTATCAGTCAGCTACCAAACCTATCAGAGCTAGCACTAAGTGCAAGTACACACTACAGCATGCATTTAGACGCAACTATTTTGCAAAACTCAGCTCTGTTAAAAAAGCTAACAGTTGAAACGAATACAATTAAGAATATCGAAGCCATAGAAAAAGTAGTCGCGTTAGAAGAATTAGATCTATACGCGCGCACTCTGGATACATTACCAAGCTTAGGGGCACTACCGAACCTAAAAAATGTATCGATCCGCACTGGTAATAGTGATCTTACTGATATCTCTCAATTATCTCAAAATACCAGTCTAGAGTCGCTGGAATTAAGCGGGTTCAGGAACGTAACCGATATCACCGTATTATCTGGCTACTATAACCTAAAAACGCTCAAACTAACGCAATTTGAGGTATCAGATATAGCTCCACTCACACAATTAACCAGCCTGACGAGCCTCTCTCTGCGCTATTTTGATGAGCTTTTATCAGCAAAAGCATTATCAAGCTTAACCAGTTTAAATACATTAGATTTAGAATATTCACACTACATTCTATGTGCTGACCTAGAGCACCTTAAGAATACGTTCGCGGATATCAATTACAAACAATCTCATAGCTGTATTGAACAACCAATTAACCTTGAACTAATTACTGATCCGGCTATAACTGAATGTCTAAAAGATGTAAGAGACGCGGCCAGAGTTACACGAATTAACACATGTGGCTTCTCGCCAATCGAATCTCTCGCGGGAGTAGAGCAGTTTTCAAACCTTACCTCTCTTAATTTCCAATATCTTAATTCTGGTGCAATACTCAATAGCCCAATACTCCCTCAACTCGCAAACTTGAAGAACATTGAGCTTTCTGGTGGTACATTTACTAATTTAGAAGGGGTGACACTGCCTGAGCATGTCAAAACGCTTACCATCTACGGTGCGAAACAATTTAGCATTAGCACGTTTGTTGCCCCCGCATTAACGTCGTTAAATTTAGAGTCTACAACCGTATTAGACCCTGCAAAGCTCAGCAGCTTTCCAAAGTTAACCAACTTAGACTTAGACCGCACTGATATTCGTGATTTGTCTGCCTTGCCTACATTGAGCAAGCTAGAATATCTATCATTAGACAGTAATCATAACCTGCCATGTGCTGATATCGAGGCCCTAAAGGCAGCTAAACCTAATTTAAACCTTAGTTTATGGAATACAAATTGCAGCTCGTAATTTAGCAGCTTGCATTATTTTGTGAGCGTCTTAAGTCATATTAATTGACGCTCTTTTGCTGATAGTGCGCCAGCAACTTTGAAGGCGCACTATGACTTTTTTTCAAGATGGCGTTTCTTTGTTATATCTTTGAAATCTTTTCTTCAATAAAAAATATAACCCTCTAACTCTACAATTAGCATAAAAACCTCACAAATGAGTGAAAATTAAAATAATATCACCTGTTCCTATTTGTAATTACATGACATAAAACTGAAAACAATTCATTTACATTTAGTTTGCATTTAGATGTCAGTCCCCATATTCTCGTTGCCAGATACAACAACACAACATGGAAATAACAATGAACAAGCGAAATTCATTATTTAAAAAGGTGTCCCCACTCATTACCAGTAGCACGCTCCTACTAAGTGCCACATCTTTAGCGTCAGAAATCACACCCAATATCGTCGGTGGTCAGCCTGCTGATACCAGCCAGTGGCAATTTTATACACAAATATTAAACTCAAATGGCTCAACCGCTTTCTGTGGCGGCAGCTATATTGGCGATGGTTATGTATTAACCGCCGCCCACTGCGTAAAAAACAAAGCAACACGGTTTTTGCATGTAAAAGTCGCAGGATTTGTACTCGGCGGCAATGATGGCGATCGTATCCAAGTCGCTGAGAAATTTGTGCACCCACAATATAACTCAAACACATTAAACAATGACGTCGCTCTACTGAAATTGGAACGTACCCCTACTGCCGGCCGCCAAGTAATACTGGCCCAAACCGACATTAACCACTATGCACGCAATGGCGACTTGTTAACCGTTGCTGGACTAGGTCGTTTAAGTGAAGGCGGCAGTCGTCCATCAAATTTGCATGAGGTCAGTGTGCCACTTGTCTCTGATCAAGTCTGTAATCAATCTGGCGGCAATTACGCAAACGTTGGCAGCGTCGCATTTTGTGCAGGCTATACTCAAGGCCAACAAGATTCTTGTAGTGGCGACAGTGGCGGTCCAATTGTGATCAATTCAGGCGGTCAAATTGTTCAGTTGGGTATTGTAAGCTGGGGTATTGGTTGTGCGCGCCCTGCTAAATACGGAGTCTACTCTGACGTTGCAGCGTTAGGTAATTGGATCGATAGCGTCAAAGGGGGGGCTCAACCTGTTTCAGTTGCATACCAACAATCGCAAACGTTACCTAACTTCAAGCTCGGTGAACAGGTCTCACATACCTATGCAATTAAAAACACAGGGACTAGCGCATTTACGTTTAAAAGCATCAGTTTAGTAAATAGCGGCGTGGCTTCAACGCCTGTGACGGCTGTAGATAGTTGTAGCGCTAGCACATTACAAGCAAATCAAAGCTGCCAAGTCAGTGTTGAATTCACAGCAACAGCGCCAGGTTCTGCGAATATTGCTTTGAGTTTCAAACTTGACGAAAGCCCAAGTACCTATGTTGCCAAAATAAGTGCTGTGGCAACCAGCACTGACAGCAGCTGCAAAGGCACTTGGAATGCGAGTGCGGTATACGATAAACCTGATCAAGTAACCTATTACGGTAAAGTGTATAAAGCACTTTGGTGGACACAAGGAGATGTGCCGTCAGAGTCTGGTACCTGGGGAGTTTGGCGAGAAATAGGCACTGATAATAGCTGCAAAAATTAAATAACCCATATAGATAAATCGACAGGCAGTGAATCATCTCGCATTTACTGCCTCTGTATTATCTCCTTTTAATCATAGATATAGACTAGCGGTGTACGTATTTTGTTCCTATACTAAGGCTGACAGTATGGATATACACAACCTTAAGGATATATATGAAAAATCACTACATAGCAGCACTGTTTAGTTTATTAATTGTTACCTTGGCAGGCTGTTCCGCAACACCGCCTAACAAGCAACACTTTAATAAAAATGAGGCCCTCCCCAATATTATTGGTTACAACAGCAGTAAAGCCGTCATGAAGCTTGATGACCATCTTGCTGATACCACCATTTTGCTGTTTTGGGATCCAGCACAACATACCGAATGGCTTCGCAGCCTAGATAAGCTCTTATCGGCAGCACAAGCGAAAGAAGTAAACCTAGAAATAATAGCCGTGTCATTCAAGACCAGCGGCACAGGTCACTTGGTTAAAAGTCACAAAGCGGCAAAAGAAGTCAGTATGCTGTACCATACCAGTGATATTATCTTTTCATATGCCGATAATGAAATCCGCAAAAGCTATAAACATATTAAAGCGCCAACAATTATTGTTACCAATAACAAAGGTCAATATGTAGCCTCTTTTAATAAACTGAGAGATTTAGGTAAATACTTCAGTAAACAAAAAACCTGATTGCTTTTCCATGCGGTATTGAATATATACCGCATTTGTTTCTACCACTGAATTTTTATCTTTTGCTGTACAGACATTGAGATGACGCGTAATCTTGCCCCATTTTCTATCAGGCAACACACTGTATAAGTATTATTTAATCTTACTAGAGGGTTTATGAGCAGCGCTTTTTCTCATCGTTTTAACGAACTTGTATTACAATTTTCTGGCGGCAATAAACGTCACTTCGCTGAGCTAACAGGAAAATCTCAATCTCATATTTACCGAATATGCCGAGGCTTAAGCCGCCCTTCGGTGGCATATTTAGAGCACCTTTACGAACTATTTAAAATAGACTTAAAC
Source organism: Pseudoalteromonas sp. MMG013 (assembly GCF_018100885.1). Taxonomy (NCBI): domain Bacteria; kingdom Pseudomonadati; phylum Pseudomonadota; class Gammaproteobacteria; order Alteromonadales; family Pseudoalteromonadaceae; genus Pseudoalteromonas; species Pseudoalteromonas sp. MMG013. The sequence continues at coordinate 5,490 of NZ_JAGJEE010000030.1, read as the reverse complement.
TGGTTGCTAACTGGACAGTACTCTATAGAACAACACCCCAGTAGCCAAAACACGGATTTATTAATGGTACCCAAGCTTGATATAGAAGCCAGTGCTGGCTTTGGTAGTGTAAACAACTCCGAAGATATTACTGAGCAATTTGCACTCAATAAGCATTGGCTAAGCACACAATTAGGGGTCTATGGAGAGCAATTAGCATTTGTTTCTATCCGCGGTGATAGCATGCTGCCAACCTTGCACCATGATGACATGGTATTGGTTGACCTCAGCCACCAAACACCTCATCAAGAAGGTATTTATATTATTCAAACCAGCGATGGTTTAATGGCGAAACGATTAAAGCAAGGTAAGCAACACATTGATGTCATAAGTGACAATCATGATTACCCTAACTGGAAAATTGATCACAGTAATGCCGAGCAACATGGTATTGCAGGAAAAATTGTTTGGTGTGGTAGAAGCATATAGCTAATAACGAGTTAAAGTGAATATATCACTTTAACTCGTAGTAAAATATTTGCTTAATAAATACTTAACGTTTGACGATGAATACGCCTTCAAATTGCGCCACCACAATATCTTGATCATACACATTTACTGGTACGATATATTTTGCTTTCCCATGTGTTTCTAACTCTTCTAATTTGCCATCACACTCAGCAATACATACTGTTGCTCGAGGTGCAGTCGTTAAAGGCTTTAAATACTTAATATTCGCGTCAGCTAAAACAATGTCGCCTTCTAGGTTAAGCTCTTTTAGCGCTAAGTAGGTTGCGCCCCACCCAGTCAAAGTTGCCATACTATATATTGACCCAGCAAACATTGAATTATGTAAATTTAAATTCGCTTTGAGATCTGCACGTGTTGAGAACTGCCAGTCGGTATAACTTTCAACTTTAATGCCCATAGCATCGCTAATTGGAATAGATTCACGCCACGTATCTTGTAAAATTTGCGTCCAATCAGGGTGACGAAACCATCCTGGTTCAGACGGGTTCTGCTTCACCATTTTCCAATGCTGTATATCTCCATAGGCTAAATGTGCTTTTTCTAACACTTTATATCCATGACGCTCATAAAATGCGAGTGCGCGTTCCCTTGCATACAGTACCAACTCGTCTGCATTTTGGTGCCATGCAAGTTTCTCTAATTCATGCAATAACCGCCCACCTAAACGGTGACCTCGATGTTGATCTGACACCGCCATATAGCGTACTTGCGCTTGCTGCTGAGTATTAAAGTGAAGCCTTGCTACAGCAAGAACATCGCCCTCATTATTCTTAATAAAGCGATGCTCTGACTCTTGCTCCAAATCATCTTGTTCCGAGCCTCTCGGCTGATCCCAAGGCGCTCGAAGCACTTGCCAGCGCAACTGATAATAATCCTGCCAATCTTCACTGCTTTGTGGTGTCGTCACTTGAAACATACGAATTCCTGTTGTTGTGCATCTTAAAATGATTTTTTATAACACCCCACCTTACTAAAAATTAGCTCTACTTCAAGTAACATTTAAGTCTTACAGAGTTTCTTTCGTAAATATTACTTAACAAAGTGGAATTACAGGAACGCTCGACTATGATGATGTAATTATGGTTAATTTTATGACTGCCGAGGGCACGGTCGCTAACCAATTTGTTAAACAAAGTCATTTGCTGGGCCATTTACTTTATTGGCATAAGCATGGCAGTGTTAGCATACAAATAAGGCAAGATAAAACCTTTAGATGGTTATTGATCAACGATACCTTACAATCTGTTGTGGAGAGAGACCACCCAGAGAATTTACTATTTCCTCATTTACAGCAACTCGCTCGCCTCTGGGAGTTATATCCGGCCCCAAAAAAAGTTTTGGAATTAGGCCTGGGCGCAGGCGCTATAAGAGACTATTTACATGCAACTTACCCAGAATGTGATGTGTTGTCGGTCGATAATAACCCAGATATCATCCGTTGCTATAAACGCTATTTTAGTGGTGATCACACTTGTGCTGTTGCATGCATGGATGTTGATGACGCACTAACAGATAACAACATGTATGACTGGATCATCCTTGATTTATTTAGTGAGTTTGATGCCCCTATATTTTTATTTCAGCACCAATTCTACCGCCAGTTAAGAGCTCGACTGCGCCCTGGCGGAAAGCTATTTATAAATTTTTTAGCTGAACACGAATCACAGTTAAAACAATTAACGCACTTACTCATTACTAATTTCGGAAGAAAACCTCATATTGAGCAAGTACCCTTATATGCAAATCATGTCATTGTGATCAATCGCTAACTCTTAAGCATAAATGTTACTGGACCATCATTACATAAGCTCACTTGCATATCGGCACCAAACTCTCCCGTTGATATAACTAAACCAAGTTCACGGGCCTGCTCCACAAAATAATTATAAAGGTGCTCTGCTTGAGCGGGTGTCGCCGCACTTGAGAAACTGGGCCTCATCCCTTTTTTAGTATCTGCCGCGAGGGTGAATTGTGAAACGATCAATAAGTCACCCCGAATATCCTTTAAACTCAGATTCATCTTACCCTCCGAGTCAGTAAATATACGATAATGCGTGACTTTATGAAGTAACTTATCAACAGAGGTTTCATCATCCCCCTTTTCAACACCCAATAGTAATAAGATCCCCTGTTGAATCTCTCCTATCATAGCCCCATCAACCACCACATTTGCATGCGTCACTCTTTGGATTAGTCCTTGCACAAGCAGCTCTTTACATATTTAAATAAAACCAAATAATAACGTAAAGTGCAAATGAGTGGTATCAATGAGAGAGTTTACAAGCCAATAGATCTGCTGCCCGTCGTATAGCTTCAACGTAAACTTCATTTGCCCCACAATGACCCAAGCCATCAAGTACATATAGTTGCGCACCAGTGTTTTTTGCCAATTGTTGTACCGCTGCGAAGCGACACACTAAGTCATGACGGCCATGTATAAACCAAGTTGGAATGGTTTTAAGTTGCTCACTGACCTCTTGTAGTGGTTTTAATTGCAACATAATCTCTGGGCTAAAATAATGATTCATGAGCTTGGCTTGCTGAAGGATGCATTCAACATTATCCAAATGATATCGACTCGCTAAAGCTCCTAAGGTCAATTGACGATCCCAGGCATGCCACCGTTGCGCAGCTTTATGTTGCTGCAATTCATCTTGTCCTGTTAAATCAACTAAATACCCATTTAAGATTTGCTGAGTATCACTTTGACCTCGTTGGAACTTTTGGTACTGTTCAGGGTAAAACTGGGCACCAGCGCTAAGTGGCCCATAAAGCCAGTCCAAATCATTTTTAGACGCCAAAAAACTAGCCCATAACACAAGCCCTTTTACTTTGTGAGGGAATTGACTAGTATACAATAGTGCCAATGTTGCCCCCCACGAGCCGCCAGCTAAAATACATTGCCCTATCGCTAAATGATCAATCAGTCGTGCTATGTCATCGACTAAATAACTCGGCGAATTATGTGTCAAAGCTAAAGGGGTTGATTCTCCGCAGCCTCGTTGACTAAATAAAATGATTCTATAGCGCTTCGGATTAAAATACCCCGCACTTTCACGACATAAGCCGGAGCCTGGGCCACCATGACAAACAATGACTGGCTGACCATTAATATCACCATATTCTTCAACATGAATTTGATGCCCCTCACCCACAGCTAAGTGGAAACTACGTATAGGGTCGTTCACCACATAACGTTGTGTCATATATCACACCTTAGTTTAAGGTGTATCTTACGGCTGCTCATTCTCCAATAACGACGGTGCTTGACGCTCATCCAAGCACACCGTGAATTCAGCACCAAGTAGCACAACGATCCACGATAAATACACCCAAACAAACAAAATAGGCACAGTTGCAACAGCACCATAAATCACCTCATAAGATGGAAAATGACTTATATACATCGCAAATCCTTTTTTCGTCAATTCAAATAGTAGTGCAGCAAATAATGCACCTGGAATGGCAGCTCGAAAAGACACACGTGTATTAGGCACTAAAGTATAGAGCATAATGAAACCTGCCATTGAAATAACATAAGGTAATAGCTTTAATAAAAAGCCACTGAATCCTGGGATCCCTTGATCAGCAAACGAGACAAGTGACACAATATAAGACGTAACGCCAATACTGGCTCCCAGTAATACAGGGCCAAGCGTCAATACCATCCAATAGATTGCAAACGAAATCATCAATGGACGCTTTTCTACCACTCGCCAAATTCGATTAAGTGCACTATCTACATTTCTTATGAGCAATAATGCAATAGCGGCTAAAAAACTAATCCCCACAGCAGTCATTTGATTTGCATTACCTGTAAAAGCACTGATATGGGCTTTAATTGAGTCAGTAGAGGTCGGTACAAAATTATTGAAAATAAAATTTTCAATTGCTAATCGTGTATCTTCAAAGCCCGGAAATGCCGAAAAGATAGCAACGCCAACTGCAATCAATGGCACAAGTGATAGCAAAGTTACATATGCTAAATATCCAGCATTAATCGTAATTTGATCTTCTTGGCAGCGCCTAAAGTAGCGTAACCACCACTGAGGCTGTTGTCTTCCCCATGCTTTTATATGCAGTTCATATTGTTCAATCTTTTCACGCATAATGTACTTAATTCTTAAAAACACTTTGCACATCATAACAATCAGCTACATAATTTACAGCAACATACTAAGAAAATAGGTTGAATATGAAACACTTTACACTCGCTGCCACATTATGTTTTGTACTTACAGGCTGCCAAACTGCATACTATTCGGCAATGGAACAAGTCGGTGTTCACAAACGAGATATCCTAGTTGATCGTGTCGAAGCAACCAAAGAATCACAGCAAGAGTCACAACAAGAATTTCAGTCTGCTCTTGAGCGACTCACTACTCTCATCAACTTTGATGGTGGCGAGTTGCAATCAGCCTATAACCAACTCAATGATGACTATGAATCCAGTTTATCAGCCGCAACCGATGTGAGTCGTAACATAGATAAAGTTGAAGATGTTGCTGGTGCTTTATTCAGTGAATGGGAAGAAGAGCTGACACAATACTCTAGTGCAACACTAAAACGAGAAAGTGAAAAGAAACTCAAACAAACACAGCGCCAATTTGATAAATTACTACGCTCAATGCGCAGCAGTGAAAAGAAGATGCAGCCAGTGTTATCATCGTTAAAAGACAATGTCTTATATTTAAAGCATAACCTAAATGCGCAAGCCATAGCGGCCATACGAGGCGAATTTAAAAGCTTAAAAAACGATATCCAATCGCTGATAGACGATATGAACCGCTCTATCGCTGACTCAAATAAGTTCATTGCACAAATGAATAATAAAAATACATAACCTGAGTTTTATATAAAAACTAAAGCCGAGTTACCTTTATGCTCGGCTTCTTTGCTTGAAATGTATTAGCAATCAACCCCGCCATTAACTTCACCATAAATGAAATGTAGCTACGGTGCCTTGTGTGGCCTATCTGA
>NZ_JAGJEE010000003.1:0-366239 GCF_018100885.1 Pseudoalteromonas sp. MMG013 | reverse complement strand
GTATCTTAGGGTGTGAGAGTTCAAGTCTCTCCCTCCGCACCATTTTATATTTCTGCAAATTAAATTCTTCCAAACATATTAATATTTTTTACTTCCTTATACATTCAGTCTTGTAATCTTTATTTGCTTTTTACCGACACAGTTTGCTTACCTGGTACTCTTCTTCCTTGCTCAATAAAAAACGGACCAAAGCCCGTTATTGATTCATTCGACATATTTTTACGAAAGCAACGTTAAAAAACACCACCCATTGCATGCCTCAATACTTGTTTCTTCAAAGGCCCAGCATTATTTGCCAGTTTTAAAGCGCTGTTTCGCAATAATTTCAAAGGTGCTAACTCATTAGAAAAGCCAAAGTAACAGGCATCCATCATGCTCATCATTGCTAAATTATCTTTTCGTCGTACTTTTTCATAAGCTTTTAATAAGCTAAACGCACCTAAATCAGGCTGATTTTCTAGGCAATGTGCTAGGGCAGCCACATCTTTAAACCCTAAGTTAACCCCCTGCCCTGCCAATGGGTTAATTGTGTGCGCCGCATCACCAATTAGCACCACTCGCCCTTTACTGTAATTATTAGCATGTTGGCGAGTCAGCGGAAACACCGCTTTTTCACAGACACTGAAATCACCCGGTAACTCAAAGAAATACGCTTCAATTTGCGCTTTAAGTTGAGCGTTGCTCATTTTTGCCAACGAGGCTAATGTGTCACTGTCTTGATACCAAATTAAATTTGCATAAGGCGCTTGCATAGGTAAAAACGCAATGGGGCCTGATGGCTTAAATTGTTGCCAGGTTTTTATTTGTTGTTCAGCATCTAGCTTTATTAATATCCCCATACAACTTTGTTGATACTGCCAGCCCGTAGTGCCAATATTGGCCAATTGACGCACCTGAGAACGCCCGCCATCAGCCGCAATTAATAGGTCAGCTGCGTAAATCTTATCGGCATAATGCAAAACCACATCCTCTACACCATACTCAATCTCTGTTGGCTGACTGGTTACTTGCTCGACGCGAATACCCCACTTTTCAAATTGATGCCATAAACTGGCTTGTACTAAACTATTTTCAATTAAGTGACCTAAGTGGCTCTCTGCCATATCCGCACAATCAAATAGGAGTCGATTTGAGGGTTGTTCATATGCTTCAAGTTGTTGGTAAGGCGCAATTCTGCCTTCACGTAACAGAGGCATTGCGCCAAGTTCATCGAGTAACGCTTCTGAGAAACGATTAATGGCAGAGATGCGAATATCAACCTTATCGCTACTAAGCACATTTTCAGGAGTTATGGGCTGATGTTCTAAAACAGTCACATCTGCACCTTGCATTGCTAGTTTTACCGCTGCAGCAGCGCCAACCATGCCGCCGCCAACGATCACCACCTTGTTTTTCATGCCTTTTGCCTTAATCAAATGAATGCCGTTAAATTGTATCGTAACTTATGCAGTTTTGTCCGTTTGTAATGCTGGAAATACGCTTATGTTTGATCCCAGTTTCTAAAGTTAAAAACTATACTTGGCTAGTTACGCTAGGTCATATAAAATACGCGTCCTTTAAGCTTTGTGGTTACGAAACACTGATCGCTTTGCAAACGTCAAATTGCGCGCTATGTGCTGAAGTCCGAATTGAATACGAGGCAATATTTCAATGAGTAAAAAATTGCATATTAAAACCTGGGGTTGTCAGATGAATGAATATGACTCTCAGAAAATGGCAGATCTGCTAGATGCCACTAATGGCTATCAATATACCGAAGAAGCCGAGCAAGCGGATGTCATCTTACTCAATACCTGTTCAATTCGTGAAAAGGCACAAGAGAAAGTATTTCATCAGCTGGGTCGTTGGAAACTACTAAAAGATGATAACCCTGACTTGGTTATTGGTGTCGGTGGCTGTGTTGCCTCACAAGAAGGTGAAACAATTCGTAAGCGTGCACCCTTTGTTGATATCGTTTTCGGTCCGCAAACATTGCACCGATTACCTGAAATGATCAAACAAGTACAAACTAAGCAAGGCTCTGTGGTTGACATTTCTTTCCCTGAAATCGAAAAATTTGACCGCTTACCAGAACCTAAAGCTGAGGGCCCTTCTGCATTTGTTTCGATTATGGAAGGCTGTTCTAAATATTGTACCTTCTGTGTTGTACCATACACACGTGGTGAAGAAGTCAGCCGTCCGTTAGATGACGTCTTACTGGAAGTGGCTCAGCTAGCAGAGCAAAACGTGCGTGAAGTAAATCTACTTGGGCAAAACGTAAATGCTTATCGTGGTGAAACACACGATGGTGAAATCTGTTACTTCTCAGATCTTCTGCGTTATGTGGCAGCCATTGATGGTATTGACCGTATTCGCTATACCACATCTCATCCTGTTGAGTTTACGCCTGACATTATCGACGCATACGAAGACGTACCAGAGCTAGTTGATCACTTACACTTGCCCGTACAAAGCGGTTCAGACCGTGTATTGAACTTAATGAAACGTGGTCATACTGCACTCGAGTACAAATCAACAATTCGTAAATTACGTAAAGTGCGCCCTAACTTGAGTATGTCGTCTGACTTCATTATTGGCTTCCCTGGGGAATCTACCGCAGACTTTGAAGCAACAATGAACCTAATCAACAGCATTGGCTTCGATATGAGCTTCAGCTTTATCTACTCAGCACGCCCCGGCACGCCTGCAGCTGACTTGCCTGATGATGTCACAGAACAAGAGAAAAAAGAGCGTCTTTACATTTTGCAAAACCGTATCAACCAAATGTCACAAGACATTAGCCGTAAAATGTTTGATACTGAGCAACGTATTTTAGTTGAAGGCCCATCAAAGAAAAACCCGATGGAATTACGTGGTCGTACTGAAAATAATCGCGTAGTTAACTTTGAGGGCCCTCATTCTGTGATCGGTCAGTTTGTCGATGTACGTATTACAGAAGCATTGCCAAACTCATTACGTGGTGATTTAATTCGTACCGAAGCAGAAATGAATTTGCGTAAAGAGATAGCGCCATCATCAATTTTAAATCGCGCACCTGCTGAACCAGAAGCCGATGAGCTAGGTGTAGCGACTTTTACACCATAACGCTAATTTAAATTACGCCAGCATATGCTGGCGTAATTATTACAGGAATCAATTTTGAGTAGTCCAACAAAAAATATTGAGTTTTATCTAGAGCCATCTGACAACGCACGCCTTTCTTCTTTGTGCGGACCTTTCGATGAGAATGTAAAACAAATTGAACGCCGTATCGGTGTAGAGGTTACTCACCGTGACAATTGGTTCAAAGTCACAGGCCAAGCTGTACAAGTTAAAGCTGCAATGGATATTTTAAAGACCCTTTATGTTGATACCGCACCTGTACGAGGCGAAATCAAAGAGATTGAACCCGATAATGTGCATTTAGCAATTACTGAGTCAAAGTGTTTAGAGCAAGATACACCAAACTCATGGGATAAAGAAGTTTACATAAAAACCCGCCGTGGTGTTATTAAACCTCGCAACCAAAATCAGAGCCAATACGTTGCAAACATCCTGATGCATGACATTTGCTTTGGTGTTGGTCCTGCCGGTACCGGTAAAACCTATTTGGCTGTGGCCGCAGCCGTTGATGCCTTAGAACGCCAAGAAATTCGTCGTATCTTATTAACACGCCCTGCGGTTGAAGCTGGTGAAAAACTCGGCTTTTTGCCTGGCGATTTAACGCAAAAAATAGACCCATATCTACGCCCTCTTTACGATGCCTTGTTTGAAATGCTCGGTTTTGAAAAGGTCGAACGCTTAATTGAAAAAAATGTCATTGAAGTTGCACCTTTAGCCTATATGCGTGGTCGAACTCTAAACGATGCCTTTATTATTTTAGATGAGAGTCAAAATACCACTGCAGAGCAAATGAAAATGTTCTTAACCCGCATTGGCTTTAATTCAAAAGCCGTCATCACCGGTGATATTACGCAAATAGATTTACCCAGAGGTGCGCGTTCAGGACTACGCCATGCAATCGACGTATTGGGGGATGTTGACGAAATATCATTTAACTTTTTCAAATCCCACGATGTTGTTAGGCACCCTGTGGTCGCTCGTATTGTCGAAGCCTATGAGAAAAAAGAAGAAGCTGAGCGTAAAGAAAAAGCCGCAAAAGAATTAGCGCGTCATGACGCAGCAAAGTCGAACTAAGAGTTACTATGAGCATTGAATTAGATTTACAAATTGCCTGTGAGTTCGAGAATTTACCCTCTCACGAGCAATTTGAACTTTGGGCGAGTAAGGCACTACTGCCTTATCATGAAAAACCAGAGTTAACCATTTTAATCGCTGACGAAACACAAAGCCAAGAGCTCAATAGCCAATACCGAGGTAAAGATAAACCAACGAATGTATTATCGTTTCCTTTTGAAGCTCCTCCTGGTATAGAATTACCACTTATTGGCGATTTAATTATTTGCCCTCAAGTGGTTAAGCGAGAATCTATTGAACAAGAAAAGCCTTTCCACGAACATTTTGCACACATGGTGATCCACGGGTGCTTGCATTTATTAGGGTTTGACCATATAAATGAACAAGACGCGATAGAAATGGAAAGCCTTGAAAAAGAATTTCTAGCCGAGATAGGGATTTCAGACCCCTATCGCGATGATATTTAAACGATGGAGTAAAACATAGTAATGAGCGACGATAACTCGCATAGTAGCCAGGGTTCTTCTAGCAAAACCTGGTTGGGACGCATCACTCAGATGCTGCAAGGGGAACCCCAAAACAAAGAAGAGTTGGTAGAAGTCATAGCTGATGCTCAGGAACGTGATTTAATCGATCCTGAAACAAAAGATATGATGGAAGGTGTATTAGGTGTCTCAGAACTAAAAGTTCGCGATATCATGATCCCGCGCTCACAAATGATCACACTCGATGTAGATGAGTCGTTAGAGCAGCAATTGCCTAGTATGGTTGAATCATCGCACTCACGCTTTCCTGTGATCTGTGAAGATAAAGATCATGTAGAAGGCATATTGCTTGCCAAAGATTTGTTACCACTTATTTTAAATAAAGACGACGCATTACCGGTTATACGCGAGTATTTACGCCCGGCAATTGTGGTACCTGAAAGTAAGCGTGTTGATACGCTACTCAACGAATTTCGTCAAAAGCGCTATCATATGGCCATCGTTATTGATGAATACGGTGGCGTATCAGGCTTAGTAACCATCGAAGATATTCTTGAAATTATTGTTGGCGAAATCGAAGATGAGCATGATGATGATGAAGAACAACAAGATATTCGTCAATTATCAAAGCATGTATATATGGTGCAAGCGCTAACACCCCTTGATGAATTTAATGAGTTCTTCAAAACGGGCTATGATACTCAAGAAGCTGATACGATTGGCGGGATTATTCTCCATGCTTTTGGCCATATGCCTAGTAGGGGTGAAACAATTGATATAGACGGCTTGCAATTTAAAGTCACTAATTCTGATAATCGTCGTATTATTCAACTACAGGTCAGCGTACCCAAGACCGAGCATGTTGAACAAGAAACTGAATAAACTCGTTACCCTTTCTAAAGATTTACGCGCATGGCTTGCATTCTTTGCAGGCCTATCGCTGACCTTTGCTTATGCGCCATTTAACCTCTGGCCTCTCGTTTTTGTAGCCATCGCTATTGCCTGTTATTGCACTGATGTAAAAGATATCAAGCTAGTAGCTAAATATGGTTTTATTTTTAGCTTTGGTTGGTTTACCGCAGGGATAAGCTGGGTGCATGTCTCTATTTCACAGTTTGGTGGGCTACCCTTGCCTGTTTCACTATTACTTATGGCGCTATTGTGTGGATATTTAGCATTGTTTCCAACATTTGCGTTTTTATGTGCACATAAGTTTAGCCGAGCACCATGGCAACGCGTATTTTTACTCATTAGTGGTTTTGCTATTTTCGAATTTTTTAGGGGTAAGCTACTAACGGGTTTTCCATGGCTCAGCTTTGGCTACACATTAACAGACAGCCCGTTTAATCGCCTTGCCCCCCTTATTGGCGAAATGGGCTTAACGCTAATGTGCGTATTGCTCGGCGCTTGTTTATATGCGCTCGTCACTGCTCGGCAATATTTATTATCTACCTTTACTGTAATCGCCGTTTCCTTGCTATTTTTGCTTAGCCACTTTGTACAATCACCTTCGTATAATCACAAAACTATTACAACGCTGTTAGTACAAGGTAATATTCAGCAAAGCCTGCGTTGGGAGCCTGAACAATTTTGGCCGACTATGTCAAAGTATCGCGATATGACGCGCGTTCATTGGCAAAACACTGATTTAGTAGTTTGGCCTGAAGCTGCGATTCCTGAAATAGAAGACATCGCATACCCTTTTTTAGAAGGGCTAGACAAAGCTGCGGCTTTTAATAATACCGCGGTTATTACGGGTATTCCTGACTACCAATTTAACACTAAAACCGTATACAACACCCTTATAGTATTAGGTAAAAAGAATAACGATGATCAAACTGGGCATTACCAATATCTGCACCCAAACCGATATCAAAAACATCAATTACTGCCTATCGGGGAGTTTGTTCCTTTTGAAGAGCTATTGCGACCGCTAGCCCCTTTATTTAATTTGGCAATGTCATCTTTTAACCGTGGTGAACGCGTACAAACAAACCTTATTGCTAATGGGCTAAATATTCTACCGGCTATTTGTTATGAAATCGCGTTTAGTGAATTAGTGCGAGACAATTTTACAGAAGAGTCTGATTTACTATTCACTGTCAGTAATGATGCATGGTTTGGCGACTCCCACGGACCCCATCAGCATATGCAGATTGCGAGAATGCGCGCACTAGAACTACAACGCCCATTAATACGCGTCACCAATAATGGAATTACCGGTGTATTTGACCCAATATCAAAAATTCAAACCTCTTTGCCACAATTTACCGATGATGTGTTAAAAGTAAATGTTAAACTCATTAGCGGTATTTCCCCATTCAGCCAACATGGTCAAACACCAATGTGGTGGATTGTGATTGGTATGTTAATCAGTGTGATTTTAGTCAATACAAAGCGGCTTGTAGCCGCTAAGTTAGAACGACACTTTTTGTAGTAGGAATCAAAATGTGCAGTCGAGGGCTTTGTGCACATCAAAGCTCTCAACTTAGAAGTTACTCTGAGAGAGAAAAGAACCCAAGACGGTTTAACTCATCTCCTTTAAATTTGAGCGGATCTTGGATGCGACATGCCCCATTATCTCGAATAAAGTTCAAAACATCCGCCACATCATCATCTTTTTTCATACATGCTAGTGGGATCATATTCCGAATAATATCACTTGGCTGAAATTGCCACTGCTCATCTTCTGATATGAGTTTACTCTGTTGATACACAGCATAAGAGGTTGCTACCGGCGCCGCCCAAGAGGAGTGCAGCTCCCACTCTGACGCATAACGCATACCAAAAACATCAGATATCATTTTAGGTGTGCTATTGGTCACATCAGAGTTAAACCCTTTAATTCCAAAATTTATATACAAGTCTATATGCTCATGCCCACCAAAGTGTTGTTTAAAGTTATTAAAAACGTCCCGCCACTGAACTTTTCCATCATTGTCCAATGGGGAGTCTTGCTCAACTGTTGTGTAAGAAGCGACTCTGACACGGTTATCATAAGCGAGGGTATCTAACACGCTACTCACTTCATCAACCCCTCTTATTCCAGCTTGAATACCCAACACATCCGTTGAGCTAAACATCACATCGTATACAGGTTTAACCGCCAATAATAAGGAGGTTGCTTCACCACTTTGCAACGTACCTTCACATTTATTATTAAAGGCATTCGTTACATGATCTTGTGTGTAACCGCCTGAGAAGTTTACAAAATTAACACCATACTTATCAATCGCGTTTGCTTTAAGAGAATCCGCTGCACTTTGCATATATGACAGCAATGCATTGCTATCTTTATTGCACATTAAATCACTGTGCTGCAGAAATGGTAAAAAGCTCGCAGTGTCAACTAACACAAATTCAGCTTTAGGAATATGCTCCGCCAAATACCCTAGCACCATAGTGCCATGTGTCGCATATATCATATTGGTATCGGGATCAAAGATGTCACTAGGTACCTTTTCTGTATAAACCTTCGCAAGCTCCTCTAACCATTTAGCAGGTATAAAGCCCGGAACCATCGCACCATTTTGATTAGGGTCCTCAAAAGTAAAGGTATCTAGTTGTGACATCAACTGTTGACCCACTTTAGTCACTTTAATACTAGGATTGCTTTCAATAAACGCCTTGTTTTGCACATCATACTTAAGGTAGGCTTTAATTCGACTGCGATAGCGCAAAATGGCTTGAAACTCCATCCCTGCATCCAATACCATAATCGTTTGCTTATTATCCGTTCTTACTTCATCAAAGCTGCCATTAGAAAAAGATATACTTTCAACCGTACACAGTTCATGTTGTTCAGTGGGGTCTACTCTACAATCAACCGCTTCATCACTAAACCATTGTTTTTTATTTGAAATATAACCTTCACTTTGAGTTTTAAGTGCCTGTAAAGAAACCATAGGATCTATCGGTTCCGGTGGTGGCTCTGGTGGCGGTACGACAGGATCTGTTGGTGGTACTACTGGGTCCGGCAGCTCCGCTACAGGAGGCTGTGGGAGTTCATTATCAGATGACGAGCCGCACCCAAAAAGGAAAATACTTGAGGCTGCACCGAGGGCGATTACAGCTGTTCTAAGTTGTAACTTTATCATAGGACTCCTTCCACATTAAGTTCACTCAGTGATAGACAAATTATCATGAATTATTCGTAACTGAATATGATCAGCTACGAATAATATATATTAACACCAAGCACAATAAAATATAACAATTGTTATTTATTGTTACTGAGCTAAATATCCCAGTCGGTTTAGTTCATCTGAGCGATGCTTAAGGGGATCTTGAATTCTGCATTTATTCGAACCGTTTCGAATAAATTGGTACAAACTCCAAGAGTAATAACCACCATAGTTATAGCAATTGTATGAAATCAATTGATTTTTCAACAAACTAGGTGAAAATACTGCATGAGGATTGACCTCATAAACTTTACTTTGTGTATTGATTGCATGTGAAGTAACAACTGGCGCTGCCCAAGACGAGGATAATAAAGCCCAGTCAGGAGCATACTGCATGCCAAACATATCAGAAGTCATTTTAGGTGTTTGATTACGTTGGAAAAAATTAACACGACCATAACCAAAGTTGACGTACATATCTATGCTTTGATTACCATCAAATTCACTTTTAAATTTATCGAACACGTGTTGCCAACCAGAGTCGCCATACACAGAAACATTAGTATCGAAGGTTTCGGTTGTGTAAGGCTGAACTCGAATTCTATTCACATATTCGATAACATCTAATGCATCAGCATTACTGCTCGTGTCCCTTTTTCCTGATTGAATTCCCAGTGTCTTGGGTGACTCAAACAAAGTTTGATAAACCGGCTTCAAAGACTCCAACAATTTTTTCGCACGAGAGTCTGACAAACTACCGGAACACTCATTTTGCTGCCACGCTTGTTGTACGTGTGAACGTGTAAAACCGCCAGAATAATTAACATACTCAACACCATGCTCATCTATCACGTCTGTTCGTAACGAGCTTGCAGCAGTTTGCATATAAGATGAAAGCGCATCATGATCTTTATCACACACCAGTGATTTATGTTGCAACAGCGGTAAAAAGCTCGCTGTATCAATTAATACAAACTCCGCTTTAGGGTTATGCTGAGCCAAATAACCAAGCACTTTAGAGCCATGACTAAAATGTGTCACTCCAGTCACATGATCAGCTGTATCCGCAGGCGCTGCAGCACCATATGCGAGCGCTAAATCTCTTAACCATGCTGAAGCCAAAAAACCAGGCTTCTGCTGTTGAGTATTGAAATCTGTATATTGAAATTGATCTAACTCAGTCAATAACTTCTTGCCCAACTTGGAGATAGCAACTCTTGGGTTACTCTCAACAAATGTTTGTGATGACACATCATAACTATAATGTGCCTTGATCCGACTGCGATACCTTAAAACACTTGCCAAGTCCATGCCCGAGTCCAAGACTAATACCGTTTGACGGCTATCAACGCGTGCTGGATCATGTGCGCCATCATTGAACTCAACATGGGTAGTATCGCACATGGCATGCGTATTTTGACCGCACTGAATACCCTCTTGCGATATCCAGTCAACTGTTTGCGTTACATACTCATCACTGAATACTTTAGTTGGATGAGAAAATGAAAGAGCTGGCAGTGAAGAAGTGCCGAACATCAATGCACTCACTATTGATAACTTAACCATTACTAGATCCTTGTTTGTTAAATAATGCTTGTACGCGTGCGATAGACTCATCAATACTGGAGTTTCTTAGAAAAACTGAGCCAAAAATATTTGCATATATCTTCCTTACCCGATCATGCTGCTCATCACTGTAGCCGAGCTCAGTCATCACTGTTTCAGGATGGTCAAGTACCTGTGCTTCTTCAAACGTATTAATCGAAGCATGCACCAACTCTTCTAAGTCTAAATCTTGGCGTTTCAGAAATTCTTGATTATCTAAGGCTTGCTGGTCAAGTACTTCAGCCAGCTTAACCGTGGTATCATATAGCTGATACGGCTCGCCCTGATTTGCCAATTCTTCAAGCAGTTTGATTGAATAGACTCGGGCTAAAGCTTGCTCTTCACCAAAGTTCTGCTTCGCGCTTTCTAAATTCAGCAGGGTATTTTTTGCAATGTCGACGGTATTAGAATCTTTTAACAGCTCTTGTAATTCAGCTTTCATAAAAGCAGATGAATTAAATTTTCCAACAGACATTTGCATACGTTCGAAAGCAATTAACATACGCTCTTTTGTATTAACTTCACCACTTTTTGGTAAAGGCTTTTCAGAATCGATTTTGTCGCTAATTTTTGCGCCAATCTGCTCAAGCTTGGCTGTATTTGTTGTTATTAAAGATTGTACTGCATTATCATTTTTTTTACTTAGTTCACTATGCTCAACATCGCCCATATAATAAAATACGGCTCCAACGAACACTGAAATCGATGCTGCCGATAGAATAATCCTTTTTGTACCCATCCTAAACCTCCAGATAAATGTAACGGAAGGTAAAGGAAACCTGTGTTCCCTTTACCTTTAGAAGGTTACTTACGAATAATTACTTTACCAAGGTCAGCGTGAAGCTGATTCTGCCAAGTAAGGTCACCTACAAACATGCCATTTGCAACAATGATGTGGCTTGCTTTAGCGTCGCCATTTGTCTCAAAGTTGTAAACATCATGCTTGGTGAACTCACGAGTGATTGATGTTACTTCAAGCTCAGTTCCCTGTGCATTTAGCATAGTTTGACCAGCTTTAACATTTTTTGCAGAAATCATAGTACCGTCACCTAACAACATACCGTGGTGCTGAGTTACTTTTAGCTCGTTGCCATCTTCAAATGTAAATACATATAAAGCTGGAGTTTCAGGACCCTTAGTACGAGTTTTCATTTCAAACGAGTCTGTACCTAAATCGTTTAAAGTTGCTTCGCCTGATAACGCAACAAGGCCAAATGAGTTATCTAGCTCTTTTGCACGAATGTCTTGAATTGAACCATCCTTCAATACACGAATAAGTGTATCTTGCTCAAAACAACCACACTTACATACTGCTGCAATATTTTGGCTAAAAAAGTCAATGATTGGATAGAAGCCATTTGCTTTACCCCAATCAGCGGCGCGACGAGAAATCTTGCCATTATCGACAGCCCAATCAATTCTCATGTGACACTCGCTTTGAGAAATTGGTTGATATACACAACGCCCAGCTATACCCGCATCAACTTGAGCACGGTTAGAGTATGCGGCTAAATCCATCGTTGCACTCGCATTGAATGCAAACAAACTCACTATGGCAGCAAAAAATAAAGATAGTACTTTCATGTTCAGTTCCTTTTTAACTATTAACTAATTTTATTGATGATTTACTTTAAGAGTTACGTTGTTAAACGCAGAGTAACCATATGCGGATATATACCATGTGCCCGCTTTAGGGTTACTAATTACACATGATTCGTTTGAAGTATCTGGATTTTCTGATGCGCAGTCGTTATCTAGCGGCCAAGGTGCAATACCATGCTTAAGATATAGATCTGCGTCACCCGTACCACCAGATAGAGTGACATTTAACCGTGATGTACCCGCTGGAACATCATAAGTGAATACTTTATCTTCATTTTTAGCGCCACTAATAACTTTAACCAAGCCGCCATCATTACCATCTAGCTTGGCGTATACCAACTTGTTAGGTGAACCTTTTACGTCACCGATCACATTTGGCGTTGCACCAGAAGATAAAGCGTTGTCTATTTGAGCTGGACTTAATGAAGGGTCATTAGCTAACTGCAAAGCAGCAACACCAGCTACATGTGGTGCAGCCATTGATGTACCACTAATTGTACGGGTTGCGCTGTTTGATCCTATCCAAGCCGATTTTATCGAAGACCCAGGCCCAAATACGTCAATACACTTACCATAGTTTGAGAACCCTGAACGACGGTCGCTCGAAGTAGAAGATGCAACCGTGATTGCCACAGGTGTGCTTGCAGGGGAACGCCCACATGCATCAGAGTTTTCATTTCCCGCAGCAACAACAAATGCAATCCCTTTATTAACAGCACTTGTTACAGCGTTATTAACTGCTTGCGATTTACCACCGCCCAAACTCATATTAGCGACAGACGGTCCATTGGCATTGTTAGCAACCCAATCAATACCTGCAATAACACCTGCATAAGTACCTGAGCCTTGACAATTCAACACTCGAACGCCAACTAGGTTTACATTTTTTGCCACACCATAAGCGGAGCCACCGATTGTGCCGGCAACGTGCGTTCCATGGCCATTACAATCAGATGCATTGCCATCATTATCAACGAAGTCATACCCACTGCTGGCACGACCACCAAATTCAGCGTGACTATTCAATATACCAGTATCGATAACATATGCGGTCACACCTGAACCTTGGTTTGGCGCTTCATATTTGTTATTTAATGGTAAAGCTCTTTGGTCAATACGATCTAAACCCCAAACAGGGTTATTTTGTAACATCGAAAAATCTGACTTAATTGGCTGTACAGAAACAACCGCATTTTGCTCTACAAAATCAACATCAGGGTGGGCTAGCAATTTAACTAATTGGTCTGGATTGGCGATAACTGACACACCAGATAAACTTGCTGAATATTCGCGTTGGACTTCAACACCTATTTCAGCGCTGAGTCTATCGGTAACTTTGGCTGTAAATTCTGACTTTGCTTGTTTATCACTGTTAATAACCACTTGTGGCACTTTATAAACAACAATATAACTCTGTTCAATCGCCTTAGTTCCTTCAGCATTGCTATAAAACTCCGCTGCTTGAGCAGAAAACACGGTACCTGTTAGCAGGCTCAGCGCGATAGGCGTAAGTTTCCATTTATTCATGATTTATCCTTATTGTGATTGTTAGATATATGTTAATTACACCCCTCCGAACAAATAGTAATAATCGCTACTACAAACTTCAGAGACAATCCACATGCTCCCTAAATGAGGTGCAATAAAATCCTGACAGATAAAAAAATAAAAATAAACATAAAACAAACAAAAAAGTAACACTGTTTTTATTTAATTAATAAATTCAACATAATAAAGTAAGAATTTTTTCACCATCACATCCTTTTTTCCTAAGTAAAAAATAGTAAAAGCCAATAACCCAACAAATTAAAGCCATAATGAGCATTAATGCATAAAACAAATCAATTTAAATATAAAAATAATATAAAGATCAATATGGGAACATTGTTGAATAATTTATTACTTAGGCCACTTGTTGTATTTTGAAGACATATTGATGTGAGTACTTAATTGCAGACTAGAACATTCATTTTTAGCGGTCATGCAAGTGCACGTTGCCCATCTGTCGTAACGCAATAAGCAAAAACAGGTGTGCTAGTTTATAAGTTACTAGGGGTTGTTGAACTTTGCTGCTCTATTTTTGTTCTCTTTGAGCATGCTTTTATCGCGGCGCTTAATATGTGGCCTAGTGATCTAAGCGAATATTAAGCAACAAAGAGAAAGGGGGTGCTCAAAAGAACCGGTAGGCAGCGCTTGATTGGCTTTTCTACTAAGTTATCGGCTGACTCACATGGAATAACCATGCTACGCAGCCTCTGCCTTGTATAAAATTCAATCAAACTGCTGCAAAAATGAACCAAAAAGATCAACAGCCCCTAATAATGGCTGTTGGAACACGTTATGATCCGCTATCATAACGCTGATACTTCGTCACAAGTTCTGTGCAAAGCACAAAAGATTTACGCTTAATTTTAAGGTCATTTAGCATAACAAAAATGTCAAAAGGGTAACTTGGTCGTATGCTTCTCACGTTTATTTCGAGGAGGCTCCACACCCGCTTTGCTTCTTGTATCCATTGTTACTCTACTAACCAACTGACACCTTACTCAGTTCAAGGAATTTATCGCTATGTCATTTAGCTCTTTAGGCTTGTGCACCGAGTTGCTCACAGCTATTTCTGCACAAGGCTATACAACCCCGTCACCAATACAACAAAAGGCTATTCCTGCAGTACTTAATTTGAGTGACGTTATGGCAGTAGCACAAACAGGCACGGGTAAAACCGCTGGATTCACGTTACCCGTAATACAACGCTTATTTGATGGCTCCCCAGTGCAAGCAAATTATGTCCGTGCGTTGATCATTGCCCCAACCCGTGAGCTCGCCGCACAAGTCGCCAATAGTGTCGAGAATTACAGTAGTCACATGAATTTGCGTTCTGCAGCGGTATTTGGTGGGGTCAGGATTGAGCCTCAAATTGCTGCACTTCAAGCTGGGTTAGACATCCTTGTTGCCACACCTGGCCGTTTGATTGATTTATACAACCAAAAAGCCATTAATTTTGCACAACTCGAAGTATTAGTATTAGATGAAGCTGACCGCATGTTAGATTTAGGGTTCATTGAAGACATTTCGCACATTGTTTCTTTATTGCCAAAAAAGCGGCAAACTCTGATGTTTTCCGCCACCTTTTCACAAGAAATCAAAACACTCGCTAGTAGCATGTTAAATGACCCCCAACTCATTGAAGTAAATGTTGTAAATAGCACCATAGATACAATTAGGCAAAAAGTACACCCTGTCGATAAAGCACGTAAAAGTGAAATACTGATCCACCTGATAAAAACGAATAACTGGCGTCAAGTCTTAGTTTTTAGTCGCACCAAAAAAGGCGCTGATGAGTTAGTGTCGCAATTAGAACATGCGAACATTCCCGCCGCATCTATTCATGCAAATAGAACACAACATGCTCGAACTCATGCATTAGAGGGGTTTAAAAGCGGTAAAATTAAAGTCCTGGTCGCGACCGATATTGCCTCTCGTGGCATTGATATTGACCAACTTCCTTGTGTCATCAACTTTGATCTCCCTGATATCGCAGAAGATTATGTACACCGAATTGGCCGTACCGGTCGTGCCGGTACCAAAGGACTCGCTATTTCACTCGTGAGTACCAGTGAAAAAAAACAGTTACTCGCAATTGAACGTATGATCAACCGAGCGTTTAGCCAAGAAGTTATTCCTGGATTTGCCCCCACTAAAAAAGCTACTGTTGTCAAATATGACGATGATGAATACGGTAATTTCGAAGCGGACCCTGTGCCTCGCCGCAATGGTAAATCTTCAGGCCGTAACAGCCGCTCAAATACCACATCGAGCCGTAAGCGCAGAAAGTAAGGCCGGTGTAAGTTTGGCTTTCTTAGAAACCTTATGATCAATAGCGTAAACACCACTTTCATGAACTCATACTGATTAGAACAGTATGAGTTTACTGTACCTCGGTCACCTATTAACTCTCTTTTACAGAGTATTTATTGTAGACATGGTGAAAAACGTCCTCACCCCTCCTCTCATATTTTTCTTCTAGAAGTAAAAACTAATTAATTAGTTGATAAACTTTTAGGCTATCGCTATAGTACTTAAAACTAATTAATTAGTAGGAAATAAAATGGCCCGCAAAAAATCAACCCAGCTTACCGACAGTGAACAAAGCATCATGGAAATTCTGTGGCACAAAGAGCAAGCCTCAGTACGTGAAATCACTGCGGCACTCAGTGAAGAAAAAGCAACCGCTTATACGACTGTACAAACCATGTGTAAAATCTTAGCAGACAAAGATTATGTCGACTTTCGAAAAGAAGGAAAGGCATTTATCTATACACCTAAAATTACTCAAAAAGAAGCAAGGAAGGGTGCTCTCACATCCTTGTTAAACAAGTTTTTTGGCGGCTCGCCTGAAGTACTCGCTCAGCATTTAATACAGGAAACTGATATCGAATTAGATGATTTGGCCGAGTTACAAAAACACATTGATCGCGCCGACGATTAATCCGCTTTTCGTTCAATTTACAGCTAATCAAAGGACTTTCAGATGATAGCGCAATATACTCTATTAACCACGTTAGCGTTGCACCACGTTATCATTGGTAGCGTGTTAATCTGCATTTTATTCATACTAAATAAGGTATTACGCTCTAGCGCAGAAATGCGCAGTTGGGTATTAATGAGTGCTTTTATTACTTCCACCATTGTGCCTATTACTTTACTGTCCACCAGCTCATTATTTGACAACAAAATTATCGATGAACACTCAACCACAAATGCAGACACGAACCCTATCACTCTTTTACGTAATTACGACGTCACGGTGCCAACAAGTACTCATCAATCACTGTGGCATATGCCCAGTGAGATTGTCTTTCAATTCAGTACGATACTAACGTTATTAGTCTGTGTGTGGCTAGTGGGATGTATATGGCGCAGCGTTTCGGTATTACAGTCTTTTATACGCACGCGTCAATTGCTCAAAACATGTCAAGGCATCGAACATGCTCACGTGTGTAACTTAATCCCCAAAACGCGGGTTAAACTCTACAGCTCAAAAAAAGCCGCTTCACCTATGGTTGTGGGCTTAATCAAGCCAAGAATCATTATCCCTAAAAACATTGTGACTCAATTATCAACTGAGCAGCTCACCCCTATCATTTTACATGAGCTAGCACATATTCAACGTAATGATATATGGTTTAACTATCTTCAAGAGTTTATCGCCATCGCTTTTTGGTGGAGTCCTGTCATTCGCATATTAAACAATCGCATTCACATTGACCGAGAGCTTGCGTGTGATTTACGTGCAGTAAAGCAACTCAATAACAACAAACAATATGCACAATCTCTGATTGATTGCGCAAAATTAATGATAACCCAAAACAGGAGCGTATTAGCAATGGGATTATTTAGCCAAAAAAAAGAGCTCAACAACCGTGTTAATGCGGTACTTCAAAGTAAAAAAATGAAGATGCCTAACATCATCAGTATTTTAGCGGTTTGCTTTGTTGTATCAGCATCAACCATTAAGGTATCACAAGCATTTGTCCCGCAGGTGAGTATTAGTGATACGCGACAAAACGCCTTACATTATTCATTGCTGCCCCCGACCGAAGGTGAACAATTAATTGCGGCCGTTATGCGCAATGATATTGCACAAATTCAACACCTACAAAATCAAGGCGTTGATATTAACATTCCTGCGATTGGTGATGGTACGGCACTCATTATTGCCGTAAAGCAAAACAATGAAGCAATGGTGCAAGCATTAATTAATTTAGGTGCCAACGTGGATCAATCATCAAATGGCGACGGCAACCCTCTCATTAATGCAGCGATGACCAACAACCTTCACCTTGCTCAACTCTTAATTGATAACGGTGCAGATATCAATGCCGTTGTACGACGCGACGAAACGCCTTTAATTAATGCCACTCGAAGAGGTTTTTTTGAAATGACTCGCTTACTCGTTAGCCAAGGTGCCGATGTGAACCTATCCGTTAAAACGGGTATCTCCGATGGGAATAAAATCCGAAGCCCATTGAATATGTCTCGTGATCAAAAGATCACTGATTACCTGATTGACCAAGGTGCCATCAAATAACGAGGGACGTTATTTTACCACTAGCATATACCCAGTATGTCACTCAAATACTGAGCTGACTTAGCACCCAATTAAATCTAAAGACGAGAATTCTTTTCCTAACTTATGCTTGGGTTCAGCAGACTCGTCTCTAAAAAAAGAGACTCGTATGTATTTCCTCTTAAATAGTCTTAACCAGATGCAACAAAATGGAGGTCTGTATGATTTTTAACACCCCGTTATTTTTCTGGTTTTTTTGTATTTTCATCTTATTTTATGGCTTTGTGTTTTTAAAACAAACCCCCAAACTTTATTGTCTTCTTATTAGCAGTTTAGTTTTTTACGGCGCATGGAATTATAGCTTCATCCCTTTGCTCGTTGGTAGCGGTATTGCCGACTACTTCATTGCCCAAGCTATGGCTAATTCTCTTGACAAAAAAAATAAAAAACGCTGGCTAATGCTTTCTGTGGCCATTAATTTGGGCATTTTAGCGGTCTTCAAATATGCTGATTTTGCCATCGAATCTGTCGCTGCACTCTTATCCAGTATTGGCTACAACGCATCATTGGAAACACTGTCATGGGTGCTCCCTGTTGGTATTTCTTTCTATACTTTCCAAAGCTTAAGTTACACCATTGATGTGTATCGAGGGGACTTAAAACCGCGTAAAGGCTTAGTTGAGTTCATCGCTGCTTTATCATTTTTTCCACAACTCGTTGCTGGTCCAATCCTCAGAGCTAAGCATATCTTGCCACAAATGCACAAAATTTCTCTGCCCAAATGGGACGAAGCAAAGCATGGTTTTTTGCTCATCACTGTTGGGTTAATTAAAAAAACTGGGGCTGACATTCTCGCAATCCCCGCAGACAAAGCATTTGCTGCCCAGGAATCTTTAAGCACACTAGAGATGTGGACCGGAGTACTTGCCTTTGCGGGGCAGATTTACGGTGACTTCTCAGGCTATACCGATATGGCAATCGGCCTTGCCATCTTACTCGGTTTTAACATCCCCCTTAATTTTAGGGTGCCTTACTTTGCCCTTTCGCCTGTGGATTTTTGGCGACGCTGGCATATTTCGTTATCAAGTTGGCTCAAAGATTACTTATATGTTTCTCTGGGTGGTAACCGGCATAACCAACGCACTCGCAATATATTTATCACCATGTTGCTTGGTGGTTTATGGCATGGAGCAGCGTGGACTTTCGTGGCATGGGGCGCATTTCATGGCGCAATTATTACCTTAACCCATTACTTAGCCAGTCAACCTTTATTCACTCGCTTTAATCACAGTAATCGGTTCACGACTCGTTTGCTAAAATGGGCCGTCACTTTTTACTTAATTCTACTTGGTTGGGTATTTTTTAGGGCGCCTGATATGTACAGTGCTGTCACCATTATTGGTAATTTACACACCATCGGCAGTGCAACGGAACTTGGCGCACATGCATGGCTGATTTTCGCACTAACCACCGTATGGGTTTTACTGGTTCATGTTATGGACCACTATGTTATTAAATCAGCTAACAAATTAGAGAACAAAAACGGGCTATTTTGGTTTGTTATCATTGTGGGTCAAGCCCTGTGTTTATTAATAGGAGAACCGAGTAATGAATTTATCTACTTCCAATTCTGATCAAGATAACTCAAACATCGGCACCCCCGTACAAAGCCGACGTGTTTTTATGAAAATAACCTTAGCTATCACGTTAGTTATGGTAACAGCTATGGGGTTAGTACGCGTATTACTGGATGCTAACGGCGCAAATCAACAAGGAATTTTAGGCCGAGTATTACAGGCAAAAGCAGCCCTTCCAAACATTATTGCCGAGCCAAATGATCTCGTTATGTTTTATGGCTCCTCTATGGTAAGAGCTGGCTTCTCGCCCCGAAAGTTTGACCGTGATTTAAAAAATATGGGGAAAAACATCACTTCTTTTAATTTTGGCTTTGGCGGCTTAAACCCCTATTACCAAGATTTACTTTCAAGACGTATTGCTGAACAATTTGTCACTAAAAATAGGCAATTAAAACTGGCACTCATTGAGTTTAACCCCTTTCAAGCTACGACTACTCGATGGGATCGAGCTCAATTTACTGTTGACTCCTACATTACAATGCTGGCCAACAATGATGAACTATGGCGCATATTACGTGAGGACCTAACTCGTGGGGTGCATTTATACAACATTAAGTATATTCGTAATCATGTCTCTGCTGAGATGATCACCAGCTACTATGCACGAGAAATATTTCCACCATATAGAAGAGATGTTTTTCAAGATAATGAGAAAGTTACCCTAGAACGTCGCAAATTAGGTCGTGAGTTAAATACATTATTTAAGAAAGAATATCCTAATTACCAAGGTGAAGAGTGGTATTACCCCTGGCAAGGCGCTGGCACTATTCCTGAAGAGCGTGCAGCCCACACCCTTGAAGTATTTGATAAGTATTACGCAGTTACACAAACTGACGCCCAAATGAAAAATGATCGTCTCAGTCGTATTCGTACCACTGACATTGAAGACATGCATTTTGAGCCGCGCTTAATTACAAGCTTTATTAACATTGTGAAAAACTTTCAGCGTTTTTCAAATACTGTTGAGGTGGTCATGCTGCCAAAAAACAGTCGTTATATTACTTATTCAGCAGCAGGCAAACACCGCTTAGCTCAAGCAATTCAGCAAATAGAACAGGCAACTGGTATTACAATCAAAAATCATCAAGATATTAGCGCCGTCACACCTGATATGTTCAGAGACACCACACACCTATCCCGTTACCGTGGTGATATTGCTTATACAGACTTTTTAGTGAAGGAATATGCTAAGAGTCTATAATCTAATTAAAAAGAGACTCACTCAAGTGAGTCAGTCTCTTAGCCGCCTTTAAAATACCTTTCCCATGAGCGAAGGTAATAGCCTTCACTTATTTATCTGTGCTTGTTAAACCATCACAAGTAATGACTGTTCGTAGTACTTCTATTATTTACCGTAAAAATTCAATTCATATATTACAATGATAAATGCTTGAGGCTATCAGTACTGAACTCCAATTTACTGCCTTTAAATATTTTAAATCTATCTGAAAAAAATCGTACATGCCCTTTTTTTCTTTCGATAAATAAAGGTACTTCTATGCCTAAACAAGACACTGCATCAGCAAATTGTTTGCGAGCTCGATGGATTTGGATATTGACATGATTCTCACCCATGCCGAGATCTCTCGATAACCTTTCAATTGACACCCATCCTTGTAAAATGCCTTTTTTCTCCATATCAGCCTTATACCTTACAAGTAAAGCTGATAAATAATGGTGACTGCGAACATCCAAATCAATGACTTCCTCATCACAATATACTTTGAGTTCTGTCATTTCTTCATCTTGACTTATTTGAAAAACAAAACTCAAGTTTTTTCCTGAATCATCACTTATATCAACAGTCTCTTCGGTGCTCCTATTAACTATTTGCAACAATTGCCAACTCGTACTACCAATGTTGAGCTGCTCACCATCCCTGATCGGCCGACTTTGCATATCCGCAATGTTTTCACACCACCATTGCTTAGCGACATTATCATAATAAATAACAACATCGGGGCACTCTTGTGACGGTAATAGATGATATTGGTGTAAAAACAACTCTTCATCTACTGTATTCGTTTGCTCAATTTCATCGTAAAATGGAATTAAAATATCCTGTGGGCTGCTTAAATTTGCGACCTTAAACGTCGCGCCGGAAACATTCGCTAAACAGACTGTATCATTGAGTTGCAATTGCTGTGGTTGCTTAGAGTTAATCTTGAGATCATTTATCCATACGCCATTCTTACTGACATCTCGAATCCACCACTTTTCATCAAGCCATTCAATAATCGCATGCATTCTTGATATCTCTGGATGATCTACACAGCTATCAACTGACTGATGCAGCCGGCCTATACAGTGAAATGCTTTTAAATACAGCTTAGTACTATCCAGATTTGATACCAAATACGCCATAGCCCCCCCTTTTAAAATAGAAAGTATTCAATAAAAAAAACAAAGCCTTATCATTTAAATTGATCTTAACAAGCTGCCAGTCAACATCGCAATAATACAATCATAACTTGGAAATTAAATCTCTAAGCTATGCTCAAAACTCTAAAAATATCAATAGAGGCGTCGGTTACACCAAATGTCATACTGCTCGTTTTGGCGGTCGAGGATATTATTACCCCAAACCGATAATGTCCATGTGTTTTCGATATTACCAATATGTATTTATATAGATATTGCTTGCACAGTTACGCCTTACCTTACACTCGTATTCAATCCATCATAAATATAATAAGCATGCTAGATAAACATTCGCTCACTATGTCAACTTTAACCTTGATGTGTATTAGCTCACATTCTCACGCAATGTCTTGGAGCTTATGCTCTGACGGTATTAATAGAAGTGCCATGACAATTGAAGAAACACTATCAAATCAACATATGAAATATTTATCTTTCAGCCTAAAATTAGCGGGCACGCGCTCAAATATGACTGTATACGGTACAAATTAGTAAAAACACCATTCAAACAGGCGGCTGTTATGATTTAACTTTTGACGGCAACTCAAGTGACGCCATATCATCTGGCAGTGGCAATGACCGGATATCAAGAGGGATCAAAAATACCCACTGACCAGACGCCCCGTGCAACACGCGGTAACGCTGCACGTAATAGCAATGACAAAGCATTTAACACTTGGCAAAGCAACCTCAGTAAAAATATTTCCGACTCGCAGTGATTCGTACTACTCAGGTGCTGCATTCTCAGCTTCCAAACCGTAGAGTAGCCCTCAGTCACTATAGCCCGTGTTGTAACTATAAGGCCTTCGATTCAACCGCACTCTAAGATATTGGCTTACTCGTATTGACACAAAGCTAACAAATATCGAGCCCTTTGCGTATTTAAGATGGACAATATTTAAAAAGTCTCCACTACCCCACTATTTCATTACTGATGATTTCATTTGCAACGTTAACAGGTCAACATACTCAAACCTACTCCACTTTTTTTGCTAAATAAAATCCAAAAACGTCTCAAGTAAAGTCTTACCTACTTTAACCTCTCCGTAATGAAAAAATATAATAAATAAAATCAATATATTGAAAGTCTATTCAATTAAATGGTCTTATCCAATTTATTTGGGCGTCAATGCTTTATCTTTTCGTTAAATTTATTCCGGTGTTAACGAGAATACGTTTTCACATCGATACAACATGGCCTCATTAACTGAGCGAATAAGCATAATTGATGAGTACTTTCTAAAGGAACGACAGGAATAATAGATATGACTAAGTTTACTAAATATACAGTTTTTGCAGGACTTGCTTTTGCATCACTTAATGCCAGTGCAGATCATTTAACGCCCGATCAGCAAAGCAAATTAGATGCAATTTTAGGGTGTATGTCGCAATCCAATGACACCATCCATATACATGGCTGTAACTTGCAAATTGTAAATGGTTCTGGTGATACCAATACCGGTAACGGTACAGGTAACCTCATTATCGGGTATAACAATGGCGCAACGGCCCCATCAGCCCCATCACCGCAGGCAAGCGGTTCACATAACCTCGTTTTAGGACACGGCCATACTTATACAGGTAACGGCTCATTTATTGCTGGCAGAAACAATTTAGTGTCAAGCGATGCAAGTTTCGCCACTGGAGCGTCGGGCAC
This sequence comes from Pseudoalteromonas sp. MMG013, assembly GCF_018100885.1. Lineage (NCBI taxonomy): Bacteria > Pseudomonadati > Pseudomonadota > Gammaproteobacteria > Alteromonadales > Pseudoalteromonadaceae > Pseudoalteromonas > Pseudoalteromonas sp. MMG013. The sequence goes on along the minus strand of NZ_JAGJEE010000003.1, from coordinate 342,462 downwards.
AATCGATCACGCTCATTACCAACGAAGCACCATCGCAGGCGGTCTAGGTAACGTCGTTAAAGGCGTACTAAGCGGCATTGCTGGCGGGAATAATAATACAATTTCTGATTTTAGCTCTGCGCATATGGTGATACTAGGTGGCAACCATAATGAGGTAAGAGGTCAATACAGTACTATCTCTGGGGGTGTTCGCAATAAGGTGGTCAATGCATTACAAGCCAATATCCTAGGGGGGGAAGACAATGTTATTACCAAGCAACAAGTGGTGATTGCGGGTGGCCGATTTAACTCAGCGTCAGCAGAAGCAGCTGTTGTACTGGGCGGGCAAAATAATGCAGCTGATGGATTTCAGTCTACCATCGCAGGTGGTGCTGACAGACAAACCACAGAATGGCAAGAATTCAGAGCTGGCCATTTTAACGCAAAAAACTAAACACCGTCACTGACCACATTAAAGGAAAATATCCATGACTAAATTATCAAAATTAGCGGCTGTTATTACACTGTCAACCAGTTCAATGGCCGCCAATGCCGCCCTTACAGAAGCAGAACAAACAGCCCTGATCGACATTCTTTCATGCTTAGACCGAGTTCATAATACCCTGGTTGTCACAGGTTGTGATGTACAAGTCGTCAACGGCTTACATGGTAACAATGAAACGAATAGTAAAGGCAATGTCATTTTAGGCTACAACCGAGCAGATAGCCCTTACGCACAAAAAACTGGCTCTCATAACCTCGTCGTTGGTGATTTTCACCAATACACATCAGTTGGTTCAGTTGTCGCAGGCGATAGCAACAACGCACTTGCAGAATCAGTGACTGTCGCAGGCCGGTTCAACTCAGCTAAAGGCTTTCACAGCGCCGTTTGGGGAGGAGAATCAAATACCGCAGAAGGCCTCTTCTCTGTCATTTTAGGTGGCCAAGAAAACCACACGCCAGACCTGCATAACTTTGCCGTCATAGCTGGCGGTAAACGAAATACAGCGAGTAATTTCTTCTCAATGGTACTCGGAGGTGAGCAAAACATCGCAACCGGACAAAGCTCTGTCATTTTAGGCGGTACATTAAACAGCACAACTGGGCCAAGCTCTAGCATTACTGGTGGGATAAACAATAAAGCAACAGGCGAACTCAGTGCTATCTTAGGTGGAGAAGCGAACCAAGCTAATGGCTTCACATCGACCATTGGTGGCGGTCTAAAGCGCGCAGTTCATGGCCGAGATAACTATCAAGCCGGTTATTTCTTTTCTGAAAAGTAATGCAACGAAATAAATAAAATTTAAGGAAAATATTATGTTCAACCTACATAAAATCGCAGTACTTATTGGCCTCGGCATCACAGCTGGCAGTGTAATGGCTAACTCACATGACCATGGCCATGACCCTATACAAAGCGAGCACGCGTTACGCGCAATTTTACAATGTATGACCAAAGTAGATAACACGCTTGTGATCAATGGGTGTAACTTGCATTTAGCCAATGGCAGTAATAAAACACACCAAAACTCTGATGGCACAAGTTCAGCCAATGGACTGGGTAACCTTATTCTTGGCTATAACGTTATTAATACCTCCACTGGAACCCCTGCATACTCTCATACAGGCTCTCATAACTTAGTTATTGGAGATGGCCATAGTTACCAGTCAACGGGTGCCATTATCGCAGGCGCGAATAACCGAGTAACAAGCCGCTCTGCCGTGGTCGCAGGTGTCTTCAATCAAGTCAATGGAATTGCTTCAACAGTGCTGTCAGGTTCATACCATGAAGCACATGGTAACTACAGCACCATTTTTGGTGGCGCAGGTAATACCATTGCCGCTGGCGTGAGCTGGGGCAGTATTTCTGCCGGAGAGTCTCATAATGTCGAAGCGCATTTAGCCAGTATTGTTGGAGGTCGTCACAATACCGCAAAAGCGCGCGCTTCGGCTATTAGCGGTGGCCAATTTAATGAAACCTCCGGTGAGCTTGCTGTGGTTGTTGGTGGCTCACAGAACAAAGCCACAGCCCGTGCCGCAGTAGTACTTGGTGGCCGATATAACGAAGCAAACGGTGAACTATCCACTGTCGCTGGCGGCCTAAAGCGCAGTACCACAGGCAAGCACGACTATCGAGCAGGGGCTAATTTCTTCTCTAATCAGTAAATAACGAGACTCCTAAAAGTGCGTTTAAGCCATACAAGACAGTATGGCTTAAACGGTACTTTTAATTAGCAAACTGCGGACTTTCAATAGCACAACTGTGTTTACGATATTGACTGGGCGTGACACCCGTATGCGCTTTAAATAAGCGATTGAAATTAGATTTACTGTTAAACCCTGCGTCATATGCAACGGCCAAAATTTTACACCTGCTTTTACATAACAGCCGCTTAGCTTCATCAATGCGGTATTGGTTAACAAAATCATAAAAGCTCATTTGTAAGCATATATTAAGCGTTGCAGATACGTCGGTGTTATTAATTTTAATATGCTCAGCCAGTTCTGAAAGGCTCAATTGAGGATTCAAAAACAACTTTTCAGATTGCATCGCATAAGTTAATTTTTTCACTAAATCGGCGTGCTCCGCACATTTGAACTTTTTTTGAGGGCTGCTTATATCCTCCAACGAAGATAAGCGTTGCACTGTATTAGGTTTCGTTAAGTTAAGGTAGGTGAGAATAAACAGGCCTACGCTCATAGGTATATAACTGGCAAGTGATACCCATTTGCTCAAAGGCACCGGAAACACATTATCGATACACAACATAGCAAAAACAATAACCCAAGTACTCAATTGATATTGACTCAAGCGACGCAACCAAATTAAGTTTTTGCGAGTCTCTTGCGTAAACATCGGCTGTTTAAGGTGTATCAGCGTATACACTGAGTAGCCCAAAGCACACACAACACCAAAACAAAATGGCCATGTAAACATAAATAAGTAAGACGCTGAAATAGGTAATAAATGAAATATGTCGTTATGAGACAGCCGCGTATTGTGAATTAAAGATCTAGCATACAAATAAAACAAAGGGCCATAAAATGGGTCAAAAGTGAGGTATGACTTATATTGAACAACATTAAAAAAAATCAATGCAACTTGTACAAGTTCTAAGGTAAAAACTAGAATCCACACACTTAATAAGCTGCACGCTTGAGTTTTAGACTTATTTGTTAATAGCAAAAAGCAAAGTAAGCAGCCTAACAATAGGGTTAATACATAAAAGTTACGAGTAATTTCAATAAAAATCTGTAACATTTCAACATTCCTTATTTGACTTTATTACCGTACTAGACCGCTCACCTCAAAATAAATTACATTTCAGCTACAAAAAAACCTCACTTTTATTTCTTAAATACCCATTTTAAATCCAACCCGATACGTTAATGACTAAAAAGAATGTGTTCGCTAGCGTTTAATTGAACTTAAGACAAAGTGAATTGCTATAAAGTGACACGATGGCTTTCCCCTCATTAAATGTGAGACGCCAAACGATTTAACTAACCTCAGGTTTGGATAAGGGTTTTGGAATAGAAAATGTTTTGAAAATAAACTTACGTACAATCCAATGATGATATTTCGTTCAATATCAAGGCGCTTTTATGCCGTAATAGCGGGCTATTACAAATGAAAGCAACGCCGAGAGTGAGAAAAATAGCTTTATTGGGCAAATTCGCTTATCCAGAGCTGAGGTTAACTAGGTATAAACCCCAGTAAGTAAGCCAGAATCTGTCACCGCTTCAGTCATGAATCTGATGAGCCCAATGTTGTACGACTTGCAAAACATTGCTCGCATCTATTGGTTTCGTTATATAGTCGTCCATACCGGCGTCTAAGCACTTTTGTTTATCTCCTTGCATGGCGTTTGCGGTCATAGCAATGATTGGAATAGACATATAATAACGACCCGTTTGCCCTTCTCTGATATGTTTTGTTGCTTCATAGCCATCCATTTCAGGCATTTGGCAATCCATCAAAATGACGGTATAAGGACGAGTATCATTTGACTCCTTGAGTTTACTTAATGCCTCCACCCCATTCTCAGCCACATCGGCTATTAACCCCATATTACTTAACACTCTTAATGCAACAAGCTGATTGACCTTATTATCTTCGACTAACAGTACATGAGTCCGCTTAACCCATTCATTATCACTGACTGCCAACTCATCATGAGTTGCTTGTTGTGTGCTCTGGTGCCCATCAGATAAAGTAGCTTTGATCTCTTCATTGGTGATCGCTAAGGTATTAAGTAAATCAAAAGCTGTAGCTGGTTTTGAAAAGACACTACTCACCCCACTTTTCTCTATCTCTTTGGTATCATACTGTTCACCTAACTGAGTCATCATTACCAGCTTTAAATTCGCGTACTTCTCCTCTTTTTTAAGCGCTTTCACCAACAATTCACCTGTCATGTCAGGCAAGTTGTTATTGAAAAGTACAGTATCGAATTTAGCCAAATCATTAGATGTAGAATGTTTATTACACATGTGTATGGCATCGGTTGCATTCATTGCTTGAAACACTTTCACTCCCCACAGCTCATACTGTTTGCGAAGCGCATCAATGCTAGAGGCATTTCCATCAACAATAAGTAAGTTTAGGTTTAGGTGCTCATACGATGGGGTTTCTTTCCCTTCAACAGTACTTTTGTTCACCAAGCATGTTATGGTAAAGCAGCTCCCTAGCCCCTCTTCACTTGATGCAGTCACATCTCCATTGAGCAATTGACACAGCCTTTTTGTGATACTGAGCCCGAGCCCCGTGCCACCATATTTTCTTGTTGTAGATGTATCAACCTGACTAAAAGAATCAAATAACGCGGAAATTTTCGCTTTGGGGATCCCTATTCCAGTATCTCGAATAAGGCATTTAAATACATATTGATCCGCATCATTCGTGGCTTCAAGCTGCGCACTAATGGTAATGTCTCCTTGCTCGGTAAACTTAATCGCATTGCTTAATATATTAGTGAGAATTTGCCTTATACGACCGGGATCAGAATTAACGTGTTGCGTATGGATATCGGCTAAATCTAGGATGATCTCCACCCCTTTTTTTTGAGCGGGCAAAGCGATTGATTCTGATAGCTGTTCAATGAGTTTTCTTAAATCGAAATCGATGTACTCTAATTCAAGTTTATCTGCTTCGATTTTTGAAAAGTCCAAAATATCATTTATTAAAGTCAATAAGGAGTGTGCACTTGCACTGGCTATATTGACCGAGTGGGCTTGCTCTGAGGTCAATTCAGTGTTCTTTAAAATGTCTAGCATACCCAAAACACCATTCATGGGTGTTCTGATCTCATGGCTCATATTGGCTAAAAACTCTGATTTTAGCTGTGTCGCAGCTTCCGCTTCTTGTAGCGCATCGGCCAAGTCGCGCGCTTGTGTTTCGAGTGATGCCGTCTTTTCTGATACTTGCTCTTCGAGTTGCACAACAAACTGTTTCTGTCGAATAATTTCCGCTTTTTGCAAACGGGTCCGCATGTAAATAACCACAAAAATAATTGACGCAAGTATCAGTGCATATAAACAGTATGCCCACCACGTTAGCCATGGCGGCGGTGACACATACAAGTTAATAGAGAGAATATTTTCTCCCCACTTACCATTACTGTTTGTTGCTTTGACCTGAAATTGATACGAGCCACCATCTAAGTTTGTGAATGAAGCCGTATTTCTATTGCCTATTTCAATCCAATTATCATCATACCCAACCAATTTATAAGCGTATTGATTTTTACTAGGAGAAATAAAGTCGAGCACAGAGAACTCAAAAGAGAAAATATAATCTAGATAAGATATTTCAATGTCAGTTACATAAGAGTATGGCATGCCAAGCTTTGCTGACTGCCCCATTTTACTAAAACCAGTTAAAATCAAGTTAGGCTCACTTTGACTCGACTCAAGGGGCAAGGTACTAAAGTATTCTATTCCCCTCTGACTACTCGTAAATAGCGTATTATCTTTACCCTTAATTAAACTACTAGGGTAATAGTTTAACCCGAGCAAACCATTTTGGCTGTCGAAATTATCCACATCACCGGTCAACGGCGCGTACTTAGAAACACCTTTGTTCGTGGTTAACCACAAATTACCTTCTTTATCATCAGCAATGGCCCGTATTAATGTGGTTGGTAGCCCATGTTCCGTGCTTATATGGGTAAAACTCTGCGATTGTGGTTGATATAAATTCAGCCCTTTTTGTGTGGCAATCCATATATTACCATCTCGTGATTGATGTATATCTTGGACAATGCTGCCCAATAAACTATCTGATTTGTACTTGTTAGTTATGAAAGACTGAAAACGATGACGCTCTTCGAGCCACAAATTAACACCTTCACCGGTACCAACCCACATATTGTGTGCGTTATCTTTGTATATCTCCAAAACTTCTGGGTGTGACAGGCCAAGCTTTTCATCTAAGTGACTAAATTTCTTATTCTTAATATCATAAGTGTAAACACCATTCTTATAGGTACCGATCCAAAGTTTGCCGTGTTTATCAACATTCAATGCCCGTATTTCTCGAAACTCTTCATGATGCGGCTCAGTATCAGGATATGTTAATAACTCGATGTGTTTCGTTGCTAAATCAAATTTAGCCAACCCTTCATCTTGCGCTACCCATAATGTGTGGGCATCACTGAGGTATAAGACTGGTCGCTCTAATAATCTATTTTCGTCAAAGCCATTGAGCGCATGAAAAATTGAAGAAGCAAGTGGTTCTAATCTTTGTGTTGAAGTATGCCATTTAAATAGTTCAGACGATGACGTCACTATTAACAAATCACCATTGTCATCCGTTATAATGCCGTTAGGCGCAACAAGCTCTGGGCTATTGATAGATTTAAACTTTCGGTGTGGTACCAGTTTATATATCCCATGCACTTCATTTGTGATCCAAATTGTTTTCGAATTATCTTCAAAAATCACGCGTAGGCCACTGTTGTGCTCAAGATCAAGTTGTTCTATTTTCTGGCTCAAATGTGACAACCTAAACACACCTTTACTTGTCACAAACCAAATGTGTCCTTCATGATCTTCAATCATTGAATTCACTTGACCTAAATGGCTTTCACCCACAACACCAAGTTGTGTAAACTGGCCTACCGTCGGTTCAAAAATAAAAGGGCCTTTTTGTGTACCCACATAAAGTTTCCCATTTGATGCTTTTAATATATGTCTTATTTCATTCGCGCCTGTGGGCGTATTGTTATCTGGATTCGGGAAGAAGTAGTGAAAGGTTTGCGTTGTCTTATTATACAAGTTTAAACCATAACTTGTGGCGACCCATAAGCTATGTACGTCATTATTTTCAATATCCCAGACTCGATTATGTGACAAGCCTAAATTTCCTTGCTGGGCTTTGATGATGTGCTCAAACTGGTTGTTACCCAGGTATCGATTTAACCCTTTATCATAAGAACCTAACCAAATTGAATCATCTAAGTCATGATACAGTGACTGGATCCGGTTTGCAGATAATGATTCCGGGCGTTTCGGATCATGCAAAAAATTCTCAAACTGCCCCGTTTGTGGATCATATCGATTTGCACCGCCGCCCCAGGTACCAACCCATACATTACCATGTCTATCTTGCATTAAGTTGCCAGCATCATTATGTGATAATCCATTAGTACTGGTACTATCGAACTCAAACAAGGTGACTTTACGTCCATCATATCGCATCACCCCATTTTCTGCGGTTCCAAACCACAGTAACCCCTGTTGGTCTTGAATAATCGAATAAATTTCTGAGGACACAAAGCCATCTTCTGCGGTAAGCTTTTTCACAGAATATTCATTCGCAAGCATGGGGATTTGGCCAAAACAATACGTTGACGCTATTGTTGTAAGCAATACGATGATGCGGATTAAAGTGAACTGTTTATTCATAAGAAGTTTTTGAAGCCGCCGTAATTCATCACATGAAAAATGAAACGCAAGTAATCTTAGATTAGTTTATATCGTAAACTATTTCTATCCTTAAGATATTAAATTTTATAAAGCTTTTAGGCCAGCTGGTGAACTTGTACTGAATCACGAGCTATTAAACAACTCGCTTGGCACTTGCTTAATTAGTATTTGATTTTGCTATGAATGCTTCAAAAAGGGATCGTAACGCTATGAATTGGGCTAGAAAGTAGCACATTAAACAATGGTGCCTTTGCTCCACTGTCTAGTGTGGAACATCTAACTTACCTGAAAAACACATGCTTTAAATGCGCTTCCACCTATCAATTTTTTACTAAATTACTTTGACGTTAATTATTTAAATCGTGCTTATTCCGTTGCTAACTACCATTGGAATTCATCGCTTTTCCATCTGCTGACCAAAAGACCTCGCTACCTCAACACTTTTAAATTCGTATATTTTTACACATTGTTGCCATCTATCTGTGCGGCATAAATATACCGTGTTTTATAATCATCGTACTTTCTATAAAACGCGATGTGCTTGCCATTTGGTGAAATCGTGAGGTAGCCATCGCTTAATGTTAAGTGAACAACCCTTTGTCACTTTAAATGAAGACTCTAAAATATAATTGACTGGTGCCAGACAACTTGAAACAAAGCCGACTAGCGCAGTTGGAAGCATTATTGTCTTTATCTTGTTGAACTCCATGCCGTAACACATTTAATTATGTTAAATCATAATGTTCACTATTAAAAATTGACTAAACCTAGTAAAAATCTACAGAAAAACTGACACAAGTGCAGATTTATAGTGACATATAACTAAGCAGCAGCGACTTTCTTCTGCGTACTCCCACACTTTCCTAGCCAATTTTTCTGACAATACTTCCCGCTTGATTAGGAAGTTACTGGTATATCTGCAAAAAACTTCAATTTAAAAACAATATACAATGCAACAAAAACTTAACACCTTATTGTTAATGTATTTCATGAATACCCTATACAAAAATAAATCATCAATAAAAGGAATTGAATATGAATACCTCTTTTTACAAAAAGGTCAGTTCATTTGTTGGAAGTGCTTTAGTTGTGCTTTCAATAAATTCATACGCGCTACCTGAAATTAAACTCAACATGGCTCATGATGGCGACGAAGATATTCGCGTGTCATGGAGTCCAGTAGCTGGTGCAACACATTATAAATTGTCTACTACTACCTATGATTGTTATCGATTTCTCACCACAACAGAGTACGAAAGAGAGTTAAAGCTTTATTTTTTGGATGTCGCACACTTTAAAATCTCAGCAATGAAAAATGTCACAGGCACATGTAAAGGGACGGTGGTCGCGGCATCAAAAAATTTATCATACTGCGATTTATACCCAACTAAGCTCACTTGTCCGCAATTTAAGCGCCCAAAATACGCCTCCGAATTTTGGAATGCGTCATCGCGCGTGAGCAAGAACAACTGTTATAACTATGCTGCGAATGTAGCAACCAATAACTTTGCGCAACCAGGTTATGCATCTCGCTCAGGTAGATTCAGTGGCACCTGCGCGTCCGTTGTTGCAGCCGCGACAGGAGATGCAGGGATAGAGCCCACCAGCTATTTCAGTAACAGGTACAACCCTGACGAAACGCTATTAGCTTTAGTGGTTGCCCCTGGATTTGACTACCACTGGTATCGTCGTGATAACAATGGGGCTTGGTCACATAAAGCAGGTCAAACACCTGCAAAGAATAAAGATAATAGTGGTAAAATCATCACGGATCCGAGATCCGCGAATAGAGGTATATACACTGAATTTTGTGGTTACTTCAAAACCCGAAGCGCAAATAGAGCACAAAACTCAGGCAGTGCATCTATATCTGGAAACTGGGGCGGCTTTGCACCATTTGCTCATGAAACGTTCGCTAAAAATAATGACTCTCATATCAGTTTACTGATGTACTCAGGTCGACCAAACCCAACTATTTCACTTGCTGAACTTAGCTCAACAGGCGTCGAAGACTTACTGTCTGCAATTTCAGCATATTCATCTATTATCTTACCAGCCTCAAAAAATACCAATACTAACTTAATTTCTAACCGCCTAGGATACAAAGGCATTTTAATCGAAGATACCCAAGGTCTATTTGGTCAACCGGGACAAGAAATACTCATCCATAAAGGTGAAATGAGAGTACAAGCCGCTCCTATTAAAGGGTCAGCAGATATCTCTGGTGTCAGTGTGTGGAGTCAAACTAAAGCACTCGCGCAATTTGGTATCGACTTAAATGCGTTAGAAACAGAAGTTTTGAGTCTATTTGAAAAACAAAAAAACATTCACATTCAAGATTTAATCAATAAATAACACCATTATGACCCCATAGATACTCAGCTTAACTTTGCGTATCTATGGATTCAATTTTCATGCAAGTGTATTACTTCGCTAGATTAAGTTATATGAGTAAATCAACAAAGGCCGGTATGTAATAAGAATATCTACTCGGTAATAGCTCATTCACTGAAGCTAAAATGAATTTGTACATCGGATCCATGAACCTGTCGTTCTATTAGACCAGGACCAGTCATTACGTCTCATCCAATAAGTATCTTTATCTCCAAGAATAAACCACCAAGAATAAAGATCACCCTCTTGTGTTCTGCCTGACTCATTATCATACCTGATATGAATCATTTTGGGTGCAACAACCAATATCTCAGCACTTACAGTCTGTCCGTTCTCATATTCCAAGATTTGTTTCTTTTTATCTTCTGAGAGGGAATATTTAAATAAATTTTTTCCACAGTTATCATCAACAAAGCTCCATGTTCCTTGCATTAATTCCAGCGGCGAGACCTCATATTGTGGCGCTTTTGTACATGAGCTCAATAACCCAACTGCGAATAATGGTAGTAATCTCTTCATCGTATATTATCCAACTAATTAACTATCCTATAAATTCAAAGAAACTTTGTGTAATTAATGCATCACGGCCTATTGTATAAATATACGTGCTCGGCAACTTTCCATTTTATCATTATATGTGTGGATAATCTCTGTCATGGAGTTTTCGATTGGGGTAACATCAATAATTGCTTCGCATTTCAGATTAATCTCGCCCATACCATTTCTCTTCTTTCTGGACTGACCATAATCTATAACTTTGTCAGCGATATCGCTTGCTTTGTCAAATTGAATAATTGTTTTTTCCGTGGTAAACCGAATAAAAGAACGCTCATTCGCAGCGATTTTTATTTGATGTGACCGCCTATTTTCATATTTTTTTAATGTTTTGGGGGAGTTTCTCAAAGCATTCAAAAACTGCTGCCCTGCAAGCAAACCGATTTTCAGCGGAGTGTCACAACTTTCTGTTTTGCAATACTCGACGTTAGTATCACTCACACTCGATAATGACCTCAGCTTCAGGGTAGCAATAGGACCCGAACTAAGAGGCGTATAAGTTGAACACCCTGACAGAAAGGTTAATGTAGCAAAGAATAAATAATTTCTATACATAATGAGATCCTTCATTGCAACAGTGCATACTCATATCGTGTCGCTTTTCAAGTCGCAACGCATACCAAACAGCAATGTTTAATTCTTACTTTATTGCCAGTGGATGCTTGAAGAGCATACCAATGGCTTTAAAAAATATAAATTTGAATATTATATATTAACGTCCCAATCACAGCACCTTAAGAAATATATTACTATCAAAAGTTTAATAATTTTCTTCGTTTGTATTTCTTGCCTCATTAGTTTTCGCTATCCATTCATTTGACATAGCAACAAGCTGACTTATGTTGCTTTTAGTTGCAAGGGCCAGTGCGGTATTAAACGATGATATGGCTGCTTGCCAATCTTGTTCAGCTAATGCCAGTTCCCCCAAATCAATATGCATACTCGATTGCCCATACGGCTCTTGAATGGTTTGATAAAACCTTAACGCCTCAAAGATAGCCTCTCTTGCTTGGCTGAATTTTTTCTTATGAAGATGTATTTTACCAATCACTCTGTATGTATTCGCTAAATATAATAAATCATTGGTTTGTTCACTTTTAATTTTAACTTGATGCAAAATCGCCAAAGCCTCATCGAACTGCCTTTGCTGAGTCGTACTTAACGCTTGCCAAAACAGGAGTCTGCCTAAATTTTTCGTATCACCATTTTTAATCGCATACTCAATCCCTCGCTTGGCTGCTTGCTTGGCTTCTTCATATTTATTTAAATAAACCAATGACTTTACTAGCATTCTACTTGCTAAGAGATTCTCAGGTTCAGTGACAAGCACAGCTTGAAGCATAGTCACTGCGGTTGCAAAACTATCAGACTGCATCTCATCTATCGCGGTAGCAAGCATCTCATTTGCAAAGTTGTGCTGATACGTTTGAATTTCGCTAATCTCAGTCACCCCCATAGAATGCAGTATCAGTGAATATAAATCGGAGTATAGTTGGTTGGTATTATCGGCAAATAACGCGCCCCGCGTGATACTCCCTTTCTTATAAATACTATACACAAGCTGATAATCTCCGCTGTACCCAGACATAGCTTGCACAACAATAACCTCTGCACCTGATACTTCAAATAACCTTGAAACCGTTACTTCATCAAATTCTTCTTGGTTAACATCAGCACGTTTTAATGTATCAAGTACCTCTTCAGTAGGTAATACTGGTGCATCTAATTGAGGTTGTAAGTATTTAATCAACAGATCCATACCGCCATATTTGACCCACATATGCTCAGAATCTTCAATTCTATTCGTGACAGGTAATATCAAGACAGAACCCTGTTTCGCACCGTGATTTTCCGTACTGTACTTCACAGCGAATAAAAACAATAAACATAAAAAAACAATTAGGGGAGCTAAGTAATAATATTTTTTATGGTCGTCTAATTTAAAACGCGACCTTATGCTAGAAGCAGGCTCTTCACGTCCACTGTGCATATCAATTTCAGTGATAGTTTCCGATATGGAGTACCCTTTGCGTGGGTGTGTTTTTATCGTTGATGTGCCCTTAAAAATTTTACGCAATTCAGTCATAGACTGAAAAACAACATGTTCTTCAACGATTACGTCGTTCCAGACTTGTTGCAGTAAATCATGTTTACTGACTATTTCACCATTGGCTTGCAGTAATACCTTAAATACTTCGGCTGTTTTAGGCCTGATTTTAAACACTTCTTCTTTACAATGAATTTCATTTTTATGGGGGTAAAATAACCACTCACCAACCTGAAAATAGCTTAACATGCTTGTTCTCAATCCAATTATTATTGTTTAGGTCATATAAAACATCATAGGTTCTCCCTTTCACAAAAAACAGTAAGCAACTGTTAAATATAGAATTATAGAAACTTATAGAGTTTTATAATACGCGATACTACGCTATTTACGATATTGTAGCGCCAAATTAACGCAACCAGTGAATTTACAATTGAACAAACTTAAAAAATATATGCATATATACCCTGCAATGGTCACCATCATCATGACGTGCTTGTTTGTCGGCGCATTATTTGTTGTCAAAGTATTCGAGCCAACCCCAGTTCCATTATTTAATTGGCCAAGATTAATACTCATTACGGTCAGTTCTGCTGCCATACTTAGTATGCTAAAACAATTTGGTTGGACTAAAAGCGTCGGGGTCACTTCACCATACTCATCTTGGCACCCTAAGTGGCTTCTTTGTACCACCCCACTACTACTCATTGCACTTTTAAGTATGACAAGTGCAAATTGGGCTGAAGTACAACTTTCAACGCAGGTGCTAATTGCCTGGCTCTTTTCAAATTTTGCAACTGGGTTTTTCGAAGAAGTTCTCATGCGTGGTATGTGTTTTTACATATTACTTAAAGCTTGGGGAGCGACCAAGAAAGGCGTACTCCTTGCCGCTGTGTTCCAAGCCATCGTGTTTGGTTTAGCGCACCTTGGTAACCTATACCATATGCCTATGATAGACGTTGGCGCACAAGTCATATTTGCGACTTTGATCGGCATCGGTTTTGCTGGGCTCGTGTACTTCACACAGTCACTATGGCCTGCCATTATCGTGCATACCATAATCAATTGCGCTGGCACCATTAACGACTATCTAGTACCGCACACGAATGAATTACAAAGCCCTGGTTTTACTGGGTATATTGTGATCATTGTGATTTTTTTACTACTCTCAACATTACCCGGTTTGCTTTATATTAAAGCCAGTCAGCTGCATGTAACAGAACAAAACGGCTACTGAGAAAATAGACGCAGAGGTTAAATATGACACTATATAAAATATTATTAATTTTATCATTGGCCGTTATGCCCATTATGGCTGCTGAGAATAAAAACGAAAGTATAGCGACGACCGCCGCGCAATTGGCTTACCAACAGGCATTACTTAAAGTTGAGTCTGATCGGGCATTGCTGCTGGCAAGCAAGTCTATTTCATTTGTAGAAGTTCACGAGGAGCCAACAGGGGAATCAAAATCCACTGCAAAGTTACTGAGTTTAACCTCAAGTGGAGAAGAACATATCACACTATTGGATAACTCGACACAGCATGAAGCACAAACTGGGCTAAACTGGGAAAGCAGTTTATTAATTAACTCCGCTAGATTTCCAGATAACCCCGCACTTATTAATGAAACCGAAACGACGTGGATATTCCATATTCCAACTATGGTCAGCGCAGATATTGACGACACGGTGGAGCAAGTCGACAATAAAAAAGTCAACGCACGGTTGATGTCAGCGTTAACGTCTGAACTAACAGTTTCTAAACAATCACTGCGCTTTGTGTCATTGAAAACATATTCGAAACAAGCGTTTAAACCTGAGTCTTTAGTGAAGATCAGTAAATTCCACGTAAAGATAGACTATGGACAAACTTGGCCTGACGGTCCTTGGGTAGCTAAGTCTATTTCAAGAGTCGTGAAAGGCAGCTATGCATTTTTTATGACAGTTGATGAATCATCTAACACAAAGTTCCTTGACTTTCGAATGGTTAAACAACCTTCATTACCCTAAAGTTTGAAAAACAACGTCCATACTAAATAACAAGAATTTAGCATAATCGGCATACTTTAAAGTAACAGTGAAGACTAAGTACTGGCATATCAGTTTACACAGTTTACATCTGCAATAAATACTATTTTAAAAGGCTTAGGCCACCCCTAACCTTTTAAAATTGGTATGATGTAACAAATAATATTGTTTACCTCGACGGTTGAACTAATGCAGCTTCCATACGGCGACGCCTACGGATCCCTTCTAATTGGTGGTTTTGCTGCATACTCCCAATAAAATTAGCGCACTCATTCCAGTTTCCTTGCGCTATTGGTGTATTTAAAACATCTAGTCCTCGATTATGAGCCCCCCGATTAAAGGCTAAAGACAATAATGCTGTTTGCACACTATCCGGAGTTGTTGCATGCAACAAATGCGGAAACCTCTTGCCAATTGCGACCCAGTAAGGGTCAATAATTACTGGCAGTATTTGCAATGCTTGGCCTTTACTAATACGAATATCAATCAGATTTTTAGCCTTATTTAAATGACTTTTCGCTTCTCTACCTGTTAAGCCTATACAATCTATACATGCGTTTAATTGCGTTTGGTTCAAAATATGAGTGTAGTGTTTAAGAAGTTCATCTTTACTTTGTTGCCCTAAATCAAACCCAGGATCTAATGTAATCCCTGAGTGGCCGCCTGGCCAGTAAGCTTTTCCTGCATGCCCTTCACGAGTATGTATCCAAGCCAAATCACCTCGAAATGACTGCAATAAGTTAATGACGGTTGCTGAAGGTGCTTCTAGCTCGGTTACATCTGATTTAACAACACCAGCGAGATTATTTTCAATGACCAGCCAGGTATTATTATCAACTTCACCTGATGCGACTAATCCGTTTTCTTTTTGCAATCTCTTAACCGCATCTTGTGTGCTAACACCAAAGTACCCATCTGCTTCCAAGCGAATACCTATTAGTCTTAAAACACGCTGCAAGTGTCGAACTTCATCTCTAAACTGGGCTCTACCGCGATTAAAACCATCATCAAGTTTCAACATATTTTTATGTCCTTCTTTAATTCCCTTTATGAGTCATGTTACCTCTGTATGAACTCTAGATACAGCTTTAGTACCAAGTAAGTCGACCTCTATTTACGCATCTTTAAATCACAGCAGCACATTATTACTCAACATAAACCAATGTAACTCAAGCATTTGTGCTAAACTATAAAAGACATTAACTCAGGAGGCTGTAACTAAGAGTGAGTAGAGCAAAGCTAAGTCAAGATGAGAACTTATCCTTCAAGATCAATTATCAACTTCTTCCCAAAGAAACCAATCAACTCGACCTGTATTTTTCAATCCCGACCGATATGGGGATCAATACAAATACACTCAATGAAGTCGACTTCTTCAATGCCAACATTAAATCTCATAGTGCCTACTACTCTGAGCAATTACATTTACCATTGGTTCATAGTCGCTTTATCAGCCAAACCAAGCGAGAAAAAACCGGTTATCGGCTCAACTTAAATCTATTTTGCTACCAGCTCAGAATCGCACTAGACGCCGATGTGAAAGCCACACTACAACTTAAAGAGCCTGATGAATTTTTCCCTGCCGTGGCTATGTTAGTTGAACAAACAGACCGCTTACTGAAAAGTTTAAGGCGCTATACTCCGCCCGACAACAAGCTCAAATCATATCTTCAAAATGCTGACAACTACCTCAGCTGGCATACCGAACAAACATTTTTAAAGTTACTCTCCAGAGGCCCTAAATCAAGTGAGTTTAGCGAAGAACGTGCCACGTTAATTGATTTTTGTCAGCAAGAAAGCCAATACAGAACTGAACAAACCTACAACTCACAAGTGACATTGGACGACCCGAACCGCATCACCAATAAAATGAAGCTACTCGAACGACTGATTGAATATGGGGTGGTGTTTAATAAACAAACCACTGACTTAACGTTAAACTTAAAGCGATTAGTAAAAGGACTCGTAACCGGTGTGATCATGGCATTTGTGATGTTTATTGTGCTTAACGCGCGCTCTAATTTTCAAGAGGTTACCGTTGCCCTCATCGCGCTACTAGGTGTAATTTATGGACTCAGGGAAACATTCAAAGAAGATTTAACCCAATGGGCATGGCGCTTAATACAGCGAGGTCGCCCCAAATGGCGTAATAGATTTAAAAACTCCGTGAGTGACGATATCGTCTGCACACAAACCATTTGGCTCGAGCACATTCGCAAAAAAGACCTACCATCTGAGGTTAATAAACTATTTAAACAACGCCGACAGCAAAATAAGCAGGCTGCACATTTAATGCATTTCTGTACTAAAGATCAAGTTCATGTCAGTGAATTCTTGCCCGGTTACGATGAAGTGCAGCAACGTATTACATTCAACATGGCTTCATTTGTTCGCTACCTGAAGAAAGGTGCTGGAAAGCTATATACCTTAGAAGGCCAAAAGGTATCTAAAAAGTCGGTAGAACGGCGCTACCAAATTAACCTTGTACTACGTTTTTCAACCGATCACAGTACGCAACTAGAACGCTACAAACTCACCATGAACCGTTCTGAAATTGTTGCGATTGAACTAATGGACGAAGCATTAAATGACTAATCAGCGCACTTACTTTTATATACCACCATAGGCCATAAGAAAAGCGTCTGCCTCGTTAATTCATAAATCCGTTAAAAGATTTCGCTTAGCCAGTCACTTCAGAAAGTGGGTCAGTAAAACCAACCATTTTACTTGTTTAAATTCCACACAACAGCTTTCATCATTTGCTTGAAAGGAGTCACCTGCCAGTAGCGCTCCCCTTATAAAACATTTTCTGCTGACGGAGTAATCAATGCGCCTCTTCGTGTCATAGCCACTCTAATTAAGAATAACGCTGCATCCTCCATTGAGTTAACAGCCTATTTTTACCCGCCACTCATCATTTATCGATAATTATTCTCACAATGTGTTTAGATTGAAAGCTAAAAATATTCAAATTCCGAGCTCAATAAAAACAGGGACAAACAACTCATCTCTGAGGAAGGAGAATCGTACTTCGATCTTCTTTAATTACATTTAAAACACTTGAATGAAACCTTTAATTAACATACATTCTCTGTGTTTTGTTCAAAAACACAACAACTAAAATTAAAGGATAATACCTATGATACCGTGTAAAGTTCGCAAGGCCGTGCTTCCAGTATGTGCATTGCTTTTGTCATCAGCTACTTTTGCTGGTGTATTAGACGCCTCAGCGCAAAAAACAGACATCGCTAAAATTGTCTCTCATCAGCTATCGCTTAATGCGGGGCACGCTGGGATCACCACCCAAGATGTTAAAGAGCATATTATTAATCACCCTGATGCACAGTTTATTAAAATAAACTTTGCGCAGTTGTCGTTACCTGAAGGGGCATACATTGAAGTCAGTAATTTAGAAGGTACAGAAAGCTATCGTTATGACCACAATGACAGCGATGTCAAAGCGTCTATGTCGGTGTCATCAGACACAGTTAAAGTAACGCTAGTTTCACCTAGCTCAGTACAATGGGGCGAAAGTCATGGTGTTGAAATACAAGACTTCTACGCCGGCTTCTCTGATTTTGAATTAGCTGAAAGAGCCGCTATTTTTGAAAGTGGTGATATTCAGCCTAACTCAACTTGCGGTGTTAATGAGCGTCAAGACGTTGCCTGTTGGGAAGAGTCTCACCCGGTTGAATATGAACGTAGCCGCCCAGTTGCGCGCTTGCTTATCGGTGGTCGTAGCCTGTGTACTGCGTGGCGTGTTGGTGCCGATAATCATATGTTTACCAACAACCATTGTTTTAGCAGTGCAGCAGATACCAAAAATGTTGAAGTATGGTTTAACTACCAACGTACAGGCTGTGGTACAGGCACAACCAATAACACAGTGAAAGTGAACGGCGACCAGCTTTTGGCCACCGATTATGCGCTAGATTACACCTTATTTACTGTGCAAGAGTTTGAAAAAATTAAACAGTTTGGCCACTTTGGGCTAGATGCAAATGCACAAAATCAAGGCGAGCGTATCTATATCCCGCAGCATGGTGCGGGTAACCCGAAAGAGTTGGCAATTGAAAGTGACTTAAACGCAAATGGGCTGTGTCAGATTGACCAAACCGTCACAGCGGGTCGTGGTAGCGATACAGACATGGGTTATAAATGTGACACCATCGGAGGCTCTTCAGGCTCACCTGTATTGTCGGCAAAAAACAACGATGTTATTGCCCTACACCATTATGGTAATAGCACGCAGTGTACAACTAAATTAAACCGCGGCACACGTATTGAGTTAATTTGGCCAAAAGTAGCCACCCATTTTGGTGGTGTGTTACCAGTAGGAGATAATGGTAACTCAGGCAATAACCCGCCAGTTGCTCAGATTACGACACAGTGTTCGCAATTAACATGCAGCTTTGATTCAAGCATGTCATCTGACTCTGACGGTAATATTGTCGCCACTGCGTGGGATTTTGGCGATGGTACAACAAGTACGACTGCTGGTTTAGTCACACATACCTATCAGCAAGCCGGAACATATAACGTCTCGCTGGTTGTGACAGACAACGGCAACGCGCAAGACAGTGCCGTAGTTGAGGTGACAGTCACGGCAACTGGTAACCAAGCCCCTGTTGCTGACTTCACGTATTCAGTCAATGGCCTGTCAGTGAACTTTGCCGATGCTTCAACAGATGACTCAGGCGTTATAGAGTATTTATGGGCGTTTGGTGATGGCAATAGCAGCCAAATGCAAAACCCATCTCATGCCTACGTTGCTGCAGGTACTTACCCTGTCACACTCACAGTGACCGATGCACAAGGTGAACAATCGACTAAATCAAGTTCAGTCGTCATTTCGGATAGCAACTGTAATGTTGCCGTATGGGATAGTTCAAGTGTTTACCTCAAAGGCGACCAAGCGTCTCAAAATGGCAGCGTTTATGAAGCGAAATGGTGGACACAAGCTCAGTCTCCGGCAGATAACTCGTCTACATGGGCAGTTTGGAAATGGGTGAGAAACTGTAATTAAGTGATTTGAACTAATACAAGATTGAACCGAGTTAAAGTGCTAGCCTTAACTTGGTTCAATCTTTTATTTCCACGTTTCTAAAATAGATGTGACGGTTAGTGGCTGAATACAAGAAAGTGTATAATTCGCTAAATAAAACGGGTCAGCCGCTTGCTTCACAGTACTATTTAATTCAAATATATCAGCATCATATGCTACTAACGCAGAGTATTTTAGCAGGTGCCCTTCCTTCAAGTATGATGTCAATTCAATTACACGAAAACTAGATGCTTGCTCCAATAAATCATGGATCAGATATTCTACTGTCGCTCCGTTACTCAATACCTCCTATAAATACTATAGCGTCAAGAATCAGTGAAAAATCAGTAAAACGTCATGTTTACCTCTTTAATATCTTTATAATTTCCCTAAATTTTTCATTAAAATAAAGACGGTGCTCTATGTCATCTAAAAAAATTTCAGGAATAAAATGTCTACTGTTTTCTATCTGCTTTCTTAGTGTAACGACTGGATGTCAAACGAATCAAAAAGCGACTTCCCAGCCTTATTCCATTATTTATGGGTTCAAAGAAGGTGATAATAAATCAATTTATTTGAGCGATGAACAAGGGAAGAGACGTATAAAGATTATTGATGTGCCTAATAACGCAGGCGGCTACCCTGCTGTTTCGCCTACAGGTAAGCAAATTGCTTTTTATGGTAAATACGACAAACGAAAAACTTGGTCTATTCACACCGCTGATATCGATGGCACCAACATGCGCCGTTTAACCAATTTAAAAAACGCTTGGGACTACGGCCCTGCATTTTCTTCTGATGGGAAAACCATTGTATTCGGCCGAGAGTACACTGATAAAAACGGCGACATGCAAGAAGGAATTTGGCTGATGGACTCAGACGGCACCGAACAACACCAGATAAAAGGATTAGCGGGAGGCGCTCCAGATTTTATGCCCGATGGACGACTACTCTTTCATTCTAAAGGCCGCTTTTCTAAAACGGCTGCAGCGCAAATAAGCATTGCCAATATCGATGGTAGTAACGTGATCCAACTTACCAATGATGATACAGATAACTTCAACCCAAAGATCTCGCCTGATGGCACCCAAATCGCTTACCTTTCAAATCGAGATGGTAACCAAGAGGTTTATGTGATGAACGTCGATGGCTCCAACCAAACACGGCTTACTAGAAACCGAATTAGAGATGGTGACCCTGCCTGGTCTCCCGACGGATCTAAAGTCTTTTTTACATCGCAGAACGTATTTGGAATTTATGATATTTATAAGGTCGACAAAGATGGCTCATCCACTGAGAGAGTGCTAATTAATGCATCTCAAACAGCCACTGTCTTTCACGTTGATAAGCACTATCTGGAAAGATTAACGCGCGCCACACAATAATAAAAACAATATGGCGTATCGGGGGTTGGCAAGAATCATCATCTAGATACAGGTACTCTTACCTGTATCTAGCAAAGTCAGGGAAGTTCACATGCCAAACGGCTTAGGAATAGGTCTCTGAACTGTCTTTTAAAAGTGTGAGAACCGTCACGGAATGGGATGAGAGGAATGGACTTCCTCCCAAATGTAAAAAGCTCATGAGCATGACCAAAGATCAGGAACTTAACATCTGTGAAGATTTGTGACAGTCCATAATGTTGTATGACAAGATGGAGCTACAACAGGTCAAGTGGTGAAACTGCAACGAATATTAGCAGGGATTGCACTTTTGGAATTCAATCAGAATTAGAGGTCAAGACTTCGACATATTTGTTGAGATTAGCCGGAGCTATAGCGAATATGAAAAAATAGCAATATATTCAATAAGCTACACCTAAAAAAGAACTGAACTATAAGAAGAGCTCGGCTCTTAGTGAGTCCTTAAGCTGCTTGATTCAATATATTTTCTAAACGCTGATGTAATAGCTCATCAAGGGAATCTGCAAACTGCTTATAAAAAGGGATATCTTTAATTATTCGGTCAATAGTACGCTCGTTGGGCATAGAGTACTGATGAATAAGAGCATTTCTAGCGCCAGTTAAAGCATTAAATTTACCTTTGATATCTACGACTGTTACCTCAGGTTCATCCTGTAACATAGACTCACGTGAAATTGTCACAAGACAATTCGAAAATAAGTCCTCAATGTCTAAACGCTTAAATAACTTCTCCACCACGGTACTACCGTGTTTACCATAACTAAAGCTGGTATCAATTTTCAAATCGTTAACAGGGCTATCACAAGATAAAATCTTAGCCAAATTGATCAGTGGATCTTTACATAACGGGTTCTTTGCTTTCACTTTTTGAACCAGCTCTTCATTAAAATGATAGTGGACAGAAGACATTAATAACGCTTCTGGTACTTTATCCCTGGGTAAGCCTGCTTGTTCAATTTTAAATATATACTCCTCAGCTATCGTCTCAAATAAACACTCCAGATGAGTACCAAGAAATAAGACAGTAGAACGTAACATTAAATCTCTTTTATTAAGCTTTCCTAGTTTCTTATAGCCATTGGCTATCTTTATAAGCTGGTTAAGCTCCCCAAGTGAATCATGAAAATCTGTAACAGCCTCGAAGTATTGAACTGCCATCTAGATTACCTCAAATTCTTTCAAGCCAAGCTTTAAACGAGTAGCAAACTTTTTAGAATCAGCTGTTGCATAAGTAATTGCTTCAATAAACTCTTCGTTAAGACAAAGGTTTTTAACGCACTTAATATAGAAATCCTGACGATTTTGACACTGCTCCGGTGATAAATGAGAAAAACAAAGCATCAAAACATCTATAAGAGAGCGGTTTACTCTACGTTCGTAGCCGCCATCTGGCAGAGGTCTCCTAAAAGCTTCGTCCCCAAGAACGTTGTGAATGTTATTCATACAGATGGTGAAGGCATTCTCAAGCTCTTGAAGTTTACTTGCCTCGCTATTTTGATAACTTTCCATAAAGTTATTTAAAAAAGTCTTCATTCTACCGGGGTAGTTGAGCTTCTGTTCGTTTAGGTCGTAGTTTTCTCTTATTGCAAAGAACCTCAACGCAATTTCAACATCTGCAAAACGCTTATGAGGCCCACTTTGTTTTAAAGAAGTCAAAAAGTACTGGTTATTTGAACATCGTTTAAGAAACGCGTTGAACTCACCACGGTAAAGGCAGTTTCTAAGTTCTTGTTCATTTAGTTTTACAGAACCTGTATTTAGGCGCATGAATACATCGTATTTAATATCAGGGTGCGTTTCAGCCAAAAGCACTACAACTCTGAACATTCCGTTACCCAACATTCGCTTTGCTTTTGGAGGTAGATTATGGAATGTAAGTCCGTTTAATTCTGAAAGTACTTCTAAACGCGATAATTTGAACTCATTCTTGAAGAATCTATTTAGGCTCGTAAGGCGCTGCATGCCATCGATAACATTCCATTGTGATTCATTATTCTCTGCAACATAGATAACAGGAATTGGTATATTTAGAAGGATTGACTCAATTAAAAGTGAGGCTTTCTTGTTTTCCCAAAGATAGTTACGCTGATAGTCAGGATCCAAGTCGATATCATTGTCATCTATCATCCAAATTAAGTCTTTAACACTTTTATCATATGATTGTGTTCTTAGCGTTCTTACTTCCTTTGGGATCTCATTGGGTTCGATATCGCTATCACCAGATTCATCTTCGAAGATCTCAATTTCCTCTGCATCTTCAGCAAAAAAGTCAGGAATCATTGTCAACCTATCTAACATATTGAATTTTTGTATACTTTATAGTTGCATATTAAAATTGTCTACAGAAAATAATGATACGGACGTTGGCAAATAAAGTTGTTATGGAAGTACTCTTTCAAGAATGTTTTTCAAGCAATATGTCTAAAGGTATGTTAAATGAGTTGAGATTTCAACATGGAAACAATTAGTCATTGATTCAGTGAAGAGTGATAGATAGCTCAAATTTACCCCGTGATATAACACGGCGATTTACAGCGACCAACATTATAAGAATGGATAACATTTAGTCGATCAAGAGTTCATGAACAGGATGCGAATGAGTAAAAGGTCTAAGCAACTTTGGGGCAGAAACGACTTACGCTGATGGCCCGCCTTGCTCTTTTGACAACCGCCCAATTGTTGCCATGGAAAAATCGAGAGGCGTTATTTTACTTTGTTGCTCAAGCACTGCATTCAATACGGTTAAGGCATTGGCAGTTCTTGTGGTGGCGCTTGCGCAAAGCTCTTGCAGCACTAGGGTTGGGTCAACTGGTTTAGCCATTTTTCTTTACTCCTAAAGTGGCTGTTGCCATATTTGCTAATGTTCTAATGCTAATGCCTGTATTACTTTCAAGCGCTTGTACTCCTTGTTCGAGCGGGCCTGCGTCTTTTAAGTAAGCTTCAGTATCAAGGTAAGTTGAAAGCATTGTCATGGCTTTGCTTTTGTCTGGCTCTTTGGTGGCATGTAGCATAGCATTGACCATCACATTGCCAAGCTTAAGCTGCATCAAGATTGGTTGGTAGCCCACACGCATCAGCAGGAACTAGTTTGATAGCAGAGGTCTTAAAACCTTATCAAAGATCATCCCTTCCTCGTATTTTTAGAGTTAGCCAATGATATGCATGCTGTCTTCACAGAATTGATTTAATTGTCTAATAGAAATAGAAACACTCTCAGACTTTTAATTAATCTTGCAGGGTTATATTTCAATTTTTATGCGGGGTTTTACTAAAAATTTGCAGACTTACACTTCAAACAACAAACTGGAGTTTGTAGTCTAAGTTTGCATAAAGCGAGCCGGTTACTTCAATGAATTAACTGTGTGATTGAAGTATAACTTGGCATAAAAGTGAAGTAAAAAGATGCAAAAAATGACCTCACTATCCAGTAAATGAAACATTCTGATTTGCAGTCATCATATGAGATAGTTTGGCTCCCCATTCACAGTTGATTGCGAAATTAAGCTTTCGTATTCTGGGTGATGTTCATTGATGTAAGCTAGTATTAACTGAGAACAGTCTTCTATATAGTCCTTTCTTGATTCTATCATCCTATACAAATCGACATCATTACATTCTGGTTCAGCTAGAAACTCATCAATTAAAATATCAAAATTCCTTATTTTATTAGCAAGTTGATGAACATTGCGAATATGTTCTGCTGAAAGAAAACCAAACAAGCTTGTATCTTCTGAAGCCTTCAGAGCTCCATATTTCGCCAAGCGCAAGCGTCGCATAACCTCGGTACGTTGTTTCATATCTTCATCTAAATAACGTATCGGAAATAATGGAACGGAAAAGTGGTGTGCTACACTCAACAATTCTCCAGCTAATAACCGTATACTCTCCTCTTTATTATTTTTATCATCCAATCTAGCTATTTTATAGCTCCAGTAGATATTAATAAGCGCTGCCAAGACAGCCCCGATAGCAACTCCTATGGTAATGTCAATATTCAAGTCATACTCCTTCACTATTGAAGTTTATTCATTTAAATCAAATACCTCTACAAGGTTTAAGTTTTTACTTGTCAGTTAAAAGGTATGATGCTCTCAACTCCAAACTTATTACCTAACAGTAATTTATGTAATTCTATACTGTTAACCTGCTCATGCAATTGTGAGTAAATCTGAAATTGTTTGTATGCTTTTTTGTACTGATGATGATCAATCAAGTTTTTCAAGATCGTCTTTAAACTGCCAGATTCAATAGATACAACAGAAGTAGATACATCCGTTGAACTAATTTTTCTTTTTAGCAAACTTGGTTTTTTAAACTCTCCAGCAGACAAGACCTCCCAACTCTTATTCCACGCACTAACAATCTCTTCTTGCTCACCTATATTGCGCGCTTTAGTGATTTCACCTGTAAATTCGTGCCGTAGTACTCTAAACTCAATAAGCTCACATCGCATCTCAGCTAGAACGGGAACCATATCTTCGCTAGATTTACAACGACTTAGAAGCACAGACATTAGTGGTGGAATAGACTTAACCTCAGATACAAAAGGTGTTGCCAATGTCTCAGACACCCTAACAAACCTCTGATTATGATATAATGCATAGTCCAAATAGCCTTTTAGAATAGCATCTGTAATGTTATGATTTTTATAAGCGAACTCAGAAACAGCGCCTAAGGAAAGTGGCAACACATTTATACTATTTGTAATTTCTGCCATTTCATTCGTATAACACCAGTGCCAAAGCCTGAGTTGAGTCAAGAACTTTGACTCAAGCATTTCCTTGCAATGCAAGTCATTTTGAGCTTTCCGTACAATTTCAAGACCGATTCCCGGATCATGTTGTATTTGCCACAAGTCATTTTCTTTTGCTAACTCCTCAAATGCCAAAACGTGCAAGTTTACATCTATAGAAATATGATCTGTCATGTCAGTTGAGTGAGATAGAGCTTCTCTGGCAACAGTTTTAATTGCTCCTTCACACCGCCTACTCAGCTCTAACACGATTCTGTTATTGACGTAGTTTTCAGATACAAAGACTTCATCAAATAAAATTACGGACGAAATGAATGCCTCAACTCTAGATATCTGCTCAAAAGATAGCTTTTTATAGAGTTTGCTTGAAAGGCAATCAAACGCGTCTATACACCAATTTGATATAACTGCTGAATTTCTCATTTTGTTCACTTTATAAGTTACGGAGCCTGGGTTTCAATATGTTTATTTGACTATAAACTGTACTTAAGGAGTCGCTAATCTTTTATACTCTTCATCTACAGAGGTTCTTAAGGTAAGCATATACTCATTGTCATTATTTTTTGAACGGTAGGCTTTTCTTTGAGGATGTTCTGGATTTTCCATCCAAAAAGTAAGCCGTTTAAACAACTTTCTACCACCTCCAAACTTTTTCCCCCACATGAGTGAAAATTCATATTGAAGCCGCTCGAAGTAGTCTTTTTCTGTCTCCGTTGATTTAATCAGCATCAAATTGGCGACTTCTCTTATAGCTTTATCCATAGTTGCTAAATACCACGCCTGCCCAGTATCATTATTAGCTAGACTTATCCACTGTTGGAGTAAAGCCAAATCCCATGCCGCATTTCTCACATCTAACACCGATTGGGACTTCAACATTTTCGGAATTCTCTTGTGACTGAAATAAATAGCCATGAAGTAAAACCCTGGAGCACAGAACACATACTCTTCAAACATCCAATCTAGCAACATAACCACAGCTTCGTAGTCATTTTTACATTGTGCACGGATACATAATGCTTTCTTGATAACCACAATATTAAATTCAAAACCTTTGACTCGATACGACTCATCGAAGCTTATCAGCTCACCACTTTCAAACGTTGGGACTATGGTTTTGGGAATGCTTGATATCTTATTCAAACAAATATCAAGATAGTAATTTGCGTCAATATTATCAGCCGAGCGAAAATAACTAAGATCCAAATCAGCAGCTTTCACAGAGGTTCTCTCTATATATTCATGATAAGAAAGCCCCGGTTCTGATGTAATTTTAGCCGCATTGAAAAAAGCTTGGAGTCCAGCTGCTAGTCTATGACACCGACTTTGCTCGAAATTATCAGAAAGTTGTATACCTTTAGCGAGATCTATAAGGTAAGAAACGATGTTCCTATCTAACAAGCAACTCACTCTCTTTCCTGGATTTAAAAGATAATTTTCAAGTTTGTACGTTTCTTCAGACTCTATTGCATAGGGATTCATTAATACTTTTGCATCCACTAAAAGTGACTCGACTTTTTTAAATTCGTAAAGCCTTTCATGAAAAATAATTGCTTCCATTTTCATCCTTATTCACAAATATCTTTTAATAATCAAGGCAGTTCCCTTACAGAAGATGCGACTAAAAAATTCATTTGGGAAACATTGCTAAAATACTTTAACAAGTGATTCCTATTGTTGCGACTCATTCCTCTGGTGCCCACAGCTGAAGACCATGCTAGCCAATCGGCCCTTCCTACACGTAAGTATTGTTCTCGTATATCAGGTAGTCCGAACCTTTGTTCGGCTGACTCTAACACTTTGCTTTTTGATATATCGCTAGCGTAGCTATGTTCGAGTAGCTTTATTAAAATCGAACCTATCTCGGGAGTTCTTGACAAATGTTCTTCTGCAATTTTTCCGAACCAAAATAATTGTTCCTCAGTAACAACTTCAGAGTTGTCTAAATGACTCTCCATAACCTGAGCTAAGCCACTTTTATCATCGATATTCTTGCAGAAATAAAATACTTTTTTACTTAAGTTAGGAAATTTTCCAAAGAAAACTGTCAAGTATTCAAGAACATCCTCACCTTTTTCGCTCATAAATGTGAGTATCAATTCAGCATCCATTTCCTCTAGATCAGGAGTGTGGAGTAAGGAGTAGAGATATTCTTCTTGTTCGGGCGCGAGTGTAAGCTCTTCCTCAATTTCAACTTCTTCTTCTCCATTGTAGGTTTCAACTAATTCCGTTCGAACATGCAGCAACTGCTTTCTCACTTCTTCAATTTGCTCATCTACATCTGACAACGCGACTTTACCCTGTTTAGTTTTTGAATTATTGAAGCTTAACCCCTTCTCACCTGCTAAGTGCTGAATCAATAAAAAGTCATGCTGTATCATTTTTTCTGCGTCGGAAAATATATAAATATCATCCATGAACCGTAATGTCAGCTCTGATTTCAGAAGCCTAGAGTTATCAATGAATTTCAAAAACTCAGCGCCGATCACCTTACACGGGTGAATTCCTTGAGGGAGACAATCTACGCTACGACCAGAATTTATTTCCCTCAAAAACTGGCCTATACCTTCTACATCAGACTGAGCTCGACCATTATCAAACCACTTGACTAAGTCATGATGATAAATTGAGTTAAAGTACGAGGCTATATCGAGCTTTAAGCCATATTCAAACTCATTGTTAGCCTTAGATACCGCCCTCTTAAACTTACGATAAGCGGTGCTTAAGGGGATAGGTTTTCCATCTTGAAAGCGATGCCCAAAACTTAATCTATTTTCAGAAAAATCCTTCCTAAATGACGATTTATTCCTGTATACCAGATCGTAAATGTAAAATTCTGCAACAGGGTCAAGCTTAAAAGTTCGTCTTAGATGCAAACCATGCTTCGCAGCATGACACCTTGCTTGAGGAAGAAAATGCTCTTTAGTAGAACTTGAGTTAAGCACTTGCTGGTAGACATAATCACTGATCGCATTAGCATTATTCGTGATCACTATTTTGTTTGTATCTAGTGGGAACAAACCTTTGGAGAAGTCGTCTTTGAAATACTCTATTGTGTTGCTAATTGATGACATATCTTCCCTAATATTAATGGCTTGTTGATAGTAACTGATACCTGTCCTAGTTAACCCTTTTAGTCTAATCTCCGTCAACCTAAAAAGTAAAATATATGTTGCTAAAACAAAAAGCCCCAGTAAATTCTGGGGCTTTTAAATTGGCCTCTGCCTTTTCGGCAGTTATATGTCATACGATGTAGTTGTTTACTTCCTGGCCTAATTTCAGCTACCGACTCGGCAGGTCACAAGTTAATATGAAACTGATTATGTGGACTAATATTTTCAGCTGCCTATGCGGCAGGTCAATTTGGTGAAAGCAGTCCGCTGTAACCTTTGCAATTTTCAGCTGCCTATGCGGCAGGTCACACATTAATTACTAATAACGGCCGCCCTAATTAATTTTCAGCTGCCTATGCGGCAGGTCACTATTAAAGTTAGCCTAAAAGTTTATAAATTCCATACGATTAAACCAACCTTTTACAAATAACCTTTGTTTTACCGACGGCTCGTAACTCTCTGATATACAACACTCCTAAAGCTATTGAGATTTAAAAGGTTAACAACGGTACACTGCCTTTGTATTCTTTGTTTGTTGCAAAGCCATAGCTATTAAAGGTGTTTTGTATTGAGTCTGTTGGCTCCAACCTTAAATGCAGTAAAAAGTCGTTTTGATTGCTTTTACTGACGATGGGGATTTTATGAAATGCGCTAATTTCCATATCTTTCGGCACGTATTGTGGGATATATTCTTCGCCGCGAGCTTCAGCTCTGCGTTTTGCGCGTTCCATTCGCCGGCGTTTTTCACCCATAAACAACTTACCTAAGCTTTGGTCGTGGATAATGGAAACTTTACGAGCATCAGCAGGAACTAGTTTGGTAGCATTGGTCTTAAAATCTTATCAAAGATCATCCCTTCCTAGTATTTTTAGAGTTAACCAATGATATGCATGTTGTCTTCACAGAATTGATTTAATTGTCTAATAGAAATAGAAAAATTCTTAGACTTTAATTAATCTTGCAGGGCTATATTTCAATTTTTATGCGGGGTTTTACTACAAATTTGCAGACTTATACTTCAAACAACAAAACGAGGAGATTGGGTGGTAGTCTTACCAGCCACATCTCGGCACACAAGTCACACGCTGTGGCTGCTCCCTTCCGGGCCTGACCAGGTTCACATGCTATTGTTGCGAGAGGACCAATAAGACCACCATAGTGGGCCTTGTTGGGCGCGGGGTAATTATCTCTAGAATTGTTATCAGTTACAAGGAAAAACTCATTAATTACGACCAACTGCTTAAACATCAAACAATTGGTCGTAGTAATTTACTCAGCTAACTGCTTTTGCAAGGTCACTAAACGTTGTTTTACCTTTTTCATATTATTTGGCCCCATACGTAAGAACTGCTTTTGTACATCACTTAACTGCTCCCATTCAGGATACGCATAGCGATAAGTCACTGAGTTTTTGATCAAGGGTAAGGTCGTTTCAGGCACTGGGGTGTCTAATAGCTCTTCAATGGCTTGTACCAGCACACCGTTAAATTCATCTCCTTCGTAACCAATCTCTTCGTAGGCTTCTACAATAAGGGGCTGAAATTGCTGATATAAGCGTACAATTTGTGCAGTACTTAGATTAGCAAACATGGTGGCATATGGGGTATAACGCTCATAACTATTAGGGTCTGTCACTATGATATCGTCTTCTAACGCCATAAATGCCTCTGCTGGGCGATTTACTGGCATGTGCTTTTTCGCGATGGTCCCTTTGGCGGTATTATCAACAAATACCACCATGCGTCTGATCATGTCATCTGATACAAACAACTCAACCGACTTTTCTGCCATGTATTCTGCAATACGATTGCGTACCGCGTTATCGCTATCGTCCAGCTTCAAAGGCGCTGGCGCTGCAATGTTAACGTTTGCAACCGGCTCTGGCTGCACTAGGCTCGGCTGCGTATTAATCGTGGTATTAACTTGCTGTTGAGGTGCCGTGTTTTCACTATTTGACGCATTCACTGCTTGCTCTGCACTAGGCTCTGTTTGTTCTGGTTTTAAACCTGCGGTATTCAGCTGTGAGACTTGTGCTGCGGGTACTACGACATCTTGCTCAAACTTTTTATTTTCCTTCGGATTATCTTTTTTCATCGATAATACAAAAACCGCCACCACAATAAGGGCCATAGCAGCGATCGCCGCAAGCAACATTTGGCTTTGAGAAGGCTTTGATGGGGAGGAATGTTCTGACATAGCAGCTCCATTAATTGGTTTAAAAACAATATTCTTTGAATATTTTAAAATAAAAACATAAAGTAAAGGTAACAAACTTTACTTGCAAGAGTACAGCCATACATTACTGACGACGTTTGTACCAAAAAGTTCATTCTATTAAAGGGGATTTATGAGTATAAAGCAACGCAATTCAGATAAACCAAAGGTTGCTCTGTTACTCACCGGAGGCGGCGCCCGAGCTGCATACCAGGTCGGCGTACTAAAAGCGCTCGCGCAAAGTATGCCTCGCACAGCGCCATTACCTTTTCAAATCATCAATGGCACGTCAGCAGGAGCCATCAATTCTGCCGCTTTAGCCTGTTATGCTTCATGTATGCATTTGGCCGTGCGTAAAATAGAGTGGGTTTGGAAGAACTTTCATACGCACATGGTTTATAAGAGTAATTTTAGTGGCGTTTACGGCAGAATATTCTCTAATATCATGCGCAGCTTTAAAGCTGAGTTTTTAAACTTGCCGCCAGCCAGCTTACTCGATAACACTCCGCTACGTACGCTGCTCAGTGAGGTATTAGATTTATCTCGTATTGACCGAAACTTACATAGACATTATTTAGAAGCGGTGTCCATTACCGTATCTAGCTATTCTACCGGAAAATCAGTGGCATTTTATCAAGCGAATAATGTTCAACCATGGCAACGCTCAAAACGAGAAGGAGTTGCTGATAATATTACGCTTGATTTGCTCATGGCATCCAGTGCTATTCCTATGGTGTTTCCCAGTGTTCGAGTAAAACATCATTATTACGGCGATGGATCAATCCACCAGCTTTCACCACTAAGTCCATCGATTCATTTAGGGGCGGAAAAAATATTCATTATTGGTGTTGAACAGCCAAAGCCGCATCAACCTCTGGGCTACGAGCCGCACTTCCCTGGTATGTCTACCGTTGCTGGGCATTTACTTGATAGTGTTTTCAGCGACACATTACAGTCTGATTTAGAACGGCTTGAACGGGTTAATCGTACCGTGGGGTTACTACCAGCACGAGATAAACATAAAGAGTTAAAACAAGTGTCTACGCTATTAGTCAACCCATCTGAAAACTTTACTACGCTAGCTTCAGAGTACTATGATGATATGCCTATGGCAATAAAACTACTATTGCGTGGAATTGGTATAAAAAGGCATTCTCAATCAAGTTTATCCAGTTATTTATTATTTGAAAAAGCCTATACACAGAAGCTAATGGAAATCGGTTTTAACGATGGTATGGCTCAGCTTGACGAGATCAGAGCGTTTTTACACTTAGATAAAAAATAAAGCGCAATTATGCCAAGCCCTCGAGTAAATATTGCTCTGCCCGTTCAACTCGTCTTGGTTTGCCTTTTAATAATAAGATATCGTTAACCAATAACATTGTTTCTTCAACGGGCGAGTCTATCTCTTCACCATTGCGACGCAATGCGGTGATTACAACTCTTTGCTTATCCAAGGCCAACTCTTTAATGGTTTTATTCACAGCATAGGCCGATTCAGGTAAAGCGATAGCATGAAGATACTCAAGCCTATCGGTCGAGTGCTCTGATAAGTCAGCACTGTCACCCGCAAAAAAACCATGTAAGTACTCATACCTATTTTGTCGCTCTTTGCTTACCCGCTTTAAAATCCGGCGCATCGGCACACCCGACATATACAACACATGTGATACCAGCATTAAGCTTGCTTCTAGCGCTTCAGGTACCACTTCAGTCACCCCTAGCTGCTTTAACGCCTCTAAATGAATGTCGTCTCTCATGCGTACTAAAATCTTTACCTCAGGTGCGGCTTGCTTTACTGAATCTATGAGCTTTTGACATTGCTCAAAATCTCCACAAGTAATGATCAACAACCGTGCTTTATCTACACTCGCCGACTCTAATATGGCTTTTTGTCCTGCGTGGCCAAACAATACGGGTTCGCCCGCTGTTTGCGCTTCTTGCACCAGTATTGGATTGCGCTCTATTGCAACATAAGGAATGGCTTCAGGCTTCAAAAACCGGGTGATCGTTTGCCCTACTCGCCCGTAACCAAGGATCACAACATGATCATTTAACGCGTCGACCCCTAAGCCATGATGAAAGTCACCTGAGAAGCGCTCTTTGTCTAATTTAAACCAACTGAGAATACGCTCAGTTTGTTCAATTAAGTACGGCGTCAACGCCATTGAAAGCACCCCTAAAGCAATTAAGAAGGAGGCAATATTGGCATCTAAAAGTTGATGTTTGCTGGCCAGCGCCACCAGTACAAAACCAAACTCGCCCATTTGCCATAATAAAATACCGGTTGCAATAGCATCCTTTTTACGCTCTCCCATCAATTGCGCAGAAACCATAATGATCAACAGCTTAAAAAATAGCAATGCGCCTAATGCAAGTACAATGTATAAAAATGAAGACACAACATAAGGTATATCAAGCTGCATACCGACGGTGACAAAGAATAACCCCATCAAGATATCGCGAAACGGTCGTATCTCAGCTTCTAATTGATGTCGGTATTGGCTTTCACCTAACATCATTCCAGCTAAAAAAGCGCCTAATGCCATCGATAAACCAAACAAGTAAGTTAATCCACCCGCACACAATGCGACAACCAATGTGGTTAGCACAAATAGCTCATCGGTTCTAACTAACGCTACTTCATTGAATATTTTAGGTAGTAACCACTTACCCACAGCCCATAAAAACACACATACTAAGGCGCCCTTGGCCAATGCAAGGCTCAAAGCGCCGACGAGTACTTGATTGTCTGATTGTGCAATTAAAGGAAAAGCAATAAGCAACGGAACTACGGCAATGTCTTGAAACAGCAACACACCAATTGCGAGCTGGCCACTGCGTAAATTAAGTGAACCGGATTCTTTCAATAACTTTACAACAACTGCCGTTGACGAGAGCGCGACTAAACTTGCAATAACAAATGCTTCAAGCCAATTTAGTTGCAAAAACCACAACAATACAGTACCTAATAACGTGGTCAATACAACCTGTAAACTACCTAACCCGAACACCAAATGACGCATTGCCATTAATCTAGGAACTGAAAACTCTAGCCCAAGACTAAATAATAAAAACACAATGCCAAGTTCAGCTATAAAGTGCATTTCATAGCTAATCGTCATCCAGCCAATACCATGGCTGCCAGCAAGAATACCTGTCACTAAATAGGCTAAGATTGCAGGTAAACCAACGCGTTTAAACAACCACACTAAAATTACAGCGGCAAGTAATAGCGCAAACACTTCGGCAAATATAGTCTGCAAACAGCCTCCTGAGCGTCAAAAAGTTGCTAATTAAATGAACAAGCTTTCATTAACTATAGCAAGCAACTGTTTTTCAGCCAGTTTAAATTTATGGCACGAATTTAGCTTTATATTCCCCATAATTGTATTTAGGGGAATTATAAATGGAGAATGTCCATATTTTGACTCAGCGAATGCCCACGCGTGGCGACTATTTGCCGTTTAGTAACGAGCAATTCACGAGTCAGCCAGAGCCAACTCATCGCTTAGTTGAGCAGTTACAAACAACATTACAGCTCGACGAACAGCTCACCTTATTTGCCGACTATGCAAAACGTATTATTAAATTATCTGGCCTACAGTTCCACTCCTCCTTAGGCGTGGCGCAAATGAAAGATAGTGACAATCAATATACACCTTATACTTTTGATCTTGAGCTTAATGGTGAGCATTTAGGGCAACTCGTTTATTTTTGCCAGTATCAATTAAGCAGTAGTATTCAGAACAAATTGCGTCATTTACACAGTGCTCTACTTTACCCACTTCGCAATGCACTGATGTACAGCCGAGTTTTACAGCTAGCAACTAAAGATTCACTAACGGGGCTCAACAACCGCAGTCAATTTAATGACAATCTTGCACAAAAGTTAGAGCGTAGTCGGCGCCACCACCGTAGTTTTAGTTTAATGATATTAGATTTAGATAACTTTAAGGCAGTCAATGATATACATGGGCACAAAGCCGGTGATGATGTACTCATTGAGTTTGCCAACATTTTAAAACAGTCAATTAGAGCAACTGACAGCGTGTATCGATTTGGTGGGGATGAATTTGCGGTGTTAATTGATGACCCTGAATTTCCTACTAATAAATTAATCGCAGAGCGTATTATGGCAACCGTGCAACGGTGTGGTCTGTTAGCAAACTTTGGTGTAACAACCAGTATTGGATTTACACTGGCTGCAAGCCATGATTGTGAAAACGTAATATTTTCACGAGCTGATAAAGGTTTATACAAAGCAAAAGCGGCGGGACGAAACTGCGCTCGCGCAGTTTGATAATCACTGGCTCAGCCCCCCTAGCTGAGCCTTTTCTCACTCACTTACCTATTATTTACTCAGTTTACTAACGTACATATGATAGAAAAATAACAGCAATGCCATACCAAAAAAGAAGCCATTTATTACCCATGCTAACGCTATAAATGTCGGTAGCTCAGTGACGATGATCAGTACCAAAGGCGCCAACACGGCCATAATAAAAAAGATACCACCTTTACCATGCCAATAAGCCAACAGTGTCACACTGGTCAATTGACCGAGCAATACAGCATAAATAACATTGTTGATATTCATTGCTTGATTAAGGAATAACATCAAAAAAATAAGCCCTGTGAGTAATAATGCCCAAGGGGATTGCTTAGCCAATGAAGCGCCAATTTTCAGATTATCTATCACTGCGTTCTTCCCAATAAATTCCACACTCTTGCGTTACGTGATCGTGGTTAAAATAATACCCAACCACTTGTACCAACACATCGTTATAATAAATCAGTGGTACCAATGCACGCTGCCAAGTTGGCACTTTGGCATCTTTCAACCAATGCTTAACCGTGTTTCGTCCGGGTTTAAATTGCGGTTTTATTTTATCGTTTAAACACCCAAACCTAATCGACACAACTTCATCAGGGTGTGGCGCTCGAATCCCTTTTCCTTGCTTTACGCATAAAACATAGCCGGTCTCAAACATCACAGAATCTAGGCCGACATTGCTTTTTTCAATTGGCTTATCTTGAGTGACGACCCAGTACAGCAGGCCTCTGTAGCGTTTGATTGAACCCGACTTTAAATCAATATTTAATTGCGCATCTATTTTACTCGTTAAGCTTTGTACTAGAATCTGTTCAAGCTGCACCAATGACGGCATTGCCACATTATGCAGTGCTAACCACGCTCTGACGACGTTCTTTTGCCTTAACGGTGAAAGGTTCGCTAATTTTGCTAAATCTACACATCGCGACTCTCTTTGATTACAGATACTAAGGGCTAAAT
Organism: Pseudoalteromonas sp. MMG013; assembly: GCF_018100885.1. Taxonomy (NCBI): domain Bacteria; kingdom Pseudomonadati; phylum Pseudomonadota; class Gammaproteobacteria; order Alteromonadales; family Pseudoalteromonadaceae; genus Pseudoalteromonas; species Pseudoalteromonas sp. MMG013. Next base: position 305,686 of record NZ_JAGJEE010000003.1, on the reverse strand, counting down.
CATCTTGCGTGATTTCATCAATAAGTTGCTGCTGTTGCTGCAATAATTGAATGCTTCTCAACGCACTAGGTAACAAACCTGAAAAACGTGTTTTTAATTGGGGAATTATTTGGTTACGCAAGAAATTTCTATCAAAGTGATCATGCTTATTTGATTCATCCTCAATATGAGAGAGTGCATAGTGATCAGCAAATGCTTCTATGTCATCACGACTTACATGTAGTAAAGGTCGGATACACTCGCGTCCATTGGGTAACTGAGTACGCGCTCGCATCGCTCCTAACCCAAGTAAACCAGACCCTCGCTTTAATCGTAATAGAAAGGTTTCAAGTTGATCATCACCATGCTGACCCAATACGATAAGTGCATCATCAGACGCCTGATTATGCAATGCTTTATAGCGTACATCGCGTGCCTGCGCCTCAACACTGTGCCGAGCTTTATGTTCAACATCAACATATTCATACTTAAATGGCACTTGTAACTGTTTGCATAGCCTGTCGCAAAAGTGTAGCCAATCGTCAGCATAGACTGATAAACCATGGTGAACATAAACCGCTTCTATGTCCACATTTGATGTGTCTCTTAAAGCCACACATAGATGCAGCAATACAACTGAGTCAACGCCACCCGATAAAGCAACACATAATGTTTGCCGCGTTGGGTTTAGCTGATGTAACGCAGTATTAAACTGCTTAAATAAAAAACTCGATTTCATAATATAGAACGCAAAAAAGCCGCTATTGCGGCTTTTTACGCTAATTCATCTTACTTAGCAATAACCGAAAGACATTAGCCTGTTATAACGTTGCTCCAACATTTCTTCTGTACTTAATGCCTGAAGATCTGTCAGGTCGCGTTTTAACTGCGCTTTCAAGTTTTTCGCCATCACATCATAATCACGATGCGCACCACCTAGAGGCTCATCTACAATGCTATTGATGAGATCTAATTCTTTAACGCGTGTAGCTGATACACCCATCGCTTCTGCAGCTAGTGGGGCTTTATCTGCACTTTTCCAAAGAATTGAAGCACACCCTTCTGGAGAAATAACCGAGTAAGTGCTGTATTGCAACATATTAACTCTGTCACCTACACCAATAGCTAAAGCGCCACCAGAACCACCCTCACCAATAACGGTACAAATAGTCGGTACTTTCAATGCAGCCATAACTTTTAAATTACGGGCAATTGCTTCACTTTGACCACGCTCTTCAGCACCCACGCCAGGATAAGCGCCAGGAGTGTCAATGAAGGTAATTATTGGCATTTTAAAGCGCTCAGCCATTTCCATTAAACGTAAGGCTTTACGGTACCCTTCTGGCTTAGGCATACCAAAGTTACGCTTAATCTTCTCAGCTGTATCACGCCCTTTCTGTTGACCAATGATCATGACCGGCTGACCTTCAAAGCGTGCAACACCGCCTAAAATAGCAGGGTCATTCGCGAATGTTCTGTCACCAGCAAATTCATCAAATTCAGTGAAAATACGTTCAATGTAATCTCGAGTATAAGGACGAAGAGGATGACGTGCCAATTGAGAAACTTGCCAAGCACCTAAACCAGAAAAGATTTTTTCTGTTTGCTCAACATTCTTCTCTTTCAGTCGAGAAATTTCATCTTCTAAGCTCAGATCTAAACTACCTGAACGGCTAACATTTTGTAATTCTTTAATTTTTGCTTCCAATTCTGCAATTGGAAGCTCAAAGTCAAGATAATTGAGACTCATGCTCTAAACTACCTATTAATTAAAATTCTAGTTCTATTTCTTGCGCCGCCATTTGCGACAACCGAGTTATTAGGTCATCTGTAGGCGTCACACACCATTCGGTCCCAAGCGTTAGCTCTGCTAACGCATCTGGACGCTGGTACATAACTTTTATTGGACATGTACCAAATTTATAAGGTTCTAACACTTTTCGCAATTTATCGAAGAAGTTTTCGTCTATTTGCACCATATTTAGCGTCATTTTAATTGCTCTAATACGTTTTTCACGTGCTTGAGCTATGGTACAGACATCTCTGGCAGTCATTGTAATGCCACCAGAGAAGTTATCAAAGCTGACCTGTCCAGATATTACCAAGATTTGGTTAATTTGCAGCAATTCTTGGTATGTTTCAAACTGTTCAGGGAATAAGCGTACATCAATTCGGGCACTTTTGTCATCTAAAGTTATTAACCCCCAGCGATTCCCTTTTTTATTTATTAACGTACGCGCATTAATCACTAAACCAGCAGCTGTTGACTGCACATCTCTATTCGTTGGCTGCAAATCAACTAATTTACCCGATGTATAGTGCCTCAATTCTCGTCGATATTGGTTTATAGGATGGCCCGTTAAATAAAGTCCTAACGTTTCCTTTTCCCCATCTAACCACTCATTGTCAGTCAGAGGCCTTGCCAGTACAAAGGCTTGCTCAACTTCTTCCGGTTCTACAGCCAACAATCCAAATAAGTCAGACTGACCAATCGCTTCTGCTTTATGGTGTTGCTCCGCAGACTTCATGGCATCTTTTACGCTAGCAAGTAACGTTGCTCTTCCTGCTTGTGTGCCATCAGGCCCTAATTTATCCAATGCACCGGCATAAATCAGCTTTTCTAGTACACGTTTATTTAACCGCTTTAAATCAACACGTGCGCAAAAGTCGAATAGATCTTTGAATTCACCACCTTGTGCCCGACACTCCAAGATGGTGTCTACTGGTGCTTCACCAACGCCTTTAATAGCACCAATACCATAGACGATCTCACCTTTTAAATTTACAGTAAATTTATATTCACCAGCGTTTACATCAGGTGGTAACAAGGTCAACTTCATGTTTTCACATTCATCAACCAAAATAACAATCTTTTCGGTGTTATCCATATCTGCTGACATAACCGCAGCCATGAACTCAGCAGGAAAATGCGTTTTCATCCACAATGTTTGGTAAGACACAAGTGCGTAAGCGGCCGAGTGAGATTTGTTAAAGCCATAACCTGCAAACTTCTCAACCAAGTCGAAGATTTTCATCGCCAACTCACCATCTACACCGTTATTGACTGAGCCTTCTTCAAATGTTGAACGCTGCTTGGCCATTTCTTCTGGTTTTTTCTTACCCATCGCGCGGCGTAACATATCGGCCCCACCAAGCGTGTAACCAGCCAACACCTGGGCGATTTGCATTACTTGTTCTTGGTACAAGATAATGCCATAGGTCGGCTCAAGAATAGGCTTTAAGCTCTCATGCTGCCACTGTACGTCGGGATAAGAAAGTTCTTCACGGCCATGCTTTCGGTCAATAAAGTTATCTACCATGCCCGACTGAAGTGGACCGGGCCGGAACAGCGCAACCAGTGCAATCATGTCTTCAAAGCAGTCAGGTTTCAGCCGTCGAACCAAGTCTTTCATACCGCGTGATTCTAACTGGAACACCGCTGTTGTTTCAGCGCGTAACAGCAGCTCAAAACTCTTGCGGTCATCCAATGGAATAGCCGCAATATCTACATGCTCTTTACCTTCTCGCGTAAGACGTTCATTGGCCATATCGAGCGCCCACTGCAAAATTGTCAGTGTTCTCAAACCTAAGAAGTCAAATTTAACCAACCCAGCGGTTTCAACATCGTTCTTATCAAACTGAGTAACGGGAAACTTCCCTTCATCATCACAGTACAACGCAGCAAAGTCGGTTATTGTCGTCGGAGATATAACCACACCACCGGCGTGTTTCCCAGCATTTCGTGTACAACCTTCTAAAATTCGGCACATGTCAATGAGATCTTTTACTTCCTCATCGCTGTCATATACTTCAGGTAAGCGGGGCTCTACATCAAATGCTTTCGCAAGGGTCATGCCTGGATCACCAGGTACCAATTTAGATATGCGGTCAACAAAACCATACGGGTGGCCAAGCACCCTACCTACATCACGTATTACCGCTTTTGCGGCCATAGTACCAAACGTGATGATCTGAGACACAGCATCTCGGCCATACAACATGGCAACGTGGTCGATGACTTCATCTCGGCGATCCATGCAAAAGTCGACATCGAAATCCGGCATTGATACACGTTCAGGGTTCAAGAACCGCTCGAAAAGTAGATCGAACTCAAGTGGGTCCAAATCGGTGATCTTCAAGGCATAAGCAACCAGCGAGCCCGCACCAGATCCGCGTCCAGGCCCTACTGGAATATTGTTATCTTTACTCCATTGAATAAACTCCATTACAATCAGAAAGTAACCTGGAAACCCCATCTGGTTTATAACGTCTAACTCTAATTGCAGTCGTTCATCATACTCAACGCGCTTTGATTGTCTGTCCTGTTCATCAGGAAATAAAAACAGTAACCGTTCTTCTAAGCCATCTCGGGAGACCTTAACCAAGAAATCGTCAATTTTTAGCTCCCCAGTTGGATAATCTGGGAGGAAATAAGTCCCCAGCTGAACGGTGACATTACATCGTTTTGCTATTTCAACGGTATTTTGCAATGCCTCAGGAATATCACTAAACAACTCCTGCATTTGTTCTGCTGTTTTTAAATACTGCTCTTTAGAAAAACGTTTAGGCCTGCGTTTATCTTCCAGTGTATAACCGTCAAATATCGCCACACGAATCTCATGGGCATCAAAGTCTGCTTCATGAAGAAACACCACTTCATTCGTCGCTACAACAGGTAACCCTCGCGTAGTTGCAAGCTCCACAGCCGCATGCAAATAGGTTTCTTCATCGGCTCTACCTGTACGAATGAGTTCTAGATAGAAATTATCAGCAAAATGTTCTTCATAAAATTGCACCGTTTCATCTACGAGTTGTGGGTTACCTTTTAGAAGCGCTTTGCCTACATCGCCATCTTTACCTGCGGAGAGTAAAATCAACCCTTCTTTATGTGCAGCCAACCATTGCTTATCAACAACAGGACGGTGAAATACGTGGCCCCGTTGGTATGCTTCAGATATTAATAAGGTGAGGTTTTTGTATCCAGTATTGTCTTTGGCTAACACCACTAAGCGTGACGGTTCATCAGGAAACTGGTCGCTCTTAAGCCAAATATCAGCACCAACAATGGGTTTAATACCTGCGCCGTGCGTTGTGCCATAAAACCGTACTAAACCACAAAAGTTCATTTGGTCCGTAATCGCAATCGCAGGCAACTCTAACTCTTGCGCTCTTGCAACAATAGGCTTCGTTTTTGCCAAACCATCAACCATTGAAAAGTCACTATGAACTCTTAAATGCACAAAATCAGGTACTGCCATCGTTATTCCTCACCTGCAATAATACGCTGAACAGGCTTAAAGGTTGTTCTATGATGCGGTGTTATGCCATGCGCTTCAAGCGCTGCAAAATGTGCCTTTGTCGGATACCCTTTATGTGCGGCAAAACCAAATTCAGGGAATTCAGCGTCTAACTCCAACATTTCATTGTCGCGGGTGACCTTTGCCAAAATAGATGCAGCGCTGATTTCCGCCACTAAACTATCTCCTTTTACCACGCTCTGAGCAGCCATTGTTAATTTTGGTAAACGATTACCATCAATAAAAACAAAATCAGGCTGAATCGCTAACCCTTCAACAGCACGACTCATCGCAAGCATGGTGGCATGTAAAATATTAAGCTCATCAATCTCTGCCACTGACGCACGCGCAACATAATAGCACAGCGCTTTTTCTTTAATTTCTTCCGCCAATGCAATACGTTTTTTCTCTGATAACTTCTTTGAGTCAGCTAAGCCATCAATAGGTTTATTCGGATCTAAGATCACCGCAGCGGTCACAACATCGCCAACCAGAGGGCCTCGACCAACTTCATCTACGCCGGCAATAAATTGTACATCTGGACGTTCAACTTGCATCTATTAACTCCGCTACGGCTTTAGCAGCCTGTTTACTTGCATCTAGCCTAATATTCTCATGTATCTCATAGAAGCGTGCAACGAGCGCTTCACTCTCACCTCTGAGCATTGGTAACAATGCATCAACTAACGCGTCTGCATTACATTCTTGCTGTAAAAACTCAGGTACCAATGGTGCATCAGCCAATAAATTTGGCAAAGAGAAGTACTTTATATTAAATGTAAAAAAGTGCTTAAATATCCAGTAACTTGATGGTTTAAACTTGTACCCTACTACCATTGGTTTTTTATATAGCATGGCTTCAAGTGTTGCCGTGCCTGACGCCAATAACACAGCATTAGCAGCCGACATTGCTTCGCTTGATTGCCCTTCTAATAACAAGGGTCGTAAGTTTGGCGCAACCTCTGCTAACACAGATTCAAATTGTGCTTTTCTTTTCGCGTTGACAAGCGGTACCACTACTTTTAACTCTGGCAGTTTATCTTTAAGTAGTTTGGCTGTTTCCAAATACGTACTGCTTAATAAGCCAACCTCAGAACCTCTGCTGCCTGGAAGAAGTGCTAACACTAAGTCATCTTCAGCGAGGCCTAACTTAGCTCTGGCTGCACTAGCATTCACTTTAAGTGGAATTTCGTCAGCAAGTGTATGCCCTACGAACGTACAGGGTACATCATGTTTGTCGTAAAATGCCTTTTCAAATGGCAGTAATGATAAAACCAAATTAGTTGCTTCTGCTATCGTAAAAATGCGCTTTTGGCGCCATGCCCATACAGAAGGGCTCACATATTGTACTGTTTTTATACCCGCTTTTTTAAGTGGCTTTTCGACTCGTAAATTGAAGTCCGGTGCATCAATACCAATATAAACATCAGGCGGATTGTCAATAAAATGCTGAACAAGCTGTTTGCGTATTTTTAACAGCCGAGGTAGGCGCCCTAACACTTCAACCAATCCCATGACTGCCAGTTCTTCCATATCAAACAGTGTTTTACAGCCCGCTTGCTGCATTTTAGGTCCTGCAATACCCACAAACTCTGCATGAGGATAATGTTGCTTTAAAGCATGAATAAGACCTGCGCCCAATATATCGCCCGACAATTCGCCCGCTACAATACCTATGGTTAATTTATTTTTATTTATCATGTCTATTATCTGAGTTTGTATAAATAAAAACGCCATACAAATTAATCTGTATGGCGTTCATCAATAACGTTTTATCACGGCCGATTTAACGAATAATACCGCGATCTGATGTATCTAGAAAATCGATCATCTGTTGTACCGCTGGAAACTGCTTTGCATCTTCTTCAAGTGACAGTACTGCTTCTTCAAGAGTATAACCTTTGCGGTAAAAAGCTTTGTATGCACGACGCACCGCCATCACTTCATCACTATCAAAACCTCGACGTTTCATACCTTCGGTATTAATTGCCGCAGGTTTTGCCGGAGTACCTGTTGTGGTTACGAATGGAGGCACATCTTTGTTAACACCTGAGTACATACCGATAAATGCATGGGCTCCAATTTTACAAAATTGATGAACCCCAGTATTGCCCGCAAGAATAACCCAGTCACCGACATGAACATGCCCTGCCACACTAGCGCCATTAGCAAAGATAACATTACTGCCTATTACTGCATCATGCGCAACATGCGTATATGCCATAAATAAGTTATTACTACCAATGCGCGTAATACCTTGGTCTTGAATTGTACCCCGGTGGATTGTCGCACACTCACGGATCACATTATTGTCTCCAATAATGAGCTGTGTCGGCTCATCCTTATACTTTTTGTCTTGGCAAGCTTCACCTACTGACGCAAACTGGAAAATATGATTGCCTGAGCCAATGGTTGAAGGTCCCTTAATAACAACATGCGACTCGATGATACAATTATCACCCAGTTCGACATCATGACCAACATAACTATATGGACCAATGGTTACGTTGTTGCCTAATTTCGCACCCGATTCAACAATCGCAGTAGGATGGATCACTATTATAACTCTCTTCTCGCGCACATTAGCTCGGCACTGCATACCACTTTGCCGTCTACTTTTGCTTCACCGTGAAACTTCCAAATGTTACGGCGCTCTTTTACAAAATCGATATGCAAATGCATGGTATCACCAGGTAATACTGGTTGCTTAAAACGTGCATTATCGATCGCTGCAAATAAGTATAGTTCACTCTCGCTGCGATTTTCCACCGTTTTAAACCCAAGTAAACCCGTGGCTTGTGCCATTGCTTCTAAAATCATCACACCGGGGAAAATAGGTTGACCAGGAAAATGACCAGTGAAAATAGGCTCGTTCACTGTTACATTTTTTATCGCATGTAGATATTCACCCGCTTTGTAGTCAATAACTTTATCAACCAATAACATTGGGTAACGATGAGGTAATAGCTTTAAAATTTCTTGTGTATCAAAGCTGTTTAATTCGTTTGCCAAAGTAGCATCCTTTTTATTCATCAATGTTTTTTAAGTGCTCAGTCAGTGTTTCTAACGACTTCAAACGCTGCTTGAACTCTGATAAATTACGAAAATGGGCAATATTTCGACGCCATTCTTTATTCGTTGAGTGCGGTATTCCAGATGAATAAACACCTGAATTAGTAATGGCTTTAGTAATCATTGTCATACCTGTAATGATAGCGCCATCGCAAATATCAATATGTCCATTGATCCCAACCAAGCCCGCGATTTGACAATGCTTACCGATTGTCACGCTTCCTGCTACAACCGTTGCACCTGCAATAGCTGTCCCTTCTCCAATTTCAACGTTGTGTGCAATTTGAATTAAATTATCCAAAATAACATTATCATGAATGATCGTATCATCTAATGCGCCACGGTCAATAACGGTATTCGCGCCAACTTCTACGTTATTGCCAATATTCACACCGCCGACTTGAGGAATTTTTATCCACTTACCAGCCTCATTCGCGTAACCAAAACCGTCACTACCGATTACACAGCCAGATTGAAATAAACAATTATCACCTATGGTAACATCGTGATAAACCGTCACATTGGCCCACAATTTAGTGTTATCACCAATGACTGTATTTTGGCCGACAAAACATCCTGGACCAATTTGAACATTCTTGCCTATGACAGATCCGGCTTCAATCACTGCATTCGCACCGATACTCACATCTTGGCTTAAAGTCACACGGCCATGAATAACGGCTGATGAATGAATATTTGATGCAGACGCAGGAGTAGTGTCCATCATTTGTGCCAGGTAAGCGTATGCAGTATAAGCATTTTTTACAACAATCTTATTGCCAGAAAAATACTCTGCATCATCTTCAGACACAATAACCGCACCAGCATTTGTGTCAGCCAGTTGGTTACGGTATTTCTTATTCGCTAAAAAAGCGATGTTTGTTGGGCCGGCTTTTTGTAATGTCGCGATTTTATCAATCTGATAATCACTATCACCGACTAGTGACGCACCTAAATGCGTCGCTAGTTGACCCAAAGTAAACTGTTTGGTCATTATTTTTTGCTTACCGCATCAACAATTTTGCTAGAAAGGTCTGTTACTTTATCAGGATTAAAGTAGATAGTGGTATCTTTTACTCTTACTTCGTCAAACTTTCCTTTTTTAGCAACGCTTTGAATCGTTTTGATGATAACGTCTTGTACTTTAGCAAGCTCTTGGCTTTGACGAGTTTTAATCTCTTGCTCTAACGGACGACCTTTTTCAGCCAATACTTTTTGCATGCCTTGAATTTTGTCACGCAGTGTTGCCTTTTGCTCGTCACTCATCGTGGCACTTTCACGCTTAAATTTTTCAGCTTCAAAACGGATATCACCTTGAATTTTCTCAAGCTCTTGACGACGCTCTGCAAACTCTGTGAGTAACTGCTGCTCTATTTTAGCCATCTGTGGGATCTGCTTATAAACTTGTTGCATATCAACAATACCTACTTTATGTGCTAATGCACTCGCAGAAGTACCCATCATTAATGTTGCCATTAAAGCCATTGCTGTCGTTTTAAATAGTTTGTTCACAAATTTACTCCTTAGAATGTATTACTGATATTAAAGCTGATTGTTTTCGTTTCATCGTCTTCTTCTTTTCTTAACGGATGAGCAAAACTAATCAACATTGGCCCCATTGGTGAAATCCATTGAATAGATAAACCCGCTGAAACCCTAAATCTTGTAGGATCTGAATAATCAGACAATTTTTTATATTGATCTTCTGGCAAATGTAGGTACCTATCTACATCAAATTCTGTATCCCAAACATTCGCAGCATCAATAAATAAGCTCGTTCTTACTGAGTTGGTGTTATCTTCATCTAAGAACGGTGTCGGTACTATCAATTCCGCGCCTGCAATTGCTTTTGCATTACCACCGATACGGCCACCAAATTGAAGTCTATCGAACTCAGGGTTTCCGCCAATACTGCCCGTCGATGAACCATCTGGTAATATCGAACCAGGGATCGATGTTGGAATGCGTTGAATCGCTTGCGGTAAAATTGTATTTCTATCAAATCCACGCAATTCCATTTCGGTTATACGAAAGAATTCTTGGAAAGGTAGAATCTGTTCAAAGCCATTCGTTTCGCCATAACCGTTGCCGTAACCAAGGGCCGCTCTCGCTGAAAATACCCAGCGATGATCGTTACTTATTGGCCAATAGAAACGTGAATCATAATTCAATTTAAAATAATTCAGATCTGAATTCGGTGTTGTTGCTGTCAACTTCAACGTTTGACGGGAACCATCGGTAGGGAACATACCACGGTTAACTGTCACTCGAGACCAGCCTAAACTCAGCTCGTACTTAGTGAAGTCAAAATCAGCTTCAGGGTTTTCGGGATCAAGGAAACTCAAACGTAAAATACGTGTTTGCTCATAATCAGCAATATCTGATAATGACTCTTCAATCCAACGGCCACCAAAGTTAATTCTATTTACTGCGTCAATAGGGAAACCAAAGCTCGTACCTAAACCATAACTACGTGACTTGTACTCAACTAAGCTGAATTTACTCGCATCGTAATTACTAAAGAAAATACTACTGCCTTGAGATACACCATCTGGGGTAAAATACGGATTTGTATACGACACACTATATCGGTCAGAACCTTTTGCTGTACTCACATTAAATGCAACTTGGTTACCCGTACCTAAAAAGTTGGATTCACTGACACCGACATTAAATTGCATTCCTGCATATGAGCCATATGCAACACCAGCCTGAAAACTACCTGCTGGCTGCTCTTTTACATCAAAGTCTACGTCAACTTGGTCGTCAATTCCTGTAATTGGTTTGACTTCAAATTCAACACTTTCCATATAAGGTAAGCGCTGTATTTGTAACTTAGAACGTTCAAGACTTTGATTGGACAACCATGCCCCTTCAAGCTGTGTCATTTCTCGACGTACCACTTCATCAGCGGTCACCTGGTTACCATTGACCATGATACGGCGAACATATACACGTTTACCGGGGTTAACCGATAAAGTGAGTTTCACTTCTTTATTTTCATCATCAACTTCTGGGATGGTACGAACTTCAGCATTGGCATAACCAAACCGTGCTAGATAGCTTTTAATAAACTCTTCAGATGAAGTAACGATTGAACCGTTATAAAGCTCACCAGCGCGTAATGGGATCACACTTTTAATCAGCTCTTCTCTTCCCAATAAATCACCGATGAAGTCAAAACTTTTAACTGAATACTTTTCACCCTCAGTCAAATTAGCCGTAACATAGACTGACTCACGCTCTGGACTTACCGATACTTGTGTTGAGTCAATATTAAAACGAAAATACCCTCGGTCTAAATAATAGCTACGGATTTTTTCTAAATCGCCTTCAATCGTTTGCTTTTGATAGCGGTCATTCGACATGAATTTCCACCAAGGTAAATCTTGTTGAGAATCGGCAAGCTTTAACAACTCTTCATCAGAAAATAACTCATTACCTACCAGATTGATTTGTCGAACAGAGGCTGCGTCACCTTCGTCAAATTCAAGCATTAATCGCACACGGTTTCGAGGTAAATCAACAATGTTAACTTCAAGTTTCGCATTGTATTTACCAATACTATGAAAGAACTCGATAAGCCCTTTTTCAATATTGTCTAATACTGTTTTATCTAAAGGCTCACCCGCTCGAATATCCTGACCTTCTAGGCTTTCATTTAACTGCTCGTCTTTGATGTCTTTGTTTCCATCAAACTCAATTGAAGCAATCGTGGGCCTTTCACGAACTTTGAAAATAACCTGGTTACCATCACGTAATGCAGCGATGTCATCAAAGTGACCCGACTTATAGAGCGCTTTTATGGTGCGTGAAATCGTGTAGTCATCTACAGAATCACCAACATTAATTGGAATATGCGTAAGTGCTGCTCCCAAAGCTACGCGCTGTAGCCCTTCAACCTTTAAGTCTTCTACGATAAAGGTATTTTGCCCAAGTGCGGCAAAACTTGCGCCCAGTAAACTGGTAACTGCGAGATGTTTTTTTATAGGCATTTTATTATCTTTATCCTTTACAACAATTAGCGTCATAACGCTGTGACGGGTGTTGTATACACCAATTCGAGCTACAGTCTCGATACATCATTTAATAAAGCAAAACATGTTAGAGCGATTAATAACAAGGCACCAACCTTAAACCCTAACTCTTGTGTCTTTTCAGAGACTGGTTTTTTACGGATTAGTTCAATTATGTAATACATTAAGTGCCCACCATCCAAGACTGGTAGAGGTAATAAGTTAAAAACACCTAAATTAACACTAATCAAAGCTAAAAAGCTCAAAAAGGCAACAATACCATAGCTCACGCTATTTCCAGCACCAACGGCAATTCCGACAGGCCCGCTTAAGTTTTTTACTGATACTTGACCTGTGATTAAGTTGCCAATCATATCAAAACTCAGACTGATAAGCTCATACGTCTTTTTTATGCCCAGCACCATACTATCCAAAGGACCGTACTGTCTAGTTTCAATATATCCGTTAGGCCACTTTTCTAACTGAGGCACAACTCCTAAGTACCCGATAGAGCGTCCATCGCTCATCTGCTTCGCTTCAGGAATAACCGTAAGCAATTGCACATTACTTGCTCGACGAATAGAAAAACGCAAAGGTTGTTTGGCCGAGACTTTTATTTTATCCACTAAGGACTGCCAATCAACGACGTCAATTTCATTAATCGATACAATCGTATCACCCACTTTAAGACCTGCTTTATCCGCTGCCGAACCAGTTTGAATATGGCCTAAAGTTAATGTTAATGCAGGTCTAAAAGGCTCAATGCCAATAGACTGAAGTGGAGCTTCGTCTTGTTTATCTAGCTTCCAGCCATTAAGTGCAATCGTTCGTAACTGAATTTTTTGCTCTGCGTCTTGTACTTTAACTTGTACTTCTTGTTCACCTAAATGACTCATTAAGCCAAAAGTAACCTCTTGCCATGAAGAGACTGCCTTATCACCCAACTGCAAAATATGGTCGCCAGGTAGAAAGTTTGCCGTTGCTGCCCGACTATGTTCTGCAACCCCGCCAACAACCGGTTTTACATTCTGAACCCCAATCATATACATCATGGCAAGCGCAAAAATAGCGAATAAGAAGTTTGCAATGGGGCCTGCTGAAACGATGGCTATCTTAGATAAAACAGGCTTACTATCGAAAGCCAAATGCTGCTTATCAGCAGGTACAGTATCAACTCGTGCATCAAGCATTTTGACGTAACCGCCAAGCGGTATCAAAGCAATAACATACTCAGTACCTAACTTATCATGCCATTTGAATAATGGTTTTCCAAAGCCAATTGAAAAGCGTAAAACCTCCACACCGGCTTTGCGTGCAACCCAAAAATGACCATACTCATGCACGGTTACTAAAATACCCAATGCTATAATAAATGAGCCTAAGTTCCAGAAAAATTCAAACATAATTATCTCAATTCACTAATACATTGTTTTGCCAGTAACCTAGCTTGAGCATCCTGAGCCATAATTTCCTGTACCGAATTTAATGAAGTTAATGTCGATTTAGCAAGCACCTCGGCATTTACTCTATAGATATCACAAAAGCCGATCTGCTGAGCCAAAAACGCAGCGACAGCAATTTCATTTGCAGCATTAATCGTTGTCGTTGCGGCCTGCCCAGACTTACACGCATCCATTGCCAATGCCAAATTTGGATAGCGCTCAAAATCTGGTTTTGTGAAGGTAAAGTTTGCTATGCTAGAAAAATCAAGAGGCTGTACACCTGCATCAATCCGTTCTGGATAAGCCAAGCCGTAAGCTATGGGGGTTCTCATATCAGGTTGGCCCATCTGAGCGATCACAGAGCCATCTTTATATTGCACCATAGAATGGATCATACTTTGCGGATGAATGACCACTTCGATATCTTCAGCTGTACAATTAAAAAGCCACTTGGCTTCAATAAACTCAAGTCCTTTATTCATCATTGTTGCTGAATCTACTGAGATTTTTTGGCCCATGGACCAGTTTGGGTGTGCAACAGCTTCACTCACTGTCACACTCGGGAGTGTGGCTAAGTCTCGCGTCAAAAACGGACCACCTGACCCTGTTAGCAAAATTTTACTGATCCCTTGATGGTGTATACCTAAATCAGTATTGCGTTGAAACGCCTGTGGCAAACATTGATAAATTGCATTGTGCTCACTATCTATAGGTAATAAAGTGGCACCGTGTTGCGCTACTTTGTCCATAAATAACTGGCCAGACATCACTAGCGACTCTTTATTTGCTAATAACACCTTTTTACCAGCTTCAACGGCTGCAAGCGTCGGTAACAACCCAGCTGCACCAACAATTGCTGACATAACCGTATTAACATTGTTATGGGCAGCCACATCACACATAGCTTGAGTGCCGCTCAAAACTTTAACCGAGGTATGTTTTAAAGCATCTTTAAGCTGCTTAGCCGCTCTTTCACAGTGCATCACTGCATACTGAGGATGGTGTGTAACACACAATGACGTCATTTTAGCCACATTTGTACCTGCGGCTAATGCAAAAATCGTATACTCATCTTTATTTCTTTCAATAACATCAATTGTAGAAAGTCCGATCGAGCCTGTCGCTCCCAGTATTACAACATTGTTTTTCATACTCATAGAGTAACAATCCAAGCGTAACATAAAGCGAAGATGGGCGCTGCCGCAGTTAAACTATCTATTCGGTCGAGTATGCCACCATGCCCAGGCAAAATAGATCCTGAATCTTTTAAACCAGCTTCGCGCTTAAACATGCTCTCGAGCAAGTCTCCAATCGCAGAAAATAGCGCTACACCGATTGTGAGCCCTGAATATAATAGCCATTGGTGTGATTCAACTTCTGCAAAATAACAAAAAAGCAAAACAAATATCACAGAAGTTACAACCCCGCCAAGCAAACCTTCAATGGTTTTATTGGGGCTCACTTTGGGCATTAATTTGCGCTTACCGAAATTTTTACCCGCAAAGTATGCACCGATATCCGCACTCCATACGATACCGAGTACCACCATTATGAGAGTTGACCCATATTGTTGAGACTGCTCATACTCTGCACTGCGCATCACATTAAGTGCTAACCAAAGCGGAATGAGCGTTAATATGCCTGCAATGGCACGCATAATTATGCCCTCATTCCATGCTCTGCTCATTGAAGGGTATTTAAAAACCAAAAAGGTTGCGACCAGCCACCAGGCAAAAGCCAAAGTAAAAATATAATTTGCATCGGCAACTAACTTACCCTGTTGCCATAAGGACTCTATCGGCCAATGGGTATGTAATATGGAAATGATGATGCCCATCAATGCAACAACTGACAAACGCTGACGCACTCTCCCGAGCCCCATAAAAGCAGACCACTCCCAAGCACCTAGCAATACGATAGCTGCTGCGATAAAACTAAATAAAGCTAATGGTGTATAAAAAACCAAAAGCAAAGCCAGCGGCGCAAGAACCACTGAAGTTATAATACGTTGTTTAAGCAAATTAATTACCTTTAACTTGTTACTTTTGACACTGCGAGTAATTCTTTTATTTGATCGCCTGTGCAGCCAAAGCGTCGCTCTCTAGATACATAACATGCAATGGCCTCTGCAAACGCCTCTTCATTAAAGTCAGGCCAAAGTGTATCTGTGAAATAGAGTTCAGCATACGCTGCTTGCCAAAGCAAAAAATTACTAATACGACAATCACCACCAGTTCGTATTAATAAATCTAATTCACTTTGATGTGCCATAGAAAGATGGTTAGTTATTGCTTCTTCCGTGATATCACTTGGCTGAATTTTTCCTTCACTAGCCTCAATAGCAAGTTTTTGTGCCGCTTGGGTAATATCCCAACGACCACCATAATTTGCAGCAATATTTAGCTGCAGGCCGGTATTATTCTCAGTTAACGCATGTGCTACTGCAACTCGTTCTTGTAACGAGTTCGGAAAACGAGAAATTTCACCAATAACATTCAATTTAACATTATTTTTATGAAGCTTTTTTACTTCTTTAGTTAACACAAATAGAAATAATTCCATCAGTGTACTGACTTCATCTTCTGGCCGACGCCAGTTCTCGCTACTAAATGCGAATAAAGTGAGAGACTCAATGTTAAGTTTCGAACAAAACTGTACTGCCGTACGAACCGCATCAACGCCCTTTTTATGGCCATATGTACGTGGGCGATTGCGAGATTGCGCCCATCGTCCGTTACCATCCATAATAATAGCGACGTGTTTTGGCAAAGATTGCTGCGAAATTGTGTCAGCGCTTAAACTCATAAATCCCGATTTCTATAAAAAAAAACGCCGCCTAGTATACCCCAGACAGCGTTGCAAAACTAATAATTTCGAACTGCTTAGATTTCCATCAACTCAGCTTCTTTTGCGCTCAATTGTGTATCCATTTCCTTAACAAACTTGTCTGTCAACTTCTGAACTTCATCTTCAGCTTGACGTGCTTCATCTTCAGAAATGTCTTTATCTTTTAATAAAGACTTAATATCACCATTGGCATCACGGCGAATATTACGGATAGCAACACGACCGCCTTCTACTTCACCACGTACTATTTTGATTAAGTCTTTACGGCGCTCTTCAGTTAGCGGAGGTAATGGTACGCGAATAATCGTACCTGCAGACATAGGGTTTAAGCCCAAATCAGATGACATAATTGCTTTTTCAACAGCCTGAGCCAAAGACTTATCAAATACACTAATCGTCAATGTACGAGAGTCTTCTGTTGAGACGTTTGCAACTTGGTTTAGTGGTGTATCTGCACCGTAATATGAAACCATGATGCCGTCTAGCAATGCAGGGTGTGCACGGCCAGTACGAATTTTAGAAAGTTGGCTAGCTAGGGCTGCCACACTTTTTTGCATGCGCTCTTGCGCGTCTTTTTTAATATCGTTAATCACAATTCAATCCTAGTCTTGTTTGATTATTCAGAAGGTGCTGAAGAGATAAGAGTACCCTCTTCTTCGCCCATAATGACGCGTTTTAACGCGCCAGGTTTATTCATGTTAAATACGCTTAAAGGCATATTATGGTCACGTGCTAGCGTAAATGCCGCTAAGTCCATCACCTTTAATTCTTGATCAATGATCTCATTGTACGTCAAATGACGATACAAGGTTGCATCTGGGTTCTTAACTGGGTCATCGCTAAATACGCCATCAACTTTTGTCGCTTTAATCACAGTATCGGCTTCAATTTCAATACCACGTAGACATGCAGCTGAATCAGTTGTGAAAAATGGATTACCCGTACCCGCTGAGAAAATAACAACTCGGCCAGACTTTAACAAGCTAATTGCTTCAGCCCAGTTGTACGCGTCACATACGCCGTTCAGTGGAATTGCCGACATTAAACGACAGTTTACAAACGCACGGTGCAGTGCATCACGCATAGCCAAACCGTTCATCACGGTTGCAAGCATACCCATGTGGTCGCCTACTACGCGGTTCATACCCGCTTCAGCTAATGAACCACCTCGTAAGAAGTTACCGCCCCCGATAACCAAACCCACTTCTACGTCGAGCTCTACTAATTCTTTTATTTCTTGTGCCATACGATCCAATACTTTTGGATCAATGCCAAAGCCTTCATCTCCCATTAAAGCTTCACCGCTTAGTTTGAGAAGAACGCGTCTAAAAACAGGTTTTCGATTGATAGTCATAGTTTCCGGGCCATTTGTAAAAGTGAGATAAAAAATAACCGCGCTTATGAAAGTCATAAATGCGCGGTTATTTTAAAGAATTTTCAGCGTTGAAGCAAAAGCAAATCCGCCATTATAGCCTCATTGCTTTTTTTGCTGAGAAAAGAGAGATTACTCGCCTTTTGCAGCTGCGATTTGAGCAGCAACTTCAGCAGCGAAATCTTCTTCTTTCTTCTCGATACCTTCGCCAACTTCTAAACGTACGAAGTTAGATACTGTTGCGCCTTTTTCTTTAAGGATATCGCCAACAGATTTTTTAGGTTCCATGATGAACGCTTGACCAGTAAGAGAGATCTCACCAGTGAACTTCTTCATACGACCAACAACCATTTTCTCAGCGATTTCAGCAGGCTTGCCTTCGTTCATTGCGATGTCAATTTGAACCGCTTTTTCTTTTTCAACTACGTCTGCAGGTACGTCTTCAGGGTTTACGTACTCAGGCTTAGATGCAGCAACGTGCATCGCTACGTGCTTAAGCGTTTCTGCATCAGCTTCACCAGCAACAACAACACCGATACGCTCACCGTGACGGTATGTAGAAAGGCTTGCACCGTCAATGTACTCAACGCGACGAACGTTGATGTTTTCACCGATTTTAGCAACTAGTGCAACACGTGCTTCTTCAAACTGTGCTTGAAGCTCAGCAACAGCAACTTTAGAAGTTGCAGCAACGTCTAGTACAGAGTTAGCGAACGCAAGGAAGCTCTCATCTTTAGCAACGAAGTCTGTTTGACAGTTAACTTCTAGAAGTGCAGCAAAGCCTGCGCCTTCTTTGATAAGGATTGTGCCTTCAGCAGCAATGTTACCTGCTTTTTTAGCAGCCTTTGCAGCACCGCTCTTACGCATGTTTTCAATTGCTAGTTCAATGTCACCAGCAGTTTCAGTTAGCGCTTTTTTACAATCCATCATGCCAGCGCCAGTACGCTCGCGTAATTCTTTAACTAGGGCAGCAGTTACAGCCATTAGTATATCCTCAGATCTGAATATGTTTAGGGAAGCGGGATGACCGCTCTTCAAGAATATCAAGTCTTCATCACGAATTGATGAAGACTTGATGACAGCTAATTACTCAGCTTCAACGAAATCGTCGTTCTCTGCTTGAGCAACGATATTGCTTTCACGGCCTTCAGTGATAGCAGTTGCAACAGCGCCAGTGTAAAGCTGGATAGCACGGATTGCATCGTCGTTACCTGGGATGATGAAATCAACACCATCTGGGTTCGAGTTAGTATCAACTACTGATACTACTGGAATACCTAGGT
Organism: Pseudoalteromonas sp. MMG013; assembly: GCF_018100885.1. Lineage (NCBI taxonomy): Bacteria > Pseudomonadati > Pseudomonadota > Gammaproteobacteria > Alteromonadales > Pseudoalteromonadaceae > Pseudoalteromonas > Pseudoalteromonas sp. MMG013. The sequence goes on along the minus strand of NZ_JAGJEE010000003.1, from coordinate 286,378 downwards.
TGTTAGCTTCGCGAATTGCAATGTGCTCGTGATCTGCATCGATAACGAAGATAGCGTCTGGAAGACCGCCCATATCTTTGATACCGCCAAGGCTCTTTTCAAGCTTTTCCATTTCACGAGTAAGCATTAACGCTTCTTTTTTAGTTAGCTTCTCGAAAGTACCGTCTTGGCTTTGAGTTTCAAGGTCTTTAAGACGCTTGATTGATTGACGAACTGTTTTCCAGTTAGTCAACATACCACCTAACCAACGGTGATTTACGTAGAACTGCTCACTTTGAAGAGCTGACTCTTTAACTGCTTCGCTTGCAGCGCGCTTAGTACCTACGAAAAGAATTTTACCTTTGTTAGAAGCAGCGTTCTGTAAGAACTTAAGTGCATCGTTGAACATTGGTACAGTTTTTTCAAGGTTGATGATATGTACACGGTTACGAGCGCCGAAGATGAAAGGCTTCATCTTTGGGTTCCAGTAACGTGCTTGGTGACCGAAGTGAACACCAGCTTGAAGCATATCGCGCATTGAAACGTTTGCCATTTTAATTTCCTCTAAGTTAGTTAGGGTTAAGCCTCCACATATCCCATAGCACCAACATGTTCAGTATTTTACTAAGACATGCACCCAAGTGTATGTGTCGATATGTGTGTGTGTTAAAATAAAATTGTGGTTGCCTTAAATACAAACATCTCTAAGATAAATTTGTAAAAAGACGGCGCGCTTTATACCATATAAAATAACAGAACTCAACAATCAGTATAAAAATTGTGCGTTGAAATAAACTTAAAATAACCGACTTGGAGTCTGAATGAGTGCAGTGATTAAAACCCCTGATGAGATCGAAAAGATGCGTATTGCTGGGCGTTTAGCAGCAGAAGTACTAGAAATGATAGAGCCTTTTGTGAAGCCAGGGGTCACAACAGACGAGCTAAATACAATTTGTCATGATTACATCATTAACGAGCAACAAGGCATTCCTGCTCCACTTAATTATCATGGTTTCCCAAAATCAATTTGTACGTCTGTTAATCACGTAATTTGTCATGGTATCCCAAATGACAAAGCGCTGAAAGACGGTGACAGTGTCAATATCGATATTACCGTTATCAAAGATGGTTACCATGGCGACACATCGAAAATGTTTCATGTAGGAACCCCAAACATTCAAGGTAAACGCCTTGCTGAAATCACACAAGAGAGTTTGTATCTCGCGATCAAAATGGTAAAACCTGGCGTGCGTTTGGGTGACCTAGGTGCTGCAATTCAAAAATACGCGGAAGGCTTTAATTACTCAATCGTTCGCGAATATTGCGGTCATGGTATTGGCGCCGAGTTCCACGAAGAACCGCAAGTCATGCATTACGGTAAAGCGGGCACTGGTGAAACATTAAAAGCAGGGATGTGTTTAACCATTGAGCCTATGGTTAATGCGGGTAAGCGTCAATGTAAAGTGCTAAAAGACAATTGGACGGTTTTAACGAAAGACCGAAGCCTTTCAGCCCAGTGGGAACACACACTACTTGTCACTGACAATGGTGTTGAGATCTTAACTCACCGCAACGATGATACGATCGACAAAATTATTGAACATCCAGCACAATAATAAATGCTTCGCTGTAAAACCTTCGCTGAGTAAAGCTCTGTCGGTGCTTTGCTCACGAAGCTAAAAACAAAGCAAAAAATGGCAATCAAGCGTTGCCCTTTGTGCTCAAGTCAGTAAGCTAAGCTCAATACCTTTGCGATGGTATTGAGCTTGAATAGACTATTCAGATCAATTTAACCCTTAGCACCCACCAAGAATAAGATGCAGGGAGCCTGTTGTGGCATTGCCTAATAAAGTAAAAACACTGCTCGATAATGCAGAGCAACTGTGTGACTTAAAAGATTGTGCTGCTTACTTTTATAAGTGGCTTAGCAATGAGTTTTCGAAACAACCCGTTCGTAACCTGATCAACTCTCGCGCAGAATTTATTGATAGACTGCTGATAAAGTTATTCAATGATACTGGCTTAGCTCGTTATCCTGAGTTAGCCCTCATTGCCGTCGGCGGCTATGGTCGAGGGGAATTACACCCTTACTCTGATATTGATTTTTTATTGCTTGTAAATGACACTCCAAATGCAACTATGACCTCTGCACTTGAACAGTTTGTCACCCTACTTTGGGATCTAAATCTAGAAATTGGTCACAGTGTACGCACGCACGAACAAGTGCTTGACCAAAAAAAACAAGATGTACACTTCACTACGAGTTTACTCGAAAGCCGTCTGATCTGTGGTAATCATGTTGAATTTGAAAGACTCAGAAGCCACATTGTGGAGACCCCTATTTGGCAATCTGCTGATTTCTTTCTCGCAAAAGTTGATGAGCAAAAAGTTCGACACAGAAAGTGCCACGGTACGGCTTACAACCTAGAGCCAAATATTAAAGAAAATCCTGGTGGATTGAGAGATGTACAAACCATTTTCTGGGTTGCTAAAAAGCACTTTCACGCCGAAACTCTTGAAGAGTTAATCAATCATGGTTATTTAACACACGAAGAATATCAAGAGCTTCTTGAGTGCTTAGAAAATTTATGGAACATTCGTTTTGCGCTGCATTTAGCAGCAGGTCGAAGTGAAAATAGGCTGCTTTTTGATTATCAACCCCATGCTGCTGAAATTCTTGGTTTTGGCTCCGAAGGGAAAGCATCGGTTGAGCGTATGATGAAGCGGTTATTCAGGATCATGAGCCGCGTTCGTGAAATGAACCAAATGCTATTATCGTATTTTGAACAGAGTATTTTACCGGATCAATTGGAGCGTACAGCTGTCTCCCTTGATGAAAATTTCGAACGAATCGGAAATAAAATAGGGGTAAAAAATCCTTCTGTTTTTTTCCGCAGGGAACAACTCTTTGTATTATTTGAACATATTGCAGAACACCCTGAAATCACAAGTGTCGAACCAAGTACCATTAGAACAATGCGTCAAGTACGCCGCAGATTGCTGGGCGACCTACAAGACTATGCGGGGTGCCGAGATGCTTTCTTACGTTTAATTAAACACCCTAACGGCATGGGAAGAGCATTCACCTTGATGCATAAGCATGGTCTAATTGCAGCCTATTTACCACAATGGCGTAATATTTTTGGCCAAATGCAGTTTGACTTATTCCATGCCTATACCGTTGATGAACATACCCATAAACTCATCAATAATATCTACCTTTACACTGAAAAAGACCGTAAAAAAGAATTCCCTATTTGCAGCGAAATTATCACGCGGATGGACAAACCTGAATTGCTCTACTTGGCAGCAATTTTTCATGACATTGCTAAAGGACGTGGTGGAGACCACTCTGAACTTGGCGCTGTTGATGCACTCGCTTTTTGTAAAGTGCACGGTTTCACCAACTCAGATGCGCGATTAGTATCTTGGTTAGTTGCCAATCATCTATTAATGTCTGTAACGGCACAACGCAAAGATATCAATGACCCTGATGTGATTGCTGAGTTCGCTTCAATTGTAAAGAATGAGCGCCAGCTCGATTACTTATATTGCTTAACGGTTGCTGATATTCGCGCAACCAATGATAACCTCTGGAATGATTGGAAAAACACCTTACTCCGTGAGCTTTATTTACACTCTCAGCACGCTCTAAGGCTAGGTCTTGAAAACCCAATGGATATGCGGGATCAAATTCGAGATAAAAAGAAACAAGCAAAACAAAGACTCATTAATTTAGAATATGAGGAAGAAAAAATAGACCTTATTTGGTCTCGATTTAAAGCAAACTATTTTACCGCCTTCAGTGAACAACAAATCTCTTGGCACAGTGAGCATTTACTAAAAACCAACGATCTAAATGCATCTTGTGTTGTGGTAGGTGAAAAAGCGATGCATGGTGGTACACAGGTTTTTGTTTACAGTCCATACAATGCCAATTTATTTGCAAAATTACTTACCGTTATTGGCTCTAAGAAAGCACAAATACAACACGCTCAGGTCATGACGACCAAAGATAATTCTGTCGTGTACAATTTTGTTATATTAGAAGTCAGTGGTGACCCTATGAGCGGGAGCCGTGCGAACTCTATACGCCGTGGCTTAGAAGCAATATTAAAAGATCCAAAGAAAAAAATTCGGACTAAAAAGAACCGTTCTCATCGATTCAAAGACTTTAATATTAAACCAAAAGTCATTGTACGCCCCCACGCCCGAGTAAACCGTAATCTCATTGAAATTCAGGCCATAGATATACCTGGCCTACTGACAAAAATAGCTGAGGTTTTTCAAGCTAATTCATTACATATTCACGCGGCAAGAATTACAACGGTAGGGGAACGAGCCGAAGATTTCTTTGTAATATCAAACGCAGACTATCAAGCTCTTGCAGAAGAGCACAAAGCAGCATTACATCGTGACTTGATGAAAAAATTAAATGCAGAAACAGAGTAAAGAGGAAACTATGTCTGATTTAAAAAGTATTATTGAGCAAGCTTGGGAACAAAGAGACGGGATCTCACCAAGCCAAGTTTCAGAAGAAGTGTACAACGCAATAATCCAATCTTTGGGCTTATTGGATTCAGGCGCAGCAAGAGTTGCTGAAAAAATAAGTGGTGAATGGGTTGTTCACCAGTGGTTAAAAAAAGCCGTATTGTTGTCATTTAGAATTCGTGACAACCAGCCTATGAATGACGGTGTGAATCAATTCTACGACAAAGTACCGTTAAAGTTCAGCGATTATACCCCCGAGCAATTTCGCCAAGGTGGCATGCGTGTTGTACCAAACGCAGTAGCTCGTCAAGGCAGCTTTGTTGGCAAAAATGTGGTACTCATGCCTTCATATGTCAACATTGGCGCGTATGTCGATGAAGGCACTATGGTCGATACATGGGCTACTGTTGGCTCATGTGCGCAAATAGGTAAAAATGTACATCTATCCGGCGGCGTTGGCATCGGCGGGGTATTAGAGCCTTTACAAGCGAATCCAACGATCATTGAAGACAACTGCTTCATTGGTGCACGTTCAGAAATCGTTGAAGGTGTGATTGTTGAAGAAGGTGCGGTCATTTCAATGGGTGTATACATTTCTCAAAGTACCCGCATTTATGACCGTGAAACAGGCGAAGTGCATTACGGACGCGTACCAGCGGGCGCCGTTGTAGTTCCAGGCTCTCTACCGAGTAAAGATGGTTCCCATAGCTTATATGCAGCAATCATCGTTAAGAAAGTAGACCAACAAACGCGTGAAAAAGTCGGGATTAATGCACTATTACGCTCAATAGACGACTGATCAACAGCTCGTCTGGCATAAGCCAAAAAAAAGCGCTTGATGAAGTATTTCTTTATTTGAATACTTCACATAGCGCTTTTTAAAATAACCTAAGAGATGGATTATTCAAAAATTATAATGCGGCAAATACATCATCTGTTTTCGCAGCACACACAAAATCATTTTTGTGTAACCCTTTTATAGAATGGCTCCACCAAGTGACGGTCACTTTGCCCCACTCAGTCAATAAGCCAGGGTGATGACCTTCATCTTCGGCCATTGCGCCAACCTTATTCGTAAATTCTAATGCGAGTTTGAAGTTTTTAAATTTAAAAACTCTCTCTAACTGCATGATCCCATCACGTACTTCAGGTACCCAATCAGGGATCTGTTTTATTAATACTGCTAACTCTTCATCTGACACTTTAGGCGCATCAGCACGACACGCTTCACATTTTTGTGCACTTAAATCAGACATTTAAAATCCTTAACTTGCTAGTTTTTGTTTCGGTGGAAATTTTGGCTCAAATAAGCCTAACTCTTTTGCCTTGGCAACCAATGACATAATATCCATCTGTGAAATATCAAACAGATCATTGATAGAATTAATCGTGTAATAAATTGGCTGCATTATATCAATGCGATACGGCGTACGTAACACATCACTCACATCCAGAGGTTGAATTTCTGGCGTACCAGAGTAAACATATTGTGTTTCACCTGGGCTTGATAGCACCCCACCACCATATATACGTAGGCCATCTTTCGTTTGCATTAGCCCAAACTCAACAGTAAACCAATATAACCGCGCTAAATACCCACGATCTTTCTTTTCTGCTGCGTAACCCAACTGACCATATTTATGTGTAAACTCGGCAAATGCAGGGTTAGTTAACATTGCACAATGACCAAAAATTTCATGGAACACATCTGGTTCTTGTAAATAATCAAACTCTTCTCGTGAACGTATAAACGTTGCAACTGGAAACTGCTTATTTGCAAGCAAACGGAAGAATTCATCAAAATCAATGAGCGCAGGTACTGGCGCAACTTGCCAGCCAGTCTCTTGACCTAACACTTCGTTAAGTTCTGACAATTGTGGAATACGATCATGTGGTAGGTTTATTTTTTTTAGTCCGTCCATGTATTCATCACAGGCTTTGCCTTCGATGCATTGCAGCTGACGTGCTACTAGTTCAGACCAAATTTTATTCTCTTCGTCACTCCATGCAATCACACCATTTTCATCGGGTTGCTTAGAAGTATATTTGCTCGATTTAGCCATAGAAACCTTCATTGTTACCTATCACGGCCATCTAAGGCCGCGCTTTAACTTGTGACAACGATACTATGTAAAAGTAAGCAAAAGTTTAATAGCAACGGCGTATAACGCCATTGCTAGATATGCGTATTTTGTAATGAATTAATTACACAGGTGTACACAAATAAATACAGCGCTCAATCTAAAGCTATAAACAAACACCTAGAGTAAACTTACATTTACGCTAAAAAGCGTTAAAAGCGAGTTCGAGATCAGCAATAATATCTTCTACATCCTCCAAACCAATCGATATACGGATCAAACCATCCGAAATACCCGCTGCTTGTCGTTCTTCTGGGGTGTAAGGTGAATGCGTCATAGATGCTGGGTGCTGAATTAATGTTTCAGGGTCACCTAAACTTACAGCTAACGTGCAAAGCTCTGTGGCATTGATAAATGATTCTCCATCCGCTAAAGAACCTACTATTTCAAAAGCAATAACGCCACCAGCCCCTTTCATTTGTTCGCCTAAATACTTATACCCAGGATGAGAAGGCAATCCAGGATAAAATACTTGGCTCACTTTATTATGCTTCTCAAGAAATTCAGCCACTTTTTGCGCGCTTTCACAGTGGCGTGCCATACGGACAGCCAGTGTTTTCAGACCACGGTTAATCAGCCATGCGTCATGTGGACTGATTGTTGCGCCAATATCTTTGAGTACCGTCAACTTAATCACTTCTATATGTTCTTGCGAACCACACACCACACCAGCGACAACATCTCCATGCCCATTCAAATATTTTGTTGCACTGTGAATGACAATATCAATACCGAAGTCTTTAGGCTTTTGTAACAATGGGGTCAAGAATGTATTATCAATAACGCTGATTAAATTATGCTGCTTAGCAAATTGCCCTATCATCGCTAAATCTAGTACTGTCATATTTGGATTAATTGGCGTTTCTGCAAACAACATCTTACTATTTGGCTGAATCGCGGCCTGTAACTGCGCTTCATCTGTCATGTCGACGAACGTAACGTCAATACCAAACTTAGGTAACATATGCGAAAAAAGAGCAAAACTACAACCGTATAACGCATTTGACGCAATGAGATGATCGCCATGCTCTAAAAAGCTCAAAACTGATGCCGATACCGCGCCCATTCCGGTCGCCGTTGCTGCGGCACTTTCCATACTTTCTAGTGCTGCTACTTTTTGCTCTAGCTCTGTCGTAGTTGGGTTACCTAAACGCGTGTAAATGTAACCGGCCTCTTCCCCAGCAAAACGAGCAGCTCCCTGTGCTGCATCTTTGAATTTGAAGGTTGATGTTTGATACAAAGGTGCCGTCAATGCACCATGTGGGTCGTCAAAGTGGGTTGGTCCATGAATACATTGCGTGTTGTCATGATACTTCTTCATAAAATTGCCTGTTAAGTTGTTATTCTTGAATTTATTTACCTAATAAATAAATCAGTGAATAAAAATTCACAAGCACGCCAGATGGTAAGATGGCTAGCTGAGCAAGATTAACTTCAACAGTTTGTATACAATTGTTGTCACTCTTTGCTGGCAGGCTTATTGTCTCCCTTACTTAACAGCGTTGTAAATACTGTTTCTATTGTCGACTTTAATAGCCTTGGTTTCTGCTCTAGTTGTGGCAGTGGCCGGCATATTTCCATAGCCTTGTACCCTAACCGAGCTGTAAATACCCCTGCACTTAAGCCTTGTGCTGCGCGAGCTGACAATTTCGTCAATAACTCAGCTCCAAGGCTTGTCGACGCTAAATCCGATACAAGCTCCGCAGCGCCAGCAAAAACCATTTGCTTAAGTAACAATCTATACAAAGTGATCCGACTTCTATAACCTAACGGAATACCGTAATGCTGACTCAGCTTTTCAACTAAATGAACTCCGCGCCACAATACCGCCAACATATCTAACAATGCCATTGGACTTAACGCTACCAGCATTGCACTTGTCGTCGCATGTGTATTAATTAACGCTTTAGCTTGTTCATCTTGGCTTTTCAGTAATGTATTTTGATAAAGCTGTAACACCTCTTTATCAGTATGGTGTGACTTAATACTTGCTTTAAACTCAAGGACTTCATCGGGTGTATGTAAAGTCAGCAGCGGCGCCAACCATTGTTGCGCTTCTCCAATTTGAGTGCTATTTAAAAGCCGTAAAGCATCACTTTGTGTACTGGTGCGATTGGAGAGTAATCGCAGTGCGCGATACTCTCCAATTGTAAAGCGCAACACAACGATTAAAGCTAGCAGCAAAACTACTATGTACACACCGCCCAAAAACCATGAACGTTGAATTGCGTCCACAATGCTGTAAACACTTTCAATAACAATCAAAATCATTAAACCGATAAACAGCAATCGCTTAATACTCACTCCTGACGATTTAGGCTTGAGTGTTTGATCTAACGCTGATTCGGCTTCATCAACTTGTGTGATCTCTACTGATGTGGCTTGTACAATACGCTTACCCGCGAGCAGTGAGTCATCATTCAATTGCTCTGACTGCTGAACCTTGTCTATTTTAATGCGCCGCCCTGCACGCAACTCGTTTTGCTCCGTCATCGTAACTTATCTCCGAGTAAAAATTGCAGTACATGATCTAAACGAACATGGCTTAAGTTTCCACACTTTGCAGGCAAAGGGGCAAAAGAAAGAAAATCAAAACCCTGCTCAGGCCACTGCTCTTTGCTCAAACAATGAGTGGGAGGTTGAGGTGGCAAAAATGTAATTTGGTGGGGCTCATCAATTGGCTTTCCCACAATACAATTAAGGGTTTTTCCTGATTCAACAACTTGAGTTTGCTGCGTACTTTGTACTGCAGAAACAGCCATTGTGTCTATTTCTACACCCGCAAAGCGTAAGTCATTACTTTTCTCATGGACCATACTATGCAACAATTTCGCAAGCTGTGGTTGCTGCTCATAGCTGACATGGTCACACTTATTCGCCGCAAATAAAACTTTGTCAATTTTTGGGTAGAACAGTCGTTTCAACATATTTGATTTTCCATAATCAAAAACATCCACAATGTTACGTAATGCCTGCTCTTGCTCTCGCAAAGTATCTGGACCATCAGCTAAAGCACTTAATATATCAACTAACACTATTTGCCTATCGAATTGGCAAAAGTGCTGCTTATAAAAAGGGCCAATAACCTGCTGCTTGTATGCATTAAAACGCGCTTCCAAATGCATATACTGAGTCTCATCACTCACTGTCATTACCCCATCACATGGAAAAAACAACAGTATCGGCGCGCCCGCTAAATCGCCGGGAATGAGCATTCTTCCTGGTTGTAACTGAGCAACCTTTGTGTGCTGTTTCAAACTTAAAAGTAGCCTTTGATATTGCTCAGACAATTTTTTCAATATCGTTTCATCAACAACCGCATCACTATCGAAAGTGCCCACAGCCGTTAAAAACTCTTTTGCATAATCAATATATTGAGGTTGCTTTAATAATGTCAGCACCTCCTTACTCCAAGTTTGATAATTTTGATTTAACATCGGTAAATCAACCAACCATTCTCCAGGGTAATCAATTAATTCAAGATAAACCGTACTTATAGGTGAAAGGTGCTGCTTAAGCGCGTTACGTGTTTCAAACTTCAATGCAAGTGTCAATGTGTTAATACGCTGAGTAGAGGAAGGCCAGCTAGGTGGGTTTGCCAATAAAGAGTTCACTGCACAGTTATAATCAAATGTGGGAATATCTAACGCGCGTTGCGGAATCGCCTTAACGGCAATCAGTCTTTGCTCTCTAGCAACATCGAAAAAAGGCAGGTTTTGCTTGTCTGCTTGGGTTGTTAAATGTTTTATCAATGCCGTGATAAATGCCGTTTTTCCACTTCCACTAAATCCAGTGACAGCTAACTTAATGTGTTGATCTAAACTTCTGTGCAGGGTTTTTTGTGCTTTATTTTTAAGTTTCTCAAAAGTATCTTTACTGAAGCGTCTGGTGTTCATAAATTAAGTGTTACTCCTGAACAACGTAGTTACAGAACCAAAGTAAGCCGTGGCGTATTAAACGCCACATCACGTGCGATAAACTATAACTTATTAATTTCTCGACTGACCGTAAATTCGCTAGAGGTAACGTATGTTTCCATGCATTGAACTCGATCGTCTAAACGATTTAATCGCTCTTTTAGATCAAATAATGCCTGCCTTGGTGGCTCTCCTTTTTGCCAAACTTTAAATTTGACTGCAATTGGATCTGCATCTTTATGTGTTGAAGGGCTCGTCACATAATCACTTTTTTTATCTAAAATGAACCAACAAGCAATGTATACAACAACAAATAATGGGCCACCAGATAGCAACACTGCAGTAATGAACAAGATGCGTACTAACCATAACTCCATGTTAAAGTAATCACTGAGCCCCGCACAAACGCCTGCCAGCTTTCCTCGTTTTGGATCTCTATAAAGTTCTCGCTTTATGTTGCTCATATTTTACGTCTCCACTCGGGCGCCTCTTGATCAAGGATTGCTTCTAGTGTTTCCACACGCTCTGCCATCTTTTCAGCTTTACTTGCAAGTTCAAGCAACTGGCGATGTTCATGTTCGCTTAACCCCTGACTCACCTGTTTCTTACTGCGATAGTGAAGTACAAGCCATAATGGCGCCACTACCAGCATAAAAATAATAATTGGTGCTACTAATACTTCAAGATCCATAACTCGATACTCCTGCGACTTATTTGTTCTATGTTATTCGCACCGACAGCTTGGTCAGTCGATGCGTTTTATCTCAATTATTTACCAGCAAGTTTTTTCTTAAGTTCAGCTAACTCATCATCAACTTGTTCGTTTTTTTGCAAATCAGCAATCTCGTCAGCCAGGTTCTTTTTACCTAAGTCATACGACTCTACTTGTGACTCTAGACCATCAATTTTAGACTCGTAACGCTCGAAACGATTTAAAGCATCTTCTACTTTCGAACTATCTAGCGCTTTTTTCACTTCTAAACGAGACTCTGCTGAGCGTTGACGAAGTACAATGGCTTTTTGACGTGCTTTAGCATCAGCCAGTTTATCTTGTAGCGTCGCCACTTCTTGTTGCAGTTTCTCTATATGTGACTCAACGTGCTCTAACTCATTTTGAACACTTGCAGCCGCATCAGCAGACTTCTGCTTTTCCAGTAAAGCTGAGCGAGCTAAATCTTCTCTACCCTTAGTGAGCGCCAATTCAGCTTTACTTTGCCACTGTTCAACTTCTTCATTTAACTGCCCAACACGACGTGTTAACTCTTTCTTCTCTGCTAACGTTTTAGCTGAAGTTGAACGCACTTCAACCAACGTATCTTCCATTTCTTGGATAATAAGACGAACCATTTTTTCAGGGTCTTCAGCTTTATCTAAAATAGCATTGATATTAGAGTTAACGATATCTGCAAAACGTGAGAAAATTCCCATAATCTTTACCTCTTTAGTTTCTAAATTTAAGTTGCTTACATTACTAGTATCAATTAACTTGCCAACTTTTTTAAAAATAAAAGCTTATAAATATCAATAAATTAAATCATATCAGAAAAAACTTTAGTTCGCAGTAATTATCAAATACACTAACACTTAGCAAAAATAACTAAGAGTTAGCCAATATGAGCCAATTTCGCCAACAAGACAATTTACTCGGTCAATCAGACAGCTTTTTAACTGTGTTAGATAAGGTGTCACAACTGGCCCCTCTAGAGAAGCCGGTGTTAATTATTGGTGAGCGAGGCACAGGTAAAGAGCTCATCGCCGCTCGGCTACACTTCCTTTCTGAAAGGTGGGAGCAAAATTACGTTAAACTAAATTGCGCGGCGTTAAATGAAAATTTATTAGAGAGTGAACTATTCGGCCACGAAAGTGGCGCGTTTACTGGCGCAAGCAAGCGTCATGAAGGGCGGTTTGAACGAGCAAACGGTGGCACTCTTTTTCTTGATGAACTCGCCAATACATCCGCAATGGTGCAAGAGAAACTCCTACGTGTCATTGAATACGGCGAATTTGAGCGTGTCGGCGGCAAAAGTACAGTCAAAGTCGATACACGCTTGGTCTGTGCAACCAATGAAGACTTACCTTCACTCGCTGACAATGGCGAATTTAGGCATGATCTACTCGACCGCTTAGCATTTGACGTGATCACTTTACCTCCGTTACGCGCACGCCAAGAAGATATCATGCTCTTGGCCGAGCAGTTTGCCATCAATATGGCTAGAGACTTAAACTGGTCTTTATTTAGTGGCTTTACTCGCAAAGCAACTGATGCGCTAATGAGCTATGACTGGCCCGGCAATATCCGAGAGCTCAAAAATACGGTTGAACGTAGCCTATATAGGCATGGCAGCGAACAACTGCCAGTACACGAAATTATCCTCAACCCGTTTGAAAGCCCTTTTAGACCAACACAACGTGTGAAAGCCCCTACTATTAGTGCGCCTATTGCCGAGCACGCTGCAATAAAAGAACCGGCTACGTCTCCCCTTACAAATATCGCACCCAAGCAAAATGTAGCATTCCCATGTGATCTAAAAGAGCTGTCGAATGAGTTTGAAATTGAATTATTACAACAAGCGCTAGAACATAGCCAATTTAATCAAAAGAAAACTGCACAAATGCTCGGATTAACGTATCATCAACTACGTGGTTATTTGAAAAAATACAACCTGTTAGAGTCAGGTCAAAAACAAGAGGCGTAAGGCGTGCGGAATATAGTACTAGGTGCGATATGTATCTATTTACTTGGCTGTGTTGATGCGAGCCCACAGTTAACAAACGAAAAATCTCAGGGCCTAGTTTATTGCGCTGAAGCCAACCCTGTGTCTTTTAATCCTCAGGTCACAACAACAGGCTCGACTATTGACCTGATTGCAAGCCAGTTGTACGACACCCTGATCAGTATTGATCCTGAAACTGCCGAATTTCAACCTGAATTAGCCACCAGTTGGGTAGTCAGTGATGAAGGTAAAGCCATTACCTTTAAATTACGCCAAGGCGTTGAATTTCATAGTACTGATTACTTCCAACCTTCTAGGCCTTTAACCGCAGATGACGTGGTATTTTCTTTTAGCCGTCTATTTGATGTGTATAACCCGTACCATTTCGTCGGAGACGCTGAATACCCTTACTTTCAAAGCGTAGGAACCGATCAACTAATACGCCAAGTCATCAAAGTAGACGAGCATACTGTAAGATTTGAGTTATTTAACGCGGAAAGTAGCTTTCTATCTAATATTGCTACCGATTTTGCCGTTATTTTATCGCAAGAGTATGCTCAGCAGCTTATCGCTCAAGAAAATAAACCCGCTTTCGACCATTTTCCCATCGGGACAGGTCCATATAAATATAAAAACTTTTTGCGCGATAATCTGGTGCGTTATCACCGTAATGAAAAATATTGGAAACACAGTGTACCCATGCAACAACTTGTGTTTGACATCACTACCAATGGTACCAGCCGCATTGCAAAAATGTTGACCAAAGAGTGTGATATTACCGCCCACCCAAGTGCAACACAATTAAGTGTGCTCAATGCCAGAGAAGACATCCGAGTTGATAAAGCGGCCAATCTTAATATTGGCTATTGGGCATTTAATACTGAGCGACCTCCGTTTGATAATTTACTCGTGCGTAAAGCACTCGCGCACTCAGTTGATTTCGATAAAATAATGCAAGCAGTTTTTTATGGCAACGGTATTTTAGCTCGCTCCCACTTGCCGCCCTCTTCATGGGCTTTTAAAGCACAAGAAAATATGCCCCAGTACAATCCCACATTGGCAAGAAAGTACCTCAAAGAAGCAGGTTATGAAAATGGCTTCGATATGACGCTGTGGGCCATGCCAGTCTCACGAATTTACAATCCGAACGCGCGAAAAATGGCCGAGCTAATACAGAGTGACCTAAAGAATATTGGTATTTCGGCAAAGATCGTTGAATATGAATGGAATACCTTTATTGAACGTATTGGCAATCATGAGCATGACAGTGTCCTGCTCGGCTGGGCAGCTGACACACCCGACCCCGATAACTTCTTTAGTCCACTGTTAAGTTGCACCGCTACTTTTAGTGGAAAAAACCCTGCTAATTGGTGTCATCCGGAGTTTGATTTACTCCTAACACAAGCTTTAGATACGACTGATATTAATTTACGCAAAACTTTCTACCATAAAGCGCAAAAAATGCTGATAGAACAACTTCCATTGATCCCCATTGCACATGGCGTTCGATTTCAAGCCACTAGCAATGACATAACGGGCGTTACTCTTAGGCCCTTTGGTGGTATTTCACTTGGTCGAGTAAGGCGTAAATAATGTTAATTGAATATCTATTACGAAGACTAAGCTTGCTGCTGTTTATGGTTGTCACTTTGACAATTTTTACCTTTTCTCTTAATTATTTGTTTCCAGGCGATGTACTGACTAACTTTAGTGGTCAAGTAAATACCAATTACACTCAGGCACAGGCTCTGGTCGAAAAGTATCGCATTGATGAAAGCCTGTTGGTGCAATATGGGGCATTTTTAGCACGCATTGCAACGGGAGATTGGGGTATATCGCTGTCATCAGGGTTAAATGTATTTGAGCATGTTACGCGACTTTTTCCAGCAACGTTAGAGCTGTGTGTCTACGCTTTATGTGTCGCAGTATTACTCGGTATTCCCGCTGGAATAATCGCTTCAGCATACCATCGAAGATGGCCTGACCGCGTTATAAACTCTCTCACTTTGATGGGCTTTTCCATTCCCATATTCTGGCTTGCGTTATTGTTGATCATGGTTTTTTGTCTTGGATTAGGGCTATTTCCCATGTCAGGCAGAATCGGCTTATTATATGAAATACAGCCCGTTAGCAACTTCATCTTGGTGGATATTATCATTCAAGGCTTCCCCTATCATGGACTCGCCTTTTTTGATGCATTAAGGCACCTCGCTCTGCCCACCATTGTGTTAGCAATGTACCCTACCACCGTACTCGTGCGCTTTACGCGCGATTCAATGTTGCAAGTATTAGAACAAAACTATATAAAAACAGCCCGTGCAAAAGGGCTCAATCGACGTCAACTCATTTTACATCATGCGCTTAGAAACGCACTACTTCCCGTTATCAAACAAATCGGACTGCAATTTAGTACATTGATCACCTTAGCCATGGTCACCGAAGTCATTTTTTCTTGGCCTGGGATCGGACGTTGGCTGATTGATAGTATATACCAACGCGACTACCCAGCTATTCAAGGCGGCCTTTTAGCTGTGTCTATGTTCGTTATTTTAGCAAATATGCTCGCTGAATTTAGTCATACTCTTTTTGACCCTTTGTCACGGAATCAAGCATATGGCAAAGTTTAGCCTTTTTAGCGAAGAATCAAACCGTTCACCGCTGTCCAGATTATGGCGAAAATTTAAAAGCAACCACCCTGCATTGGTCGCTCTATGGGTGTTTATTGCTCTGACCTTACTTGCGTTGACAGCACCATTTATCGCGCCTTATGGCATTAATCAACAACATAGCGATGCACTACTTCTGCCCCCTTCTTGGCATGACTTAGGGGATGTCAGATTTATTTTAGGCACAGATGATTTAGGCCGAGATGTGTTATCTCGTTTAATGAATGGGGCTACATTTACTTTTGGTTTGTCTATAATCGCAGCCCTCATCACCACATTGGTTGGAGTATTACTCGGGACTTTAGCGGGAATAAGCCACGGATTTCGCTCGAGCGTGTTAAACCATTTATTAGATATTACATTATCTATTCCATCACTGTTGCTGGCGATAATTATTATCGCTATTTTGGGCCCAGGCTTGCTTAATACTGTTTGGGCAATTATTTTTGCACTGCTCCCACAATATGTTCACTCCATTCGAAACCTCGTCGTCGATGAATTAAATAAAGATTACATCAGTGCATTTCGACTAGATGGTGCGTCTCGGTGGCAACTATTAGTCCGTGGCGTGCTGCCAAATATTTACGAACATATTGTCGTAATTTTTACTATGGCACTATCCACTGCTATTTTAGATATTGCAGCCTTGGGGTTTTTAAAGTTAGGCGCTCAGCCTCCAACCACTGAATGGGGCGCAATTTTGGCTGAAAATTTAGGCCTAATTTATTTGGCACCATGGACTGTGGGTTTACCTGGTGTACTGTTATTCATTGCCGTACTATCCACAAACTTAGTTGGTGATGGATTAAGACAGGTATTAAAAGAGCGTAAGGCTGACTAATGCAACTACTGGATATAAGAAACTTAACCATAGAGCTTCGTACTGAAGATGGCGTTATTCGCGCCGTTGATAAAGTAAACTTAAGCCTAAAAGAAGGTGAAGTACATGCATTAGTGGGCGAGTCTGGGTCAGGGAAAAGCCTCATTGCCAAAGCGATTGTTGGTGTACTCAATTCTCGTTGGACCGTCACCGCAGATCGCATGCATTGGCAGGGTGTTGACTTAATGCGCTTAAGTGCAGAAAAACGCCGGAAAATTGTCAGCAAAGATATGGCGATGATTTACCAAGAACCAAGCCGCAGCTTAGACCCTACAGCTAAAATATTTGAACAAGTTGCCGAGTCTTTGCCTGAAAAAACATTTAAAAAAGGATTTTTCGGCCGTAATTCAGAGCGCAAAGAAAAAGTGAAAGCGCTGCTGCATAAAGTCGGGATCCGCGAACACGTCAAAGTCGCTAGCAGCTACCCCCACGAGCTTTCAGAAGGTGTATGCCAAAAAGTAATGATAGCCATGGCTATTGCTAGAAACCCTAAGCTACTGATTGCTGATGAGCCAACCACGGCATTAGAAAGCACCACGCGCGCGCAAATATTTCGGTTATTAAAAAGCCTGAATCAGTTAAAGAATATGTCGATATTAATGATCTCTCATGAATTAGAAGAGATCACCCATTGGTCTCATGCCATGCATGTGCTGTATTGCGGACAAATGGTCGAAGCTGGACCAACGCAAAAAGTTTTTTATGAACCGCTGCACCCTTACACACAAGCTTTGGTTAAGAGCCTACCCGATTATGCCCAAGGATTAGCGCATAAAGAACCTTTCTATGCACTCAAAGGCACAATCCCACCGTTGCAACATTTGCCTATTGGTTGCCGATTGGGACCGCGTTGTCCTCAAGCGCAAAAGCAGTGTGTTGTGACACCTTTACAAAATAAAAGCCACGGTCATGCATACGCTTGCCATTTTCCACTTTTTAAGGACAAGCAAAAATGCAACCAGTCTTAAAAGTACAAGCGCTCAGTAAGTCATTTAGAAGCCGCGCGGGTATTTTCAAGCGCAAACATATTCAGGTTTTAAGAGAAATCTCATTTGCGGTTGGGCCAGGTGAAACTTTGGCAATCATTGGCGAGACGGGCTCTGGAAAAAGTACCTTAGCGAAATTATTAGCTGGCGCAGATCATGCTGATTGCGGGCAAATATTACTCGATGGTAAAACCATTGAAGATGACGGTGTAAGACAAAACCAGTGTCGCCATATTAGGATGATCTTTCAGGATCCGACTCGTTCATTGAACCCCGGTATTACCATCGGTGATATGTTAGATGATTGCTTGAAATACAACACTGGCTTAACATCTTTACAACGCAACAAAAAGATCAAAATTACTTTAAGTCGCGTCGGTCTACTGAGCGAACATTGTGAATACTACCCTCACATGTTCAGTGGCGGACAATTACAGCGTGTCGCACTTGCCCGTGCATTAATTTTAGACCCAAAAGTCGTTGTACTAGATGAAGCCTTGTCATCATTAGATCCATCAGTAAGAGCACAAACGGTCAATTTGTTATTACAGTTACAAAAAGAGTCCGGGCTCAGCTTCATCTTAATTACACATCACTTGAGTCTAGTGAAACATATGAGCGACCAATTACTGGTACTAAGCCGCGGTAAGGTTGTAGAGTATGGAAACACAGCCAGTATATTTGCCCAACCTAAATCTAAGGTTACACAACGTTTACTGAATGTATAAATTCAACAAATAGTCTTAAAACCGTTGTATCAAAAAGCCCCGCATTAATGCAGGGCCCAAAATAAACGGCTTAATTATTCCTCAAAATATAGCTTCGCTCTGGGCTTTTTTCCAACTTCTTGCATTGTTGCAGCATCGAATAAACGGCCATTGATCATAGTATAAGACACTTTGTCTGTATCTCGTATGTTGTTTAAAGGATCACCATTGATCACCACTAAATCAGCCAGTTTTCCGACTTCTATCGAGCCGATATGTTTATCTAACCCCACATATTTAGCTGGGTCAAGCGTGGCTGCTCGTAGTGCTTCTAAAGACGACATTCCACCTTGTGCAAACATCCAAATCTCCCAATGAGCAGCTAACCCTTCTCGTTGACCATGTGCGCCAAGATTAACTAAAATGCCAAGATCTTGCAGTTCTTTCGCGACACGCGCATTATTAAAGTGATTATAATGATGATCTGGTGACTTCATACGGCGCATAGAGCGTGGCAACAGTTGATTCTTAGGTACGAATTTACTTAATCTAGGGTGATTCCATACGTCCGTTTTATCATACCAGTAGTTTTCCCCCCAAATACCCCCATATGCGACACCTAACGTCGGCGTATAACCCACATCACTTTGTGCCCATAACTGCTCAATATCATCATAAATATTCGCCACAGGAATTGAATGCTCAACACCAGTATGGCCATCTACAACCATGGTTAAGTTATGTTGCAGTAACGAGCCGCCTTCAGGCACCACCATCATACCTAATTCTCGACCCGCTTCGACAACTTGTTGACGTTGCTCGCGACGCGGTTGATTGTATGATTTCACAGAAAACGCGCCGACCTTTTGCAAGCGTTCTAGATGAAACTTCGCATCTTCATATGAATCAATATGTGAAGTATAGCCCGCCACATTCGCGCCATATAATATCGTCCCGGTTGAAAAAATCCGAGGCCCAATTATTTTACCCGCTTTTTGTAATTCACTGGCGGCAAAAACTTCCGTTGTATCATTCGAAGGATCATGAATTGTTGTAACACCCAAAGACAACCCCGCTAAATTGCGCCAGTTTTGCTCTGGGATAATTTCACTACTGCCTTGTGATGTATGGGCGTGCGCATCAACAATCCCCGGTATAATAGTTTGACCTGATACATCTACAATGTTTGCTTCTCTAGGGATCTTGACCTGTTCAGTGCTCCCCACGGCTTTGATATGCTTACCGTCTGTCAGTATTACGCCATTATGGATCACTTTATCACCTTCCATGGTAACAATCGTAGCCCCGACTAATGCAGTGAACCCACTCGGTTCAGCCATGTCATGCTTAAATCCTATCGACTCACCACTTTTAACTTTGAAATCGGCATCTTTAGCTTTATTAATGTCAAACATGCCATCCAAGCTTGCGTGGTACAGCTCAGGCCCTAAACTCCAATATAATGTGTCACTCGCGGTGCTCCAACTGATGTTTTCACCGGCACGTTGTGACAGCTGCTCAACTGGAAACTGTTTATCTGATGGTGAAATAGTAATTGGCTTACCACTTTCTACAAATGGTGTAACAAACACTTTGAACCGTTCTGCAAATGCCAAATACTTCCCATTTGGCGATACTCTAAACTCAGTCGCATGATTGGAATTATACAGTACTTTGGTTTTTTTCGAATCAAGGTCTACTGCCAGTAACTGTGGTTTGGGCGCTTCATTCATTAAGAAAATACGATTATTATTCGCTCCAAACTGTGGTTGAAAACCTTCTTCTGAAATAAGCTCAGCATCTCCACCTTTACTCGACACCCGATAAATACCCGCTTTTAATGACCACTCACGGGCCAATAAGCTGCTTCCAGAAACTTTTCGGTAGACGATTGTTCTACCATCAGGGCTAAACGTTGGCTCGACGTATTTCCCTTTTTGTGACGTGATAGCTTTCCCTTTGCCATTTCTTGCAGATACGACTCGAATACTACCTTGCTTTTGGTCATCCCAAGTCACATAAACAATTTTTTTACCATCTCTAGAGAATTGTGGAAACAATTCAAAATGATCATTTTGACGAGTAAGTCGTTTCACTTTCCCTGAAGATAAATCACGCTTATAAATATGTCCTAGCGCTTCGAAAATAGCCGTTTCTCCATTTGGTGAAACCTGCACGTTACGGAGCATTTTAATGTCAAACTCGGTTTGATCGATGTTCTGTGCAAAGCGTAATGCTTTTTGAATTTTTTTGGTTGTGGTTACAGAGAAAGCAATTTCATGAGACTTTTTACTCTCAACATCCAATTCATGAAGTTTGCCACCAGCCCAAAAAACTAACCTCTCATTATCAGGAGTCCACGCTATGGTTGGGTAAACACCATGAATAGCCCAAGTTTCTTGCATATCTCGCTCTAAATTGCCATAGAGCTTAGTTTCTTTCCCAGATTCTAAATTATAGAGATATAAGCTAGATTGAAAGTCATCTCGTTTAACATACGCCAAATGTTTTCCATCTGGTGATGGCGTAGGCCTAATCGCGCCGCCCATACCGGATAAAATAACTTCTATCTCTCCACTTTCTCGATCTAAGCGTTTGATTTTATATATACCAGCAACTGAATCTTTTGAGTAATGAAACGTTTTACCTGGAGTCGCATCTTGTGAAAAATACACATATCTTCCGTCAGGTGAAAACGCAGGCTCCCCCAAATCCTTTTGGTCATTTTCACGTGTCGTTAACGGCACACCTTGGCCACCAGCTTTGTGATACAGCCACACTTCTCCTGCACCTAAGGAGCGAGTCCCTGTAAAGTGTTTACGAGCTGCAATAAAATCCCCATCAGGACTCCAAGTAGGGCTATTTAACAACCGAAAAGTTTCATTTGTTACCGCAGTTTGTTCTGAGCCATCGATATTCATCACCCAAATATTGTCTCCCCCTCCTTGGTCTGAGGTAAAGGCAATAGACTGTCCATCTGGGCTAAAGCGTGGTTGCATCTGCCACCCAATATCACTGGTTAATTGTTTAGCTTGGCCCCCAGACATCGGCATAATATAAATATCACCAAGTAAATCAAATACCAAGGATTTGCCATCCGGGCTCACATCGATATTCATCCAAGTACCTTGATCAACCGATATGTTGGCATCAATAAACTGCCCTGGCGGTGTATCGACTTGCCACTTTTCAGGTTTTTCTTGTTCTTGTGCTGTTGTTGCTATAGATACACCCAATGCGAGGGCACTTAGTAAGTACTTCTTCATTACTTTTTTACTCTGGTTATGTTGTTGTGACTATACCAACAAAATAACCTGCAAATTTCCAGAAAAATGCCATCAATGACTGAAATTAACGCTCACTAAACCCAGTTGCTTGGGTTAAATTGATAATACTGATGCAGTAACCCATAAAGCTCTGGATCATAATTTCTCAATTCATGGGGCTTTTCGATAAATGTTTCGGTTAGCACCGCAAAGAACTCTGCTTCATTAGTGGCACCATAGCTATGTATGACATGAGGCATCTGATACGCCACATGGCTTTTTAAATTACTATAAGCACGTTGAAACACCTTTCCCCACTCTTTGTAATCTTGACCCTTGGACAACTCAGGTGTGCCATTGGTATGTCCCGTTTGCTGATCGAGCTGATGTGCAAACTCATGGAAAACCAAATTATGTCCATCTCCCGGTAATCTATTGCCTTCAAGTACATCATGCCAACTTAAAACAAGTGTACCGCCAGGCCAAGATTCGCCTTGCCTCACAGATGTATGATAATTTACTAGCCCTGCGCCATCTTTACTGGTTTGTGGCACATAATAACTGCTTGGATATAAAAGTACCTCTTTCACGTTGGGATATAATGGCCATGGTTTATTAAGCACTAACAAGCATGCATCTGCTGCCACAATTACTTCCATTGCGCGATTAATTTTAAGCCCATCGCGACCAAGGATACGCTTTTCACCTAAAAACCACACAATATGACACTCCAAAGCATGTCGCTCCTTATCGGTCATATTGCGATAAATTGACATATACTTTAGTAAGGTTGCTTTATCTTGTTCAGACAAACTTTGCTGTTGATATTTTCTTTTCCAAACATAGCCTTGTACTTCACCCCAGCGCCAATAAACCAGAACAAACGCCACCAATGCCAGTAATAACACACTATTGATTATCATATTGATTACTTATTCACCTTTTAAAACTAAATTGGTACGACATGCAGTGTTTTCAATATGAATTTGATAAAATTGCGTCACTCTAAATGACGACACGTCTCCAGGAACTCGATGCACACTCTCCCAATTGATAAGATAAAAACCGATTTTCTTTCTACAATTACACACAGTGATGTGATTGTCAGTGCCGCAACTGGATCTGGTAAATCAACTTGTCTACCGATTTGGGCAAGCAACATCGGTAAGGTCCTTGTCATTGAACCGAGGAGAATTGCTTGCACCTCGCTAGCTGAGTACTTAGCTCTAAAAAGTGGCCAACCACTTGGCTCTAAAATAGGCTATGCTATTCGATTTGAAACACATTTCAATGAACAATCAGACGTGGTATTTGTTACGCCAGGGGTTGCTCTCAGGTGGTTTTTTGAGGACAAACTGAGTCAATTTAGTGTCGTTATGTTAGACGAATTCCATGAACGTCGTTGGGATATAGATTTGATGCTTGCTTTACTCAAGCAACATAAAAAACATCGCCTGATAATCACTTCAGCTACACTCAACACCAAAAAATTAACAGACTATCTTGATGCAAAACTGCTACACAGTGACGGTATCATGTATCCGGTAGAAGAAGTTTTCTTTACTTCAAATAGCAACGAAATGCCCTCAAAAGACCAACTTAGCGAACGTACAGTTGATGCATGTAGCTATGCATTAAAGCAAACGCAAGGCGATATCCTAGTGTTTCTACCTGGTAAAGCCGAAATACAGGCTGCCGCTGCCGCTGCAAAAAAATTGAATAAGCTCGTCGTCAGCTTGTATGGGGGGTGCGCTAAGCAACAACAAGAACTTGCGTTAAAAGCGCAAACCGAGCAACGGATTATTTTTTCCACAAATGTTGCTGAAACATCGTTGACCATACCCAATATAAGCTGTGTTATTGATTCTGGCCTAGAACGACGTACTCATCTTCGAGCAGAAAAAACAGTACTGGCCTTAGATACAATTAGCAAAGACTCTGCCAAACAACGTTTAGGGCGTGCGGGACGCACGCAGCAAGGCCTGTGTATACGATTATACGGGAAGTACGCACCTTTGATTTCATCCACTCCGCCTGAAATACTGCGAGAAAACCTAACTGAACTCGTATTAGCGGCATCTTGTTCTAGTCATGGTATTGATTCATTAGAGTTTATCGAAGCACTGCCACTTAAATCAAAACAGGCATCGGTAGCAATATTAACCTCGATAGGTGCCATTGATATGCAAGGCAAGGCAACTGACTTAGGTAAGAGGTTATACCCTCTACCTATCGATATAGAGCTGGCATACCTTATCAATTCAATGCCAAATAACTCACTTAAACAAGCCATGATTGATATTGCAGCACTGCTCACTGTTCCAGCTAAAGTTTACCAACTTCCAAAGCAACAAACGTTAATTGAATCATTGAATCTGCAGCTCCCAAATGCGTGTGACTTAGAACTGGCGATTGGGGTAGTAAGAGGCCAAGTAACCGACCTTATTATTGAGTGTGATGCACTGCGTGAAGCCATCCAATTTAGTGAGTTGCTTCGTAGTGCATTTGACTTACCTGAACTAAAATATGCAGCAAGTTTCAATCACAGTGATTTAGTTGAAGCTATCGCTTATGCTAAACCGACCTCAGTTTACATAAAGCGCCAAAACCGACGGGGTGCATTTGGCAATGGTACAATTGAAGTTATACCAGCAAAAGATTCTCGTATCAGTGCGCAATGTCACGCAATGCTCGTGCTCAATACTTACGCATTAGCAGGAAAAGGTACTAAGCAAGCTATGACTCTCGCCACACTCAATGCGCCCTTTTCAACTTCATTAATCAATAAATTAAATTTAGGGGAACATACTGTAAGTCATGCTGAGTTAATCGACGATATTATCATGGTTAATTCAATATACTCTTATTCTGGTGTGAAAATTAGCGAGAAGAAGTTAATACCGCAAGGACCCACTCTGCTTGATGCATGTTGTCAACTTATATTAAATGACACTTTATTCTCACCTATTGGAAAACAAATTAGTAAAGCAATAAAATACCACTCACTATATAATCAGGCCAATAATATAATCGACGACACACCTCATTCAGATTCGTACATTTATAATAAATTAAAGAGTCTTGGAGTCGATGAACAACAAGATTTAGAATTAATTGATCCTACCGATATAACTTATCAAGGTATCGAGACTTGGGAAATGTCATCTTTCGTAGAGAAGCATCCACTTGAAATTCAATTGAATGATTTAGCAATGAGTGTTGAATATCATTTCAACGCCAAGCGGATAACGCTGCATTATCTTAATGGTAAAAGAAAAGATTTACCTAAACGGTGGGAGCTACCGGCATGGTCTGGGTTTAGCATTAAATATAAGAAGGCCAGTAAAACTGTTAATGTTATTTAATTTTTTAGCTATTTAATTACGTCATTTAAAATAAAAAATAGCTTTGTAATAAAATAAAAAACCTCACATAAGTGAGGTTTTTTTATTCTAAATTAGAATTAACTTAGTTACTAATTATTAGAATGTATAATCAGCTTGAACATAGAAAGTACGTCCGTATGCATCAGAATAACGCGGGTCATAACCGACTTGGTGACCAGCATCGCCGTTGAATGAAACAGGAGGGTTTCTATCAAGTAAGTTCTTAACACCGAATGTTAGATTTGCATTGTCGCCATACGCATAACCTAAACGGTAGTCAAACAGTGTGTAAACAGGTACTTGTCTTTGGATTAAATTACCATCAACAACCTCTGATACATCATCAGCTTTAGACACTCGGAAAGCAACACCAGCAGCTGCATCTCTATAACCACTGCGTGCACGGATGTTTAAGCTATGCGTAAAATCGCCATGTGTCAGAGTGTTAGTCACTGTGATAATGTTACGGAAAGCAACTTGCTCATCTGGACCTACTTGACCAAGGCTAGTATCCCACTCATCAGTTGTACCTACTTTCAAACTACGGTTCTCAATTAAATAAGTACCTTGGAAAGACGTTTTTAATGTACCGAAAGATAACTCGTTTGTTAAATCGAAGTGCCAATCAATACCTGATGTATTTGATTTACCAACGTTTTGAGCTGAACGAACGATTGCAACTGTTGTATCACCCGTTCCTCTATCGATCTTAGATACAAACTTATCTGCATACGTTGCTGAATCAAACCAAATTTGGTTTGGCTCTAAACGACGTACTTCATTTGTCATCTCAATGTTCCAGTAATCGATACCGAAGCTTGTACCTGAGTCGCCAGCCCATACAAAACCAACTGAGTACTGCTCTGATTCTTCAGGAGAAAGCTCTACGTTACCTTCACGGTACATATCGTACTGAATTTTTTCAGGGTTACAGTATTGCTTAAGTGGGTGATTCGTTGCACCAAGAAGTGCATTACAATCATATGCCGCTGATGATACACCAAACTCTAAACGAGGCGCACCAATTTGACGCATTGTTGGTGCTTTAAAGCCAGTACCATATGATGCACGAACTAATAGCTCATCTGTTGGACGGTAAGATGCGCTAATTTTATACGTTGTATCATCTACATCATCACTCACATTTTGGTTACCAGTACGTTGTGAATCAGTAATACCGCCGATGTTATCGTAACGTAGTGAACCTGTTACTTCTAAGTTTTCAAGTACTGGAACAATGATTTCAGCAAATGCACCGTAGCCATCACGCTCCAAATCAAACTCAGTACCAGCAGCTTCAAACAAGACTATTTCTGCGTTTTGTCCTGCGCCATTTGTAAGAGAGTATTCAGATTGACGGTAATCAAAACCAACACCAAGATAGACTGTACCTGCGTCAATATCTGCAAGTGCACCTGATAACTTACTTTCAAATGCTAGCATTGATGTATCTGTTGTTTGCCAAAGACCACTGAACATAGTGTCAGCAACCATTTGACGCTGTTCGTCAGACAAGTTTTCTGGTGCATCAAAGATATCAACCTTACCTGAACTTGCTAACGCTAGGAATTCTTTTTCTAATGGGAAACCAGTAATACGTGTTTCTTCGTTTTTCGTATCGCCAGCCGTGACTGCAACATCGTACGCCCATTCGTTGATTTCACCACGTAATCCAGCAACAAAGTGATTTGATACGGTATTATATTCAGTGGTACGGTTGCCGCCTGGCAGTGTACGCCAGCGTGCATCAACACGAGTCAAATCCGTTAGTACATTCTCTGGAAGGTGTGGAATAACATTTTTTTGTACAACATCTGACTCTGTTGGTAGCGTAAATGGACCAGTTGGGTATGGTGCAACACGAGAGATCATTGCAAAGTCAGTGTATGAAAATGAAGAATACGCTTCAGTTGTATCATTGATTTCTGCAATACCACTTAGGAAAAAGGCGGTACGCTCTGACTCTGGCTGAATTTGTAGTGTACTCGTGTAGTCAAACTGACACGCTGTACCTGATGGTGCACTTGTTTCATGACACGTGCCATTATTATTTTTTGCATATGGGTTGAAAGAATGCGTAGCCGTAACATGCTTTTTATTACCATCAGCATCAAGAATATACTCATTAGTATCTTCATCTTTTTGATAAATAAAGTTACCAGCATCATCACGTGTATTATAAACAGCATACGCATTAGCAGGTATCGCATTTACAGAACCAGCGGCTGCTAAGTATTGCTCTCCGCCATGCTCGAAATTAATGAAACCCGTCTTAGCGTAGTCACGATCAACAGAACGAAGGCTATCTTGCTCTTCGTAACTTAGTGATGCTAAAACATTAAAACCGTCTGAGCTTAAATCACCAAAACCCGTTGTGATTGAAAAGCTTGAGCTTGACGTATCTTGAGGTTTGTCGTAACGCGCACTGATAGTTGTCTCTTGTACATCATCTTTAAGAATGAAGTTTATAACACCCGCGATTGCGTCAGAGCCATATAGTGCTGACGCGCCATCTTTTAAGATTTCAACACGCTTAATTGCAGCTAAAGGGATGTTATTCAGGTTTATAGTACCACCTGAATCAGAAGAAGGCATACGACGGCCATTAAGAAGAACAAGTGTATATTCAGCACCTAAGTTTCTTAAAGAAGCTGATTGAATACCGCCACCGCCACCGCCTACAGATTCACCTGCAGTCGTGAAACCCTGCATTGAAGGTAAAGTTGCAATAAGATCTGGTACACTTGTAACACCTGTTTTTGCAATATCAGCTGCACTAATAACATCAATTGGTAATGCGCCTTCTAGGTCGGTACGCTTGATTGATGAACCAGTAACTTCGATACGCTCAACTTGCTCATCACCTTCTGCAGCAAAGGTATTTGCTGAAAAAGCAGCAGTTGAAGCTGCACCAAATGCGAACGCTAAGCGAACGGCTTTTGAAACTTTGTTGTTTAACATGTGTGATTTCTCCCTGGGATCAGCAAATATGTAAGCTACTGATCTATATAATTTTTATTTGTATGTTGAAAATTTCGATTCAATTTCAATTCAAAAGTACCGATTTCACAACTGCGTGACATACTAATCCTTGAAAAAAGCGTAGGTCAACACTTAATTAGCTTTGAGTTACTCCACGCACAAGCCAACAATCCCAAATTTCAGGATAATAACGTAAATTAAAAAACAACAGTAAACAGATTAAAAAAGGGACGTGGGTACTAAAAACAGGAACTTAAACAAAATCACATAGATAAATAAAAGATAACAAGTAGTTAATTAAAAATTTAAAAATGCAAAATTCA
The DNA here is from genome assembly GCF_018100885.1 of Pseudoalteromonas sp. MMG013. Lineage (NCBI taxonomy): Bacteria > Pseudomonadati > Pseudomonadota > Gammaproteobacteria > Alteromonadales > Pseudoalteromonadaceae > Pseudoalteromonas > Pseudoalteromonas sp. MMG013. The sequence continues at coordinate 257,940 of NZ_JAGJEE010000003.1, read as the reverse complement.
GGATTTGAAATAAATTTCAATAATTTAAATTATCGACAAAAAACATGTAAAAAAATAAGTTGTAAAATTGAATTTCAGTAAACAGGCATAAAAAAAGCCTCACTTTCGTGAGGCTTTTATACAAATAGCTAATTAAATAATTAACGAATGATTAGAACGTGTAATCAGCTTGAACATAGAAAGTACGTCCGTATGCATCAGCATAACGTGGATCGTAACCTACTTGGTGACCAGCTGAACCATTGAATGTTAAAGGTGGCTCTTTATCAAATAAGTTCTTAATACCAAATGTAAAGTTTGCATTGTCACCATAAGCATAGCCTAAACGGTAGTCAAACAATGTATATACTGGTACTTGCTTCTGGATAAGGTTGCCATCAACAGTTTTTGTTACGTCATCTGCTTCTGAAACTCGGAATGCAACACCTACAGCCGCATCTCTATAACCACTGCGTGAACGAATGTTCAAGCTGTGTGTAAAATCGCCATGCGTCAATGTATTGTTAACACTGATGATATTACGGAAAGCAACTTGCTCATCAGGACCTACTTGGCCAAGGCTAGTATCCCATTCATCAGTTGTACCAACTTTTAGGCTCTCATCTTCAATTAGGTAAGTACCTTGGATAGACGTTTTCAATGTACCAAATGATAACTCATTTGTTAGATCGAAATGCCAGTCAATACCTGATGTGTTTGATTTACCAACGTTTTGTGCTGAACGAATGATGGCAAGTACAGTATCACCGGTACCATTATCAATCTTAGTTACAAACTTATCTGCGTACGTTGCAGAATCAAACCAGATTTGGTTTGGTTCTAAACGACGAACTTGGTTTGTCATTTCAATATTCCAGTAATCAACACCGAAACTTGTGCCTGAATCACCAGCCCATACAAAACCTACTGAGTATTGCTCTGACTCTTCCGGAGAAAGGTTCGCATTACCTTCACGGTATACGTCATACTGAATTTTCTCAGGGTTACAGAACTGCTTAAGTGGGTGATTTGTAGCACCTAGAAGTGCATTACAGTCATACGCTGTTGCTGTTACACCAAACTCTAGACGAGGTGCACCAATTTGACGCATTGTTGGCGCTTTGAAGCCTGTACCGTATGATGCTCGAAGTAGTAACTCATCTGTAGGGCGGTAAGATGCACTGATCTTATACGTCGTATCATTTACGTCATCACTTACGTTGGTGTTACCAGTACGTAGTGAGTCAGTTACACCACCAATGTTGTCGTAACGGAGTGAACCTGTTACTTCTAAGTTCTCAAGTACAGGAACAATAATCTCAGCAAATGCACCGTAACCATCACGGTCTAAATCAAATTCAGTACCCGCTGACTCAAACAATACGATCTCGTCGTTTTGTCCTTTACCATTCGTTAGAGAGTACTCTGATTGACGGTAATCAAAACCAACACCCAAATAAACAGTACCTGCATCTAGGTCTGCAATTGCACCTGATAGTTTACCTTCAACCGCTAGCATTGATGTATCAGTTGTCTCCCAAAGGCCACTGAACATTGTATCTGCTACCATTTTACGCTGTTCATCAGATAGGTTCTCTGGCGCATCAAAGATATCAACTGCACCTGAAGTCACAAGCGCCATGAAAGGTTCAGTTAACGGGTAACCTGTAATACGTGTGTTTTCTTGCTTAGAATCACCTGCAGTTACAGCGACATCGTATGACCATTCGTTGATCTCACCACGTAAACCTGCAACAAAATGACTTGTTTTCGTATTTCTTTCATCTGTACGGTTGCCACCTGGCAGTGTACGCCAGCGCGCTGCAACACGTGTCATATCAGCTAATACATTAGCTGGAAGGTGAGGAATTACATTAGCTTGTACAACACTTGAATCTGTCGGTAGTGTAAATGTACCTGTAGGGTAAGGTGCAATACGCGATGTCAATGAGAAATCAGTGTATGACAATGAAGAGTAAGCTTCCGTTGTGTCGTTAATTTCTGCAACACCACTTAAGAAGAAGCTAGTACGCTCAGTCTCTGGCTGAATTTGTAGCGTACTTGTGTAGTCAAACTGACAAGCAGTACCAGATGGCGCACTTGTTTCATGACATGTGCCACCATTTTTAGTTGCATACGGGTTGAAAGAATGCGTCGCTGTTACGTTTTTCTTGTTGCCGTCTGCATCAAGAAGGAACTCACCCGTATCAGCATCCTTTTGATAAACAAAGTTACCATCCGCATCACGCGTGTTATAAGTTACATAAGCATTACCAGGGATTGCATTTACAGAACCTGCGGCTGCTAGATAATTCTGGCCACCATGTTCAAAGTTGATGAAACCTGTTTTAGCGAAATCACGGTCAATTGATTGAAGGTTATCTTGCTCTTCATAGCTGACTGACGCCAAGATATTGAAACCATCTGAGCTTAGATCACCAAAGCCCGTTGTTAAAGAAATGCTTGAGCTTGACGTGTCTTTTGGCTTATCAAAACGTGCACTTACAGTCGTGTCTTGTACGTCATCTTTAAGAATAAAGTTAACAACACCCGCGATTGCATCTGAACCATATAGTGCTGATGCACCATCTTTAAGAATTTCAACACGCTTTACTGCTGCTAAAGGGATGTTATTCAGGTTGATAGTACCACCTGAGTCAGCAGAAGGCATACGACGGCCATTTAAAAGTACTAGCGTATACTCTGCACCAATGTTTCTTAGTGAAGCAGTTTGAATACCACCACCACCACCACCTACAGATTCACCAGCGGTAGTGAAACCCTGCATTGAAGGTAACGTTGCGATAAGGTCAGGTACACTTGTAACACCTGTTTTTGCAATATCAGCTGCGCTGATAACATCAATTGGTAACGCACCTTCTAAATCTGTACGTTTGATTGCTGAACCGGTAACTTCAATACGTTCAACTTGTTCATCACCTTCCGCAGCAAACGTATTTGCTGAAAAAGCTGCTGTTGACGCAGCGCCAAATGCGATAGCTAAACGCACCGCTTTTGAAACTTTTTGATTTAACATTTGTATCTCCCAGGACCACTTGTTAGTAGCTTGTAATTTTTCGGGCTTAAGCCTCTATATTTAATTGCACAAAAGCAACATTCACCATGAATATTAAACAAGCAGTGACGTAAGCGTCAACACTAATTATTGAATTAATATCAATTACCCAAAATAAAAACAAACAATAAATAAACTTTCACGTAACAAACCAATGATATTAAAAAGAAAAACCCTTCTGACCAGTTAACTTAAAAAAAACATTTTCATAGTTAGGTAACATCGTCAAAATTGGAAAAATCTGCTTTTCTATATAATGTTCGTAATCAATCTCACTTCGAACCGCATCTACACGAGGCCCATCAAATGTAATGATATAGGTCACTACTTGGCCTTTTCGATACTTTATTGAAGGGTTTTTCATCATATGATTTCGGGCAGCCTTTACGTGTGGAGGAACATTTTTTGTGTACATTTCAACCTCCCGCCCCAATCGTTTCGAATATAACAACAAATGGTCTACTTTACCCTGACGGATGTTATTTATGTATTGTTCCGTTATTCCAAACAAATCTTGTTCTCTAAATAACGCCTCAAATAATTCTTCCTGATAGTTTCTCGCAATTTTAGTCCAATCGCTTCTCACTGACTCCATGCCCTTAAACACCAATTTATGATGTCCTTTATCCAATACTTGTCCCACGTAGCGCTTTTTTGACCCCTTTTTATCTCCACGTATTGTGGGTAAGAAAAACGGACTATAATGCGTCTCAAATTCAATTTCTAAATAACTCCTAAGCTGCAACGTCACATCACAATATTCTCTCCAGCGCTCATTAATTAAATTCATCAGTATTAAGCCAGTATCATTGCACTTTTTGACATCCCAACTTTCTGGAAGACAGACAAATGTAGAATCTGTATCTCCATAAATAACTTCATAACCCTCAGCTTCTATCCAAGCCTTTGTTTGCATCATAATTTCATGTCCTCGCAAAGTAATTGAGCTTGAAAGCCTCGGGTCATAAAACCGACAGCCTGTCGAGCCCAATACGCCATATAAACTATTCATAATTATTTTTATCGCTTGCGACAACATGGGGTCTGAGGTTAACTTAGCTTCCTGGCGAGCATGTAGAAGCCGAGCGACGAGCTCGGGGAGATGATGATGAACTCGTGAAAAGACACCGCCATTAAAACCTGTAATAGCATCAGCAGGCGCTCTTAGCCCAGTAATAAGTGCTAAAGGGTCAATGAAAAATGTGCGAATGATAGATGGGTATAAGCTCTTATAATCAAGTACAATAACATTACGATATAAGCCAGGGCTAGATTCCATAACATACCCACCAGGGCTGTCAAAACTCAGTCCGTGCTCCCCTAAATTTGGCGCGATATAACCACTGCGATGTAGCAGCGGTAAGTACAAATTGGTAAATGCCGCAACAGATCCCCCCATACGTTCTAATTCCAACCCGGTTAATCTCGTACGAGCAATTGCAAAATCTAACAACTTCAATTTACTAAAAATGGCCAGTACTAATTGGCAATCTTGCAGGTTATAGGCAGCTAAGCTCAGCTTATCTTCATTGAATTGACGAATAATCTCTTCTAGTCGATTATCTTGCTCTAATAGCTTACTTTTTCCGAGTACATGCTTAGAGACATTAGCGAGGCTGAAGCTTTCAAAGTGATACGTTGCATTTTTTAAAGTATCAATACCATCAATGACCACTCTTCCGCTGATGAGTATTCGAACATAATTACCTCGATACACATAAATAGCTTCATCATCCCTTCCTAATATCAAATCAATACCCAGCGCTAGTGCTCTTTCTGCAAGCACCACGAAATCAAACTCAATGACATTCCAGCCAATCAATACATCTGGGTCTAGCTCTTTTATTTTTGACATTAAGGTGTATAGCAGCTCAATCTCATCAGCGACCCAAATGATGTATTCATCACCCTCTTGAGGCGCTCCGACCATAATAACGCACTGAGTTTCACTGCTTGCTAGCCCTACAGAAAACAATATTCCTTCACCGCTACATTCAATATCCAACGACAGCACTGACAATTGAGGTGTGTAGTCTGGGTACGCTTTTAACCGAGCGTCATTTATTTGCACATATCCTAGCTTTTGAACATAATTGCCAGTAACCCACACACCACCTTTAATAAATCGTTCCATTAAATAGCGGTCGTGATGCCGGATATCATCCTCATATAATGCACACTGGCCTTTTAACACGCGTTTCGCATCAAACAGCCTCTTGGCCGTCGTGAAATAACACGCACAGACCACTTCGCCATCAAAATGCTTTAACTTCACATCTCGGATATCTGTATGTATTTTTCGAGCTTGTAAAATGTGTGTGACTTTTTCAACTTCACTTTGGCGAATAAAAAACACCGGAGTTTGTGCTTCAACTATGGCTCTAAACACTCCTTGTTCAGTTTTCAGCCAAAAGCACAGATTAAGTTGACCTTTATGATTAACCTGTTGGCGTGATAATATAAATCCCGGGTAGACCGCTTGTGTCAAACCAGTTCCCCATCTAAAATAGCTCTCGATACTGTAATTATATACATATATATGAATTTAGGCGATTAACATGCTTTCAGACGCTTTGAAAAAAACGATTCGGCAAACCCACAAACACATAGCCGACAACTTAGACGGTTATCGACCTCGTTCGAGTCAAAACTACCTAGTTGCTGAAGTTGCTAAAACACTCGCTGGTGAATATCATAAAACGCAAAGAATCTGCGTCATTGAAGCTGGTACAGGGACGGGAAAATCACTCGCTTATTGCTTAGGTGCATTGCCACTTGCGCTTGCCAAGAAAAAGACTTTGATCATTTCTACGGCTACAGTCGCGTTGCAAGAACAATTAATCGACAAAGAGTTGCCTTTTTTCAAAGAACACTCGGGCCTCGAGTTTAAGTTTGATCTTGTAAAAGGTCGACAACGATATGTATGTGTTCAAAAACTCAATGCAGCACTCAGTGAAGATACAGTGCAAATGTCTATAATGCCGACGCTCTCTTCCCCACTTTCAGACATGGAACAGCGATGTTTGCATGATCTTCAAAAGGCATATCAAAATAAACAGTGGCAAGGAGATAGAGATAGTTGGGCTGACACCATACCGGATAAAGTGTGGAACTTGATTGCGTGCGATAAACACGCCTGCCAGCGACAGATGAAATCTCACCATCTGTGTCCATTTCATCTTGCTCGGCAAAAAATGGCGCAAATGAATGTGTTAATAGTTAATCATGCATTATTACTTGCCGATTTGGAACTCGGAGGTGGAAAGATCTTACCTGAACCTGCTGAGTCATTTTACGTTATTGATGAAGCCCACCACTTACCACACATTACCCGAGACTTCTCTTCCGCTGCTGCAACAATTAAAGGCACAATTGACTGGCTAGATAAACTGCTTAAATTCAGTGGTAAAATGGCCAATGTTATCGTGTCCCAAAAAGCAATAGGACAAAATTTTAAACTCAATGATGCCGCAAATGATGCCAATAAAGATTTACGTTCAGTCCGAGATATCTTAGATAATGCAGACTTTACCTATAATGACGATGATACTTTTCGATTTGAGCATGGCGTCGTCCCCGAGTCGTTAACCAGTAAAGCCAAAGATATTAGTGATGCCACGTTAGATGCGCTTCGTTCGCTATCTAAAATGCACGATGCATTGACTGTAGATGTCAGTGATGGAGATGTTAAACCTTACTTAGCTGACCCTTTACTCGCTGAGAGCGGTCTTTATATAAATCGTTTAGAGCAGTTAAATAAACTTTGGTTTAGTTATGCAAGTAAAGGAGAGAGTGTCCCGCATGCACGCTGGATTAAACGGCTAGAATACAAACATCACCATGACCATTTACTGTGTGATTGCCCTATTGAAGTTGGATACTACTTAAAAGATAAACTTTGGCAAGAATGTGCCGGTGCCATACTTTGCTCCGCAACACTCAGTGCACTTGGTACATTTGATCACTTCGCAAAAGAAAGTGGGTTGCGTAACGAGCCTGGCGTAAAATATATTCGTGCTACATCTCCGTTTGATTATCCCAAACAGGCAACCCTTCATTTACCGGCAACAACCAAAGAACCTACTGACAAGGCATTTAGTGACTACTTGGCTGATATACTCCCTACTTACCTAGATAACACAAAAGCCAACCTTGTATTGTTTGCGTCTTACTGGCAGATGGAGCATGTCGTGAAACTTATGCGGGCTAATAATTGGCAAGTCCTTGTTCAAGGGGAGCAGTCAAGAGACAGTTTGTTGAAAACGCACCGACAAAGAATTGATACGGGCAAAGGCAGCATTTTATTTGGCACCCAAAGTTTATCCGAAGGACTCGACCTTCCTGGTAAGTATTTAGAAAATTTAGTTATAACTAAGATCCCATTCGCAGTACCGACCTCCCCAATTGAGGAGGCTCAAGCCGAATTTGTCCAAAGCAATGGCGGGAATCCATTCCTAACAATTACGGTTCCCGATGCAGCCAAGAAATTAGTGCAAAGCTGTGGTAGACTGCTTCGAAAAGAATCGGACTTTGGCCGTATCACAGTGCTCGATAGGCGTTTAGTCTCTAAGCGATATGGTAAAGCCATGTTAGATACTCTCCCACCATTTAAGAGACAAATTGATTAATCATGTTTGAACTTGCCCTTGACCCAATGACATGGGGGTTATTATGCCTGGTTGCCCTTGCCGCTGGGTTTATTGATGCTGTTGCTGGTGGCGGTGGAATGCTGACCGTTCCGGCATTACTTACTGCTGGGCTGCCGCCTCACTTAACGCTAGGAACTAATAAACTAGCTGCCAGTTTTGGCTCCATTACTGCAAGCGTAACCTATTATAAAAAACAATTATTTAACCCTCGATTTTGGGCTGCCTCTGTGCTTGCAACTGCCATTGGGTCAATACTTGGTACCCTGCTAGTTGATAAATTAAGTACTGACTTTTTAAATAAGTTATTACCCATTATCATCATCATAGTTGCCTGCTATAGTTTATTTGGTAAATTGAGCCCAACCGAAGCACACACGCTACCAGTAAAAAGTAATGTGTTAAAAATCAAGCAATGGCTTCAAGGTTTATCTTTAGGCTTTTTCGATGGCTTGGCAGGGCCCGGAGCCGGTACTTTTTGGACGGCTTCTAATAGCCTTCTTTATAAAATGAGTTTATTGCTAAATTGTGGCTTAGCCCGTTCAATGAACTTCGTATCTAATTTTATTTCGCTCATTACATTTGTTGCACTTGGACACGTCAACTTTATACTCGGTGTCACTATGGGAATGTTTCTTATGCTTGGCGCATGGATAGGCGCGCACTCAGCGATTAAGTTTGGCAGCAAACTGATAAAGCCACTTTTCAATACCATTGTGATAATCCTTGCAGCTAAGCTCATTGTTGAAGCCTATTTATCATGAACACAGCATTACAGAAATTACATAACCAAATTGAGCATTTAGCGATACAAGCTCAGCAATTCGATAATGCCAAATGGTTTGCAAAGAATCGCTATATTCAATCACAGCCAAGCTTATTTGACCGCACTGTATTTACCACAAAAAGCCTACAACTAATCGACTATGTCAATGAAATAAAATCGGTGGTTGAACACCTTCCCCCCGCAGAAAAAAGGCACGTTTATGCTTTTGCACTGCGTAAAGTAGCCACACAAATTGAAGCGATATTAAAGGTATTAAAGTCCACATCGGTATGGGCTAAAGAAAATAAAATCTCCTATCCAAAGAAAAAGAAAGTTTACCGTAGTGCAGTAAAAAAAATAGTACAAAGCTCTCATGATTTGTATCAAGAGCTCTCTCAAAACCATGAATTCGAACGCAGACTTATGGAAATGATTGAATTGCGTAAAGTCCAGTTAAATAATGCAACAAGCGCGCAATCAAGCGCACTGAACCAAGAGATTTTGACATTGCACGGCAGGCTTGGGCGATGTCGAAAAGCAATTTCAGCGACCGAAGAAAAAATCCAGTTTGCAGAAAAACAACAAAACCGCTAAATTCATCAAATCAGTTCCCCATCTCTGCTCTACACTTTGTTACCTAGGTTTTTATTGTCTAGGTCGATAAGCACCTTATTTTAGTATAAACTTATCTATATCAATTACAGTAGGAAAACATAATGAAACTACATGACGACGTGCATAATTATTATGAAAAAATTATGCTAGACCTGCTGATTGAACGAGGTCTGAGTACACAGTATAGCGATGAAGTGATGGCTGACTTTTGTTGTACAATTCTAAATCAACTCCCTGCGCGTTATATACGCTACGATGTTGACATGGCATTTTATTTACCTCAGCATGAACGAATTCAAATGGAAAAGCGTGTCAATATCGCTATCGATGTTGCTATGAGCCAAGTCGCCAAAAAAAGAGCAACGCCAGAATGAGCAGCCCACTAGAATCAGCCCCCTCACATATAAAACTTGCCATCGATTTAATTATGTTGTTAGAGCAACATGATTTACCTGAAACTGAAGTACTTGCTGCACTTGAACTGGTAAAAGCTGATTACCAGAACAAACTAAAAAATACTTCAACAAAGTAGTGGTTGGCAATAATTTAGATTTTATCTTGTTGTAATAAAGCGCGATTATAGTCGTCATTTTACGAGTATATAAAATGACAACATTACTAAAACCACATACCTTAACGAATACGTTTTTTTTATTTCCGTTAGCCTTTCTTATGAGCCCAATCTCAATTGCAAACGACTTCGTAGCTCTAGCAGAGGCTCTTCCTGAAGACTATGTTATCAATAATACCGAGCCCGTTTTTGATTTTGACACTGACGGTTGCTTACCTAGCTCTGGAATAAGTCAGGAAGGGATTAAAAATACTGGCCTAAAAACCTCTCAAGGACTCGGCACAAACTGCCGAGCGCTATCATTTCTTAACACGTCAAATACCTTTCATCGATACGCTTGTCATGAAACTGTCAACGGGAAGTTTTGCGGCCACTTTTACGCCCTGTACTTCAAAAAAGACCAAATTTTTCCGTTTTTCGGTGGTGGCCATCGCCATGATTGGGAATATGCGGCTATATGGACACATGACTCTGTTGTAACGCATGGTAGCTATAGTGCACATGGCAAACTCGTTACAAAAATAGCAAATGAATTACCTTTTGAAAACGGCCACCTAAAAATCGTCTATCATAAAGACGGAATACTCACCCATGCATTGCGTTTTGCGAAAAACACCGAGTATGCAGAAAATGAATATAACCGATTTGTTACACCCCCTATTGTAAGCTGGTATGAAATACAAAGCGATGGCCTCGATAATACAGCCTTTAGGGAAAGATTAAATCGTTTTGACTATGGCTCAGCAACGCTGCCCATTAAAGATAGTCGCTTTCTAACTAACTTAAATAAGTTTAAACCCGCACACTATCCCGATTTTGCGCAATCAGACTTAAATTAAACTTCAAAGAGGGGGCTCCATCTCCTCTATCGAGTACTGCCTCACTTTATATTGAGCAAAAAATCGGCTGTCTAATTCTGAGTTACCTGGGCATATAAAATAAGCAACATCATCTCTGACGGGACTAGGTTTTATATGGGTACCATCCTCCCAATACAGTACTGCATGCTTAATGAACCCTGAGAAATACGAATGATCCCACTCATAATGACTGTAACCATGGTGCGCCGATAAATAAGCAGAATAGTGATGATCCTGCTTCCCTTCCTCTTTTGCACTGTTCTTATAAGTAGCAAACGCTTTTGCATCTTGCTCAGCAGTTTTGTCATCAACAAAATAAGCCACGTCTCTCCTAGGCGGCATAGCTTGAGGTAACCCAAACTTTTCAGTGACAGATGAACACTCAACAACTAACCATGAAACAAAATGTGCGCCTATTTGATGATCCCACTTTAATGCAATAAACATAACTATTCCTTTATTAGTACTTTAACGTCAGTTAAGCCTAAGGGTACAAGGTAATGTCGAACTAGAAAATACCTTCTCTTACTCCTCTTTATGTTTTAAAAAGAGGACCACTAGATTTCGAGTTACCAAACATTTTATAGTCATCAGATTACATTTGATTACCTGCGTTACTTTAAATGCTTTAATTACAATAAAAGCACAGCATATAAGACGATTAAATTGTTACAAAGCGTAACGTATGTGGGCTAGAGCAACTATAAATTACGATGGATAACGTATTCTCTGCTACTTGCTTATTTTCACACTAGCAAGCCGCCTTGTTTTGTTTAATACTTCCCCTGTCGTCGAGAAATGGAAATGGCTATGAACTTAACACGCAGTTCGCTAAAAAACCCAGCGAGTGTATTAGTGATACTGGTACTAATTATACTATTCGGTACTATCAGTATTTTTAAACTCCCTCTACAACTCACTCCTGAGATTGTGCAACCTCAAATCTCTATCTTTTCTGGCTGGCGACAAGCAGCACCCGAAGAGATTGAGTCCATGATCATAGAGCCAATTGAAAACGCAGTGAAGAACACCCCGGGAGCATTAGAAGTTAATACACAAATCAATCAAGGTAATGGCACAATTACTCTGACCTTTGCTGTCGATGCCAATATGCAACAAGCAATGCTAGACGTACTAACGAGTCTCAATCAGGTACCTCCACTCCCATTAGATGCGATTGACCCAGTTGTAACAGCTGGTGGCGGTGGTGGACCAGGCTCTGGAGGGCCAACAGCAGCAAGTTTACTCGTGGTCCCCCTAAATTATGACTCTGAAACACTCGATATGGCGCAATACCAAAAGCAAATTGAAGATTTTATTGAGCCAAGATTAGCGCGAATTCCAGGCATATCACATGTAAACATGGCCAGTGAACGCGCTCGTGAGCTACGAGTGACATTTGATCCATATAAAGCCGCTTCTCTAGGGATTGATTTAGCCTCTATTCGACGCACTATTTCAACATCCACAGATACCTCAGGCGGCATCGCCGATGTTGGGAGACGGCAATATACAGTACGGTTTACAGGTAAATACAATGTCGATACGCTTAGCCAGATGCGCGTTGGCTATTCAGATGACCGAGCAATTTACCTAAAAGACATTGCGACTGTTGAAGATACCGTTACAGACAGACGTTCAATGACATTAAGAAATGGAAAACCAGCTTATTACATTACTGTTTCAAGAAATAATGACGCAAACACAGTGGCTGTACTTGATGAAATCAACCAAGCAATAAGTGAATTGAACAGCGGAGTATTAAAAGAAGCAGGCCTAGCTATTGAGCTTAGTTTTGATTCTTCAGTACATATACGTAACGCCTTAGCACTGGTCAAAAGCAATCTAGGGTTAGGGGTTTTGCTTGCTTGCGGGATATTGTGGCTCTTTTTTAGGGGTATAAAAACCACGCTTATAATCGCTGCAACTATCCCAGTGTCATTAATGGTTGCCTTCTTCACCCTTCACCTTTTCGAACGTAGCCTCAATGTGATCTCACTTGCAGGCTTAGCTTTCGCTGTGGGGTTAGTGCTTGACGCTGCAATTATTGTCCAAGAAAACATCTCTCGTCTATCGAGTGACAGTAAACACCAAAAGAAATCTGCTCTGATTGGTGCTACACAAGTCGCTGGTGCTTTATTTGCCTCAACAGCGACAAGCGTAGCTATTTTTTTACCCATCATGTTTATGGCTGGTATCGAAGGCCAGCTTTTCTCAGATCTTGCCCTAACACTGTCAATTGCGGTCATTACATCATTGGTCTGTGCATTGACTCTGATCCCAATTGCGAATCACTTTTGGCCAGATAAAACGCCAACCGCCGATCCATATAAGAAATATTGGCACAATTTAACCGCCTTTATTACAACAATAACTAATACTAAAACAAAGCAAATTGCTTGGGTGGCTGGATTACTAGGTGGTTCAATGTTCATTACTTTCACTTTACTGCCACAAACAGATTTCATGCCACGCGCACCAACCGATGGCTTCTTTTATTCTTTGAATACACCGCCTGGTGGCAATATCGGCTTTATGGAAGAAGAGTTAGCAAAACGGGTCAAGCAACGTATTAAGCCTTACCATGATGGCGAAAAACGCCCAAAAATAAAGGATTACAACTTTTACATTTTTGGAGCCAATGCCGGTGGATTCATCTATTCCGATGACCCCAAACGTGTTGAAGAGTTAATGGAAGTTGCCAAAAAAGAGATATTTCATGATCTGCCTGATACCCAAGTATTTCTATTTCGAGGTTCAATGATCAGTGTCTCCAATGGCGGTGATGGCCGAGCTATCAATATAGATTTGACTGGCCCTAATATGGATGAACTCATAGCGGGTGCAAGAGTCACTTTGGAAACCGTAAAAGAGGCATTTCCAAATGCAACAGCGCAACCTCAACCAAGCCTTGATATGGCAGAGCCTGAGCTTAGGCTACACCCCAATGATCGTAGAATAACGCAAGCTGGACTTACTCGAAATGATGTCGCTCAAGCTGTGCAGGCATTTACGGGGGGACTATTCATTAATGAATACTTCAACGGGAATGAGCGTATGAACGTTATTTTGAGAGCTCATCCATGGTCAACCCCCGAGGAACTGAAAGCACTCCCAATCGTAACTCCTTCCTCAGGAATACAAACTTTAGGTGAGTTAGCAGTTATAGAGCGTACTGTCGGCCCGAGTCAACTGCGAAGAGTTAACGGTAAGCGTACCGTGTCAGTTGTTGTTACTCCTCCAGAAAATATGAGTTTGCAAGAAGCCCAAAGTATTTTAGCTGAGAAGGTTATGCCTACAGTCAGAGCAAATATTCCAAAAAATACCAGTGTCATATTGGCTGGCAATGCACAGAAGATGAACTCAGCTATCGAAGAGATGACTCTCAACTTTATGTTGGCACTATTCATCCTCTTTTTACTAATGACTGCATTGTTTAAATCTGCAAAAGACAGCTTATTGGTACTTTTGGTGATGCCTCTTGCGATTGCAGGTGGTGTGCTTGCGTTATATATACTGAACTTATTTACTTTCCAGTCCCTAGACCTACTCACGATGATAGGCTTTATTATCTTGCTCGGGTTAGTCGTCAACAACGCCATTTTGCTTGTAGACCAAACCCGTACTGCAGAACAGCAAGGCATAGTACGTAAAGACGCAGTTCGACAAGCTATATTACTCAGAGCCAGACCGGTCTATTTAAGTACATTGACCAGCTTATTTGGCATGCTGCCTTTGATGCTGGTGCCTGGTGTCGGATCTGAAATTTATCGAGGTCTCGCCACTGTTATTGTCGGAGGAATGGCTATTAGTGCCTTATTCACCTTGATATTAATGCCCAGTTTATTATTACTTGGCCAGCAAAAGAAACCAAAAGAAACACACATTATTAAAGACAAAGCTTCAATTGTTAATCTCGTTGCGAATCAATAAAGGGACGCGTTATGTACCAAAAAGTAGTGTTAAAACTGACATGTTTTAGTAAGTTCGTCCTCTTAGCCGCAGGAATGATGTGCAATGGCGTTTATGCTGCCGTTCCTGTCGCAGTCGAAAGTATTAAACAGGCGCCATTAACCAGTCAACTTGCACTTCATGGCACTTTGCATGGCAAACAAGATGTTAAATTAACGGCCGGTATTGATGGTCTACTTACACATGTAATTGAACCAGGAGCAACTGTTCAAAAAGGCGAAGTGCTCGTCAGAATGGATACGCTCCCATTGGAGTTTGAACAAGCTAGACAGCAAGAAATGTTGACCCGAGCGAAAATCAACTTGCGATTCCATAAACAAGAACTCAGCCGCCTCAAAAAGCTCGCTCAGTCTAGTAGTGCAGCTGCAAGCCAAGTTGATTTAGTTCAAAATAAACATGATTTAGCTCAGTCAGATATTGCACTTGCGAACATTGCATTAAAAGTCATTGCAGATAAATTACATCGAGCGACATTGGTTGCGCCATTTTCTGGCGTGATCAGCGCCCGCTATATGCGTTCTGGAAAAGATATTAATCGTGCCGATGAGTTACTTCAACTAACAGATATTACCAATTTAGAAATTAGAATGTACATCCCTGTTAAGTACCTTAGCTATATAAAGAAAGGCGAATCACTGCCTTTTACAGCAGGTAACTTAGATAACCCACAGGCCAGTACGGCTATCATTACCAGTATAATTCCAACAACCGATCCTCGTTCACAGTCATTTGAAGTGCGCGCAACGCTCACACGAAACACAGCACAACTGTGGGCTGTCGGCCAGCTAGTCGACGTTTCAGTCCCTCTCAAAACTAACAGTACAACTTGGTTAATCAATAGAGATGCCCTTATTTTACGCAAAGAAGGCGTACACATAGTTAAAATTGATGATAAAAACACCGCGCATAAAATTCCAGTGACTGTTGGTAAAGGGCAAGGCACGCTTGTAGCCATCACGCCTATCAGCCAAGGTTCATTATCCATCGGTGATAATGTAGCCGTTCGAGGTGCTGAGCGATTAAAAACGGGTCAAGAAGTTGAAGTACAAATGGTGCCAAGCGCATAGCACTCACTATTCCACAATTAAAGTTACTAGCCCAATGAGTAAGGTTTACTTAGGTATACCTTACTCATTTTTTTTCTAAGTTCCATCATATCAACCATCAACATTATAAGAGCAACTTCTCGCGCTTCCCCACACTCACTTCAATAGTCATTTTTCTTGTAATGCACCTACCTAATCAAAATGCTTTCCTTTTGAGTGTGCGCTTTCCTTATGTATAAATAACCTCAGCTCTGGATAAGCGAATTTGCCCAATAAAGCTCTTTTTCTCACTCTCGGCGTTGCTTTCATTTGTAATAGCCCGCTATTACTGCATAAAAGCGCCTTGATATTGAACAAAATATCATCATTGGATTGGACGTAAGTTTGTTTTCAAAATATTTCCTACTCCAAAACCCTTATCCAAACCTGAGGTTAAATAACACCTAAATCAAAAAGATCTAAAATAAAAACATTAATATACATATATTTAAAAAATTTTAATCTCTAAAAAATGTAAATTTAATGTAATTTAATTCGCAACCCATAACAAACATAACTACAACTGAAAACCCGAAAACAATATTGACCACAAGGTATTTAGTCATGCGCAGAAAAATGATGTTTATTAGCTCTCTATGCTTAGCGCCTCTCTCTCACGTACTGGGTGTTGAGCAATCATATTCACACGTAATGTTCGACGACTTTAATTACGCCAATTTTACCCAAGCGAAAGAAAATGGTTGGATGGTTAGAACCGAAAAAGGCCACCCTGGTGTTAAAGGTGCGACATGGTGGGAAGAAGGTGTCACCTTCCATCCACACCCATTGGATCATACTAACTTTATAATGAGGCTAACCTCAAAAACAGACGGTACATCCGTAAATACCCGTCAAACTCAGGTTTGTCACAAGCGAAAATATCGAGAAGGTACCTATGCTGCCCGAGTATACTTTAACGACATACCACAATATGGGCCAGATGGAGATGGCATAGTAGAGACCTTTTATGCAATTAGTCCACTCGTAGCGCCTATGGATAAAAACTACAGTGAAATGGACTTTGAATATTTAGCTAATGGGGGCTGGGGAGAAGGGAACCATGCTTTATTTGCAACGTCATGGGAAACATTTCAACTGACACCATGGACAAAAGTAAACCAGCATGACGCAAGTATACGCAGTCTGCAAGGTTGGAACACACTCGTGCTACATGTGGCAGATAATACATTACGCTACTACATAAATGGTCGGTTATTCGCCACTCACGGACCTGAAGTATTTCCTGAGGTACCTATGTCTATTAATTTCAATTTGTGGTTTATTCAAGAGCAACTGGTACAAAATCCAGTTATGCGTCAATACTACCAAGACGTGGATTGGGTCTACTTTGCAAAAGACACCCTACTAACAACACATCAAATAACACAGCAAATATCTTCATTTAGAAACAATCGTATTGAACAATATGACAGTGTGCCTGAGTGGTCTCCTAAGCAAAAAGACTACTGTAGCCTATAGTGCGTATAATCACCTGATTAGTTAACACTATATACTGAAGCATGGTTGAACCATGCTTCAACACGGCTGATCAGCAGCGGGCTATCACTTTGCTGCGCGACCTCTTTGGCCTTATTTGCATACCGCAATGCCTTTACTTTATTTAACTGGCTACGCGCAATATCTGCTTTGGCTAAATAAACCCAAACCAAGTTCGCTTGAGCATGACTTTTCTGCGCAATAAGTAGCGCTTCCTCTAAATAGTGCTCACTTTCCTCAACTTCTAATTGTTCAGAAGCTACCTTAGCTAACTCAATGAGTGCAGCGGTTTGTCCATAGCTACTATTAAATTCACGATGATAAGCCAATGCTAAGGTCAGCAGTCTAATCGCCTGTGTATATCGGCCTTGTAAGCGTTTTATTTTCCCAAGTTCTTCATACGAATAGGCAATAAATAGTTTATCTTGCTGTTGTTCTGCCAATTTCTTTGCTTGAGCAATGTGCTCTGAGGCCTCTCTTAATTCATTTGTTCGACTGTCTGATGTCGGCCAGTTAATTTTCAAATAACCGATCAGTAAGTGAGCCCTGATCAATTCTCTATTTTGCTGTTTACTTGCCAGTACAATATTTTCTTCCAATAGTGTGATTGCTTCGCTTTGACGTGCGGTATTTGCATAACTAGCAGCAAGATATCGCCTTGCGGCTAACAACTCATGATTGCTTTGTAATGCACTTGCAAATAGTGCACTTGCTTGCTCAAACTGATTTTGTAAATATAACTCTACGCCCCTCGCGAAGGCTTCATTACTAAACACATTTTTATTAAGTTGAAAGTTGCTCGGCTGATAGGAATCAAAGCGCTTTGCGATTAACTCAACTAATAGTTCAAATCCTCGGTTAACCGTTCTAGCGTTAACCACACCTCGTTCAGCATTATACTCAGAATAGATAAAGTAATGTAATTGATAATCTTCAGGAAACCCTGTTAAACGTGTTTTCACCAATAAGTCAGCTTCTAATTTAGCACGCAAAGGATAAACATTCGCACCATCGAATCGCTGCCGTTGATTAACATCTAACCGCTCTAAAGCATATAAAATATGGCCGCTGTCAATAACATCGAGTTCACTCGACTGAGATAACCGCTGGCTTAAGTATTCCAGACCTTGCACTGACACCCAATTATGCTCTGTATCTTGCATCGCATTATCAACAGGCAAAAATGCAATACTCAACCTCTTTGAAGAGAGAGTATTTACCAACGTCAATACCAGCAAACTAACGACACATATCGCGCTTACCCATATCATCTTTTTTTTATCTTGATTGTTTTTATTCTTTACCGAGGATACTTCTAAATCAGCAATCCATTGATAGCCATTGCGAGGGAAGGTTTTTATGGTGTCGCTTCCAAATAAATCTCGAAGTTCTTTGATAGATTGCGCCAGTACTTGCTCTTGCACAATGACATCATGCCAAATATCCTCTAGCAACTCCTGCTTGGTAACAATGCGTTCTCGGTTTGCAATTAACTTCACTAATACTTGTAATGTCTTACTACGAATCGTTGAGTACTCAACACCATCAATCACAACTCCCTTCACTAAATCTACGTATAAGCCATTAATGTTGTACTGCATGACACCATATTTCAATTGAAAAGCATAAGCAGAGTATTACAAAAAAGAGCTTAAACAGGAACTGATATCGTACTTAAACGGGCGGTTACGAACGCACACAACCAAAAAAGTATGGGAATATTTTTTGGTTGTGTCGCCACACAAAGTTACTTCTTTATCCACTGACCATTTACTTTAATAAAGTGACCTGAGGCTGTTTTTGCAACTGCTTTCTGGCCAGCTAAAGTCTCTACTTGCGATAAACTTAAATTGTTTTTCTTTGCCAGTTGTGCATATTTACTTTTTCTTTTTGCATTAACTGACTTAATTAAAGCCTGTGCTTGTGGGTTGCTTGTTACCAACGCCAAATATCCACTTTCCGTTTCTCCGACTAAGCCTTGCGACTTGGCGTTAGTCAGCGTGAGTGCAAATGCAGAAAAAGTCATGCTAAATGCAATAGCTACCAATGCTAATTTAATTATTTTCATTTCATTCTCCTTTAGAATAATTCGCTGTCATCACTAAACAAATCGTCCAACTCTTTATCTACTTTTACGCGTATCTCATGGTCAACTTTGACATTCAAATTGATCGTTATCGGCTCTTTCGTTTCAACTTGCACTTTATGAGTGCATGCCGACAACAGTAAAATACTCAATATGGGTATCATCCATTTCATTTAACTTACTCCTATTTAGTGAGGGCCTGTTCAACACGTTGAGTTATTTCATCACTTAACCGTAGCGCTTTAAACAGGGTAAAAATATTCTCTGTATGGGTATAATTAAAATTAACAGGTTGAGCTTGCTCTTCATTTTCACCCACAATCTTTACTCCTAATGTCAACCACCCGTCTGCGGTGAGATTTACGTCGCTGGTCAATGTATTGACCGTTAAGTTATCAAGTAACCCTATGACGGTGGTTAAACTTGGTTGTTGAGCTTTCAGGGCGTTCACCGATGCATTGTCTTCAACGACCAATTGTCCCGTGTCTACATTATAGAGTGTGCCATTTTCAATGCTAATGGCATTACCATTAATAAAGATCGGTAGCTTGCCCGATACTCTACCAGATAGCGCTATTCCCGCATCACGTCCTGCTTCAGCAAGCATACCCAAGTCAAGATCAAGCAACGACAGCGCTAATACTTGCTGTTCAGCAAAAACGTGTAACTGGGGTAAATACACCTGTCCGTTAAAGACGTTAGCGCGTAGCTTTGCAATCGTTGCTTGCTGTCCATCAACCCAATAATCAGCCGTAATATTTGATAACACTGCGCCTGTTCGTATTTGCTCAATGTTCAGTTTAGAATTTTCAATCTTAATATCTCCTGAACTCAGGCTTCCCGAAAAAGTGGTATCAACACCATCAATAAAGTGACTATCATATAGCACCGAAACATCTTTTAGTTGTCCCCGAAAATCAGCCTCTTGCAATGCTAAATCGCCGTCTATTTTACCATTCAAAGTACCTTGGGTTACCTGTAATTGAGGCATAACTTGTGTCAGCAGAGGCTGTAAGTTTACAACCGGCTGCGGTGCTATTGTCAGGGTGAAAGGATGACCTTGAGGGGTTAACTGATGCTCTAGTAGTAACTCTTGCTCTGCATAGCTTATAATATGCTCTAGAGATAAGCTTCGATTAAAATCTCCTTGGCTCGCAATATCAATGCCCCCAGTTTTCATCGAGGGCGTTTTTATCGCATCGATGGCTGTCTGTAAACGAAATTTTGCGTGGCTTTCGCTAGTATCAAGCTTGGCATTAACAAAAAGCTGCTGTTCGACCCCTTTTATTTGTAGATCAGCGTGCTGTATTTTTCCTACGGACGACTCTGAACGCAATACCACATTTTGCAACTTATCAAGTGCCACATTAGCCTTGGCAGATATATCAAATAACACCAACTGTTCAAAATTAACCGAGTCAGTGTTTAGTTCAATATTGGCATCTATTTCTGTAACATTTCCCCTATGCACGTCAAATTCAATAGCCGCTCTTACGTCATTGAATTGTGCACTTTCATATCTGAGCATCTGGGTCTGTACAACCCCTTTGCCCGACACGTCAAAGTTGGCACTAGCTGTAATATTTCCATTGACTGAAAACTCGATATCGCTTGCTCCAGCATGAAAATTTACTCCATTAACATCCAATTCCGGCGTTTGAAACGCCAAGTTATTCTGTGAAGTAAACTGATGCTCATCTACTCCGACTTGTGCGCGATGTATAAATGTACCTAACGTGTTCGAACTATGTGCCCAATGCCAGTCAAAAGTAAGCTGCGCTTTATTAATATCAAACTCCATATCAGTCATTGCGACCTCATCCGTTAGATTATTATTGGCCGTTATTTTTGAAATGACTATCGTATCTGTTGTTCCTCTTGCTATTTTTGGAATTGAGATGTCCCATGGATGCGCTAATAGAGGCTTAACATAGTTCACATATGTTTCTGGTAAACTATCTATACACGTTGTACCAACCGCTTCAGTCTGTAATTTACTTAAATCAAGATCGGCTGATGCTGTGGCAATATCAAAATCAAGAAAAAGCTGGCCGAATACAGTAGCCCCTACCTCGCACTGTGCCTGTGTAAAAGCGCTTTCTACATTTATATCCGCTGTTGCCTGTACAGATAACCCGGTATAGATAACAGAGGTCTGTCCTTTTAGGTGTTTGATTTGTTTTGGTGTATTTCGATAAATCAATGGGCTATCGAGGTGCAATCTGACAGTTACAGCGTCTGCATTTATTGCCACCTCCCCTTTTAGGTCGCTCTCTAACCTAAACACATTCAATTGATGTTCATAGAGACCCATAGATATTGGCTTTGACAAATATTCAGTCGCAATTGTGAGCTCGTTGATACTTATTCTTGGCCGCTGTGCAATGAGTGGTATCTGCAGTGGGGTTGCAGTAACATTTTGTGATGTTGCACCCTGACTTTTTTTGTATTGAACATCTAGCTTTCCAATCAGAGCTATCTCTCGAGAGACGATGGCATTAAATATAGTTACTATATACTCATCATTTTTTATACATAACTTTTCAACTTTTAACTCGCTCAAACTATTCATTGACCAAGACAAACACGTAACCGAAAAAGATGCAGGTAACCCATAAGCGTTTACAGCATAACGTACTAAAAAGTTTTTATACCAAAATAAACTGAAAAGCATAATTAAACTTGGTACAGTCCATACGTGCCAGCGTTTTAATTGCATATAACCCAAAAATTCCTGTGTTTTACCACTATTCCTTGGCTATCTTACGTTAATTTAGCGCTGAAGTATCCGCCATTGTGTAAGAAGTTGTAGACTGTTGAGCTATTGGGTTTTGAACTGTGCAATGCATCAGTAAGCCAATGTCCACACAAAAAAATGCCAGCTCAAAGTATAAAAGCTGGCATAACATTACTTAATATTGTGAGTTGAAACTTGGCCAACCTGACCAAGTTATCGTTTGACGAGTAACTAATTACTTTCAATCAATTTGCTTTTTCTGATTGCTATCTTCTGAGGTTTTAACGCTTCAGGAACCTCTCTTTCTAAATCAATTACAAGCAAACCGTTATCTAATTGAGCTGCGATCACTTTAACATGATCTCCTAATTGGAACTTCCGCTCAAAATTACGCTCGGCAATGCCTTGATGAATAAATTTACGCTCGGCTTGGCTCACTTTATCAGCCTTAACACCAGCTACTTTTAAGGTATTGTTTTCAGACTCAATATTAAGCTCCTGCTCTGAGAAGCCTGCTACTGCCATCGTAATTTGATATTTATCTTGATCAAGCGCCTCAATATTATAAGGCGGAAAGCTCGGCTGCTTATCGGTACGTGCAGCGGCATCCATTAAAGATGCTAAATGATCAAAACCAATGAATGAACGGTATAGTGGAGATAAATCTACGGTACGCATAATGCTATCCTCTAAATAAGCGATAAACGTTACTTTTCTTCTTAAAGAACCAAAAATAACGTAATAAAAATATAAAAAACATTAAATTAATATGAAGGTCCTACATGAGCC
Organism: Pseudoalteromonas sp. MMG013; assembly: GCF_018100885.1. NCBI lineage: Bacteria > Pseudomonadati > Pseudomonadota > Gammaproteobacteria > Alteromonadales > Pseudoalteromonadaceae > Pseudoalteromonas > Pseudoalteromonas sp. MMG013. Next base: position 235,261 of record NZ_JAGJEE010000003.1, on the reverse strand, counting down.
ACCTTCATAATCCTATCTATGGTCGGCAAATGCTTTTTCAAGGCCCCACTTCAATTTTTTATATTGCGCTATTTGAGCCAATGAAGAATCGTGCGAGCACTCCTCTGTAAATTTTTTCTACCTGTTTCAAATCAGCAATTGGCACATGCTCATTAGTTTGATGAATTGTATGATTTCGAACCCCACACTCAACGACTTGGGTAAAGTCGCTGGAAAAAAACCGCCCATCCGATGTTCCACCAGCAGTGCTTAATGCCGGGTACTGTGCAGTCACACTCGCTACCGCGCTTTCTACCATTGATAAAAAACACCCTTGCCCTTTATTACCCGTGTAATAAGGCTCGCATGGTCGTTCCCACGTCACAGAAATATTCGCATTCCACTTACTAAGAGCTGATAGCACGAGCGATTGTATCTGTTTACTATCATAAGCATGGCTATATCTAATATTAAATGTAACCTCACATTCACTCGGCACGAGGTTATCAATAATATTTGGTACTGATATGCCTGTTACTTGCAAATGGGTTTTTGAACCGGCAGCATCTTTCCACCATGTTAAGTTCGCCAATGCAGATACAATATCACCTGCAATATGTGCTGCATTCACCGTATTTTCAGGGTAAGCCACATGGCCTGCGATCCCCGACACCAGCACTCGTGCTGATAATGCACCTCTGCGCCCATTCTTAATCGTATCACCAACGTGCTTATCCGAAGTCGGCTCCCCCACCAAACATCCATTTAATTGAACATTCTGTTGTTGTAAATGCGCCGCAATATATTTTGAACCATGCTCAGCTTCCCCTTCCTCATCAGACGTTATGAGCCAATAAAAGGTACCAATAGCATGTTCATGATGCTGACATAACCTCTCTGTCGCACAGAGCATAGCGGCAATTCCACCTTTCATATCTGCCGCACCGCGTCCATATACACTGTCATTCACAACTTCACCTTGAAACGGATCGACAATCCACCCTACGCTCTTCGCAGGCACCACATCAACATGCCCTGAAAAAGCCATAACAGGCCCAGCCCCAAAACATCGCTTTGCTATCAAGTTTTTAACGCCATGCTGCGATGTTAAAGCATCAATTTCAAACCCAAGCAATTGCAACTCATTGGCAAGCCAGTCAATAGTGCCTGCATCGTTAGGTGTAATTGACGGAGCCTGTATCAGTGTTTGCAACCTTGTAACAAGCATATCCAGTGCCGAGCTTTTTAAAACGGTTTGCTGAGCCATGACAATACTCAAAATAGCGAAAAGACCCTACCTATTACAGCGCCTAATTATTGCACTTTAATGGCGTAATTATGTCGCTTTTAGGTCACTTACAGAGGTAATGCAAAAAATCAATGTAGGCCATCGACGCTTAATTATTTGCAAAACTTAATCCAAATCAAACTTTCAGAAATTTCTGAAAGAACACAATTTAAAATTTGATCTAGAACAATTTTATAAAAAAATAACGCTATAACATGGGACCAACAAAGCAAATTACCTTGCAGAGGTTCAGGAGATGAAAATGAAAAAATTTAGCGCAGTACTACTATCAACATGCTTGGTTGCAACCCCATTTGCTCAAGCTAAACTAAGCGTGAATGTAGGTGCTATTAATGTAAACCCTACCAGTACAGCTTCTGCAATTGACCAAAACAAAGCGCTTGGTTTAGTTGCAGACTCAGATACACAACTGGGTATTACGTTTGACTATCAATATTCAGACAATATCGTATTTGAACTCATTGCAGCCACCCCCTTTTCACATACGGTAAATGGCGCGGGTGGATTACAAGGTGCCGAAATCGCGAAAGTAAAGCAACTTCCTCCGACTTTGTTAGCCCAGTACCACTTTTTGGATGCCGGTGCGAAGTTTAGACCATTCATTGGGGTTGGCGTTAACTACACAGTCTTTTTTGATGAAGAGCCAACAGCCGCATTAAAAGCAACATTGGGAACAAATGATGTAAAAGTCGATTTAGATAACTCTCTCGGTTTTGCCGTACAAGCGGGCTTCAATTACCTACTCAATGATAAGTGGGGCATCCACGCAATGCTATCAAAAATGGATATCGACACTGACGCTACCGTGTACGCTGATGGTAAAAAAGCGCTCACGTCAGATGTTGAGATTGACCCCGTTGTCGCCATGCTTGGCATTAAGTATAAGTTCTAGAATCGTTTCAACCAGTACTTTTCTCAATCATCAAGGCCATGTTTAATGGCCTTTTATTTTGCTAAATTGCTGCTTTTCTTCGCCTCTAGCATCGCTTTCCAATGCATAATTTCTACAGGCATTTCTGGTGTATCTCCTTTGTAGCCCGCTACCTCTAACATTTCTTCTATCGGAACAATACCATGCTTATGACGAAAAACGCCTCGCACAAATGCAATTGCATGTAGCCCGCGCTCCGAATGAAATTTTTGTTCTATATAAAAGTATTTATGGTCCCAGCTTACTAGTTTTGTGGTGACGGTAAATTTTTGAAATGGCTTAATATCTCGTATATAAGTTATCGCTGTAGCATTAACAATAGGAAACCAGCGACGTTTCATTACTTCACTGAATAGCCCCATTTTCTCTGTCATCCAAGTTCGGGCTAAATCCATAAAAGCAAGATATCGTGAATTGGTGAGGTGTAAGTTGATATCACAATCACTTGGCATCACTTTAAAATCAATATCAACGGGATCTAATAAAGGCTGAGTTAATTTATTATTCTTGATTTTTAAGAGAAGTAATAATAGTCGAAAATACAGATTCATAAGATGGTCTTACCAGTTTTCATGGCACTTCATTCTATCATAGCCGCTTACACTCACAAGTATTACTTGATCCGAATGAAACACTAAACTAGGCTTAATACAGTGTTATAACGATTTGATCATAGGGGAAAACATGCGTAAATTTAAGATCTTACTGTCGGCTGCGTTATTTGCTTTTTCACCTTTCAGCTATGCAGATTTTGATTTTAAAGGACCTGGTGAACTGCGCTTTTCTGGCGGTGCATCAAAGGGATTTTATTTTGGCTTTGGTTGGGAAAGCGATATTAAAAAATTTCGTATTGGCCCAAAACGTTACAATATGTCTGAAATCCCAGAGTCATATTCCATCGCAATTACACTCAGTAAAGATGAAAGTAATGTGTGGATCCAAGAATTTTACAAAGGCTTTATCGATGAATTCAGCTGGACATTAGGTAAAAACAAATTGTCGCTGCGTAAAGGAGACTTTAGCAGTGATGTTAAAGGCAGTTATGTACTTACACTCAATGGTATTGACTACTTTTTTGTGCGGAATAACATTAGTATCGATGTAATTTTTGAAGATAATGGCATCAAGTATATCAAGCTAGAAGGTGTTATTAAGAATATGGGGACTAAATAACACCTGATTTGAAAGTGTGTAGGCTGTTACCTACACCTTCACTGTTTTTCTGTTAATGCCATATTCTCTTAGTTTATTCGCAACCGCCGTATGGCTCAGGCCTAACCTTTTCGCTAGTTGTCGAGAACTCGGATATGCGGGATAAAGCTTACGTAGTAACGTTGCTTCAAAGCGTTTTACTGCCTGCTCTAACGACCCTTCAAAGTCTGATTCAAGATACCCTAAATCATGAGTGAAGGTCGGTAGTTGCATATGCTCGACACGCAATTGCTTATCATCGAGTAACGACACAGCTCGATAGATAGAGTTTTCTAGTTGGCGTATATTTCCAGGCCAAGGGTACTGTTCTAGAAACTCGAGGCAATCACTGTCTAGCAAAGGAGCAACTTGGCCATTCTGCTGTGCGTACTTTTGAATAAAGTGCTCCGCTAGCGGGCCAACATCTGCCTTTCTGTCTCGTAACGGCGCGATCTCCAAAGTCAGTACATTGATTCGATAGTACAGGTCTTCTCGAAAACTCCCCTCTTGTACCATCGCTGGCAAATCTTTTTGTGTAGCCGCTACAATCCTAACATTGACTTTAACTTCGTTTTCATCCCCGACTTTTCTAAATGTACCGTCTTGCAAAAAGCGTAGTAACTTGGTCTGTAATTGGCGAGACATTTCCCCCACCTCATCCAAAAATACAGTGCCGCCATCAGCTTGTTCAAGTACACCTCGTTTCGGAGCAGCATTATCTTCATATCCGGCATAACCGAATAGCTCAGACTCAGCAACATCATCAGGCAACGAAGCACAAGAAAGTGCTATAAACGGCTTGAGCGATCGATTTGACGCATAGTGACATGCTCTTGCTAGTAGCTCTTTACCTGTCCCTGTTTCACCCGTAATTAATATTGGCGCTTCCAGCTGCGCCATTTTTCGCGCTTCGCGTACAACCCGTCGCATCGCGGTACTATGATTATGGATAGTCGCAAAACTTTCTTGTCCGTATCGCCTAAACGCACTCACTTGCTGCCCTAATCGGCTTTGTGACTTAATATTAATTACCGCACCAGCTAACACATCCCCTTCTGGACCTTGAGGCACTGCGATCGGTAATATGTCAGCAATATAATCTTCACCACCAACCTCGACTCGCGTTGTTTGGCCTAATACTTCTTTCCCTTCTAGCCATCGAGTAAAATTAAACCCTTTCAATAAATTATTGATGTTTTCACCAATAATATCTGAATCTGGGAGGTTAATATCTTTACTCGCCGCATCATTACAATGCCTCACCCAGCCTTTCGCATCAATTGAAATGACTCCATCAGGCAATGCACTGAGCAAAGTGTTTAACTCATTATGTTCACGTTCCGATGGTAAAAACGCCGTCGTTCTCACGTCTTCGACCCCATCAATAAGGCGAATCTCAGGCATAATCTTTTGAAACTGTTCAAATTCAATCGGTGGAAAGCTAACGTACATTCTGCAATTAACAGAATCCACTTCAATACCTTTCAAATCAACTTGGTAATTGACTAATATATTGAGTATTTCCTGAGCAATACCGATACGGTCTGCACAATGAATTTCAAGACGCATTCGTTCCTCAAAAAGGGGTGTTATCAATTTAGCGCGATCATACTCTAAGAATAGTCACTGGACTAGAAAAATGTAAACTATTTTGCACAATAAGGTCTATACTCTTAATTAACATTCAAATTGTACAGCTATCACCACACAGTCATTCATTTCATCTGAATAAATATTTAAACAGTCTGTTGTTATGACAATAATTAAATTACAATACTAAAGGATGGATTTATGTATTAATAATGTTTTATTTTTAGGTCCAAGGCTATATGCATAGAAAAAAAGTATGGTTTTCAATTAGAGATGTATTAATTGCGCTGTGTACTACACTCTTACTTTTAGGTTGCTCCGTAGAAGATGCTTACGAGGCACCAGAAACAGAACAGCAGCAACAAGAACAACAACAACAAAACCAACAAAGTGACAAAACCGCAAATATGTCACTAAAAGTACTTAATCACTCAGGGCAACCTCTTGCTAATGCACTCGTCACTTTTGCAGGTAAGGTGTTAAATACCAACAATGTAGGCCAAGCAGAAGTTACAAATATAAAACTCGGAAACTATACCCTTGTTGTAAATAAACTTGGGTATGCGCCACATATTTCTAATATGCGTTTATTATCAACCACATCAACAACCATTAATTTAATCGCGCAAACATCACAGCAGGCTACACTGTTATTTGGTGGTGATACTATGTTCGGCCGCAGGTTCATGGACCCCAGCTTAGTGACCATGACCAACAATGTGCCTAATGTTGCACAAGCACTCATTCAAAATGAAACTGCTGCAACCAGTGCCACAAACATTACTAAATTTATCAAACCTTTGTTTGCAACTGCAGATTTTAGCTCAATAAACTTAGAATCGCCTGTATTATCAAACCCAAGCAGTGTCCACCCCACCAAAGAGTTTTCGTTTTTCTCTCTCCCTGATACATTAAATAGTTTAAAAGATATAGGCGTTGATTATGTTGCACTGGGTAATAATCATGTGTACGACTATTTAGAGCCTGGCCTAATAGATACGTTAAAATACGTGAATGATGCGGGTTTTCTCCATAGTGGTGCAGGCATGAATGCGACTCAAGCTTACCGCCCACTTACAACACGAGTGAATGGCATTAATTTAGGCTTGGTATCTGCGACATCAATTACCGGTAACGCCAATCCTATAAACTATATCGCACAAGAAAATAAGGGAGGGGCAGCCGATTTAACCAACGATTTAGAGTTAAACAATGCGCTCACTGATGTCGCATCAAATCATGACTTTGCAATAGTACAAATGCATGGTGGCGATGAGTACTCTTTCTCTCCGACACAGTACATAACTAACCGCTTCGAATTCGCAGCTCGACGCTCTATTGATTTGGCTATTGCACACCACCCTCACGTTGCCCAAGGCTTCGCTGTTTATGACTCGACACCCGCGATTTTAGGTTTAGGCAACTTAATATTCGACCAAAACCGCTTGGAGACTTTGTTAGGTGTGGCTGTATCTGTAACCATTGATAATGATGCTGAACACAAAATACAGCGCGCTAAAGCATATCCAATTTATATTGAAGACTACCAACCTCGGTTAGTAAATGGCTTTTTGAGTGATTATTTATCACGACGGCTCGCGGAGTTTTCAGACGATAACGTGACTGTTATTCCTAAATCAGGCTATGCCTTAGTCACTTTTCAAGGCCTGAATACTCCACCGATAACAACCACAAAAACAATCACCATATCGGCTGGAACACAAATTGTAGATTTAAGAGCTTTCGCGCCAAGCAATGCATTTTTAGCGCAAATTACTGCTGACAAAAATAACAGTGCTCAATTCACACTCGGCAGAGATTTGATGATATTCGGTGACTTTGAAGACTGGGATAACGATGATGAGTTTGGTGAAATATCTCGCTGGGAACACAGTGATGAAGATGCAATACCTTGTATAACAGGTGTATATAGACATCGCCAAGGTATGTGCCTTACAAGAACACAATTCGACAATACCCCTTTGCGGTTACCATTTAGACAAACAATTCGCACTATGCCTATCACCCCAGCGGAAAGTGTTTCCGATGCATACCACGAATTTACACTTTTTGGCTATGCTAAAGGTGACAATGCAGGCGACTTCAATGCTGAATTAACTGTAACGACAGCTGAAGATGGGTTCGAATTTTCATTCAATAGAGTCCCTCTTATGACTGCATCAAGTTATGATTGGACACCGTTCGTCCATCATTTTGAACTCCCTGATGATAGTCAAGTTATGGGTCCTGAAAACCTGCCCGCTAGAGGTGTTAATTTAGCATTAACGCACGCTCCTCCCTCTGACGGTAATGCAACTCTACAATTAGATGAAATTGCGTTGATTTCATGGCAAAGGCCCTTACAATTTAACGAATCTCAATGGCAAACTAGTAAAATGCATGGCCTTGATTTTCTTAGAGTCAATACTGATGAGGCACTCACATTAACACTTTCTTTTCGCAGTTTTTAGCGGCTCTGCGCAAGGAGTAATATGTCGATAAAGCAGCAGTACTTTATCATTCGGCGCCAAAAAACATTCTGGCTCATGTTAAGCTTGGTGGGGTGCATGCTTGCCTTAGAGTTAAGTGGTACGATCGAGAAAATAAATGCGCCTATATATCACTTACTCAGTGTAGTGCAATCTGAGCAAAATACAGACGTCGTTGTCATTGAAAGTGGCGACCTTCAAAGACAGCATAATGCGCTACTCCACATTATAGATGCTGGGTCACCAAAAGCTGTCATTGTATTTTCAGACCTTATTTTCAGCACCTCGACCGGACACGCTAGTACGGTACTGTACCCTCATGCACAGACTAATCAATGCTTATCGCCCATTGAAAGTTGGGCTGGTTACACGATCATTTTTAAGAATTTACCAACTGAATCATGTGATAACATTTGGCACCTCATTTTCCCTAAAAAACAATTACCTGATACCGCACTGATTAATTTTTCATTACAACCACACGCCCTACCAAAATTCGATAGCGATCGCGTATTATCTGGCGATATTTTAGAATCTCAATTAAACAATAAAATAATCGTATTAACACAACGAACTCACGGTTATGGAATGAGATTAAAAGCACCAAAGGTCGACTCATTTCATGATGCCGCCTATTTATATGCCTACATTGCACACAATATAGATACAAATAGTTTAGTGGCTACATTTGATGGTTGGCCGTCGTTAACTGTGCAAGTCATTATTGTTTTAATATTAATGGTGCTTTATCAAAAGTTTAGTATCAATATAAACCTGATAATTGCTTTTGGTCTTTGCCTACTCTGGTTTATAAGTGCATATTTTATACTCATTTATTGGCATACTTTAATTCCCGCGGGACAACTCACTACCTATACTGTTTTAACATTAGTGTGGATGTTCTTTGCTAAGAAATGGGTAGAGGAAGACGACTTACAACGCATTATTAACAATATCCAGCAACGTATGTTAGGACGCTACCTGCCTAAATCTTTTGTTGAACAAAGTAATCCTTGGGATGCAATTATTGAACTCGTTAAGCAACAACTCGACTTAGATAGAAGCATATTTCTTGCTCGCCAAGAAGGAGATCATCGACTTTACGAAATTCGTGCCGTTAACTGCCAGCTCTCAAATATTCATGAAATGCGGCGAGACTATGAACGTCCCCCCTATTCTGACGCCATTAAGCAGTTTGGTGCGGTGAGCATTACACGGCCATTTTTTGATAATATCACCGACGATGAAACACAATATATTGTCTCTCTTATGTACGCGGGGGATATCAGAGGGTTTTGGGCGATGACCGTTCGCACCGATGAACATTTTAATGAAGCGGCTTTTTTAAAAAATGTAAACCGCTTTGCTAACCAAATAGGTGAGTTATTATTTCACTATCGTATTTTTAGCGCCCAAGACAGTGCCAATAATAGTGTGCTCACGCGGGCATTAACATTAAATTTAGAAAAACCTCTAAGCCAAAAAATAAAGCTCTCAATCAATGAAATGGAACAGAAACTATCCACACTTGAACACGTGTTTAATCAAGTCGGCTCTGCAACCGTTTTATTTAATTTATTTGGACAAGTTATCCAAACCAACCAAGCATTAGAAACCCTCGCCCGACAGCAGAGTTTATCAATTTTTGACATGACAGCTTTAGATTTACTCGCTAAGGTGGGCCAGCTCGAACATGATGTAGCTAAGGGTAAGTTACGTTATTTAACACTTCATAGAGGTGAGTTGTACCAGCCAGTGACTTTCGATGATCAAGTTTACATTCTTTCTGTGCGTACCATTGGGGCTTCTGAGGTGAAAAATAGCGCGGGTGACCCATTTGAGGTCGGTGGGATCTTGTTCGAATTTATAAATATTTCAGATCTCGTCGCACATCTAGATGACCCCAGCTTGTTATTATCACAATTATCCACTTTGACCCAACAGCAAGAAATTCAAAAGCAGTCTGAGTGGATATCTGATTAATGGACTGGTTATTAAATATATTCCCGAATGGGGGCGGCCTGGGTCAATCTGTTATTACTACGGTTTGGGTAGGCATTGGGGTTGTTTGCTTTCTCAATTTACGCTTTGGATTCCCCTTAACGGGACTCGTTGTCCCTGGGTATTTAGTTCCACTCTTTATTGTAAGTCCCACCTCTGCCACTGTTATTTTAATTGAGGCGGTGATTGTTTACATTGTGATGAAATTATCAGCCAAAACTATGATGGAACGATTTGGGTTTGCTGAAATGTTTGGCAGAGATAGGTTCTTCGCCATAATTTTGATCAGCATTTTAGTAAGGGTCACCATGGACACCTTATTCTGGCCCTCTATCGCGTCGCTGTTCTCTTTATGGGACATTACCTTTGATTATGCAGCCCAATTATATAGCTTAGGGCTCGTTATTATTGCTCTTACCGCGAATGTCATGTGGAATGGAGGGTTCAGATACGGTGCAAAAGTGACGCTAATCCAGCTGTTACTCACCTATGTCATTGTCCGTTTTATCTTAATGCCCTACAGCAACTTTAGTATTGCTAACCTTGCTATTATGTATGAAGCCGTTGCAGCATCAATTATAGCGGCGCCGAAAGCGTACATTATCTTGGTCATCACCGCGTTTATCGCATCTCGTGCAAATATTAAATACGGCTGGGAGTTTAATGGCATCATGCTCCCTGCATTGCTCGCTTTACAATTAATGCAGCCAAGTAAATTACTCACATCATTTGCAGAAACCGCTGTAATTCTTATTATTGGCAGTGGGTTATTGCACTTTACTAGATTACGTCACGCTAATTTCGAAGGCGCTCGACTCCTACTATTTTTCTTTAATATTGGTTTTGTGTATAAGCTCTTATTGAATTACGTCGTTGTTCAATATTATCCAAGTTTAAAAGTCACCGACACTTTTGCATTCGGTTATATGCTCTCAACTTTACTCGCATTAAAAATTTATCAAAAAAATGCGCTTGGACTGGTGATCAGAGCCACATTTCAAACCTCTGTTGTTGGCGGTTTTATCGCCATCGCGATTGGCTTTGTGATCATGTTTGTACCATCCATATTTGGCTCAGCACATATAAAAGAGCTTCAGACACATCAAGCCGTGAGTGGCCTGACTCATATGATCAGTGAGTACAAAAGCTATTTATATACGGATAAAAAAAACCAAATTGAGATTAGCCAATATCAACAGGGGCAACAATTACAACAATTTCAGTCCGCTGTTAGGTTGTTAAATCGAGACAGGCAAAATACGCAACTCTTTGATGAAGCCCGTGCTATGTTAATGAAACTAGATTTTTTGCTACGCCAAGACGAACACTATATTTATATTCAAGATGCAAGAAAGCTTTCTCTGCGCGGTTTATTTATATTAACAAAGCAACCAACTTCTGAACTACTGATCACAGTACCACACCCCTCATCTGAGCGCTTAGCAAGTGATGCCGCAGGGTTATTATTATCACATTTAAATAGCGGCGCTTTACTCTTTGGCACGCAACTAACACAATCTTTGAGTGCCAGTTCATCTAGCCAACAAAGTAAGTACTACCTTGCGTTCATTAATGCACTGTCAGCTGAACAAATCCTACAAGTACGAGAAATAAACACGCGTAGCCAAAGTCTCTTAAACAACAGTCCATTTATACATCAGTGTCAACTGTGGGCTTATAATCAACTACCGAATGCAATTAGCCAAAAAGAATTAAGAGAACTGCTTAATTGCAAAAATAGTTCGTTTGGTTTAGCAAGCTCATTTAGCCTACCTGGGGGAGAGTTTTCAGGTCAGTTTTTAGAAACCTTTTTAGACACCGCAAATTACACCTCCTTGATGTCAAAAGTGGCACTCGCCGACGGCCAAATTAATCAAGCTCCAATCACATATTTGACTGATTCAGTAGAAAATGCAATTGAACATTACATCCCACATATTAGTGCAAAAGGCAGTGAGCACTTTGCATTATTGTCAGATAATGAAGCGGCACTATGGGAGTTTGAGATACTCCGTCCCCTATACATTTTAGTAGATGGTTTAAATAATCAAACGATTAATGCCAATATCCAAAACAGGCTCAATCAAATTAACAATATCGCACAAATGGTGGGTTACGAACTAACACTCATGATGTCAGAGCAAGGCCGTTACATCATGATAGCCCCCATTCCTAAACAGCAGTTTTATGAAAAGGGTCAAGGTATTTTCTTTATCAACCTAAACCCAGCAAAATCACTCAATATTCAAGTGCCGAGGCCTTTATTCGAAAGTAATACTTTAAAATTTTCAGCACAATTATTTACACACATTCAAGGTAAAGTACTATCTATTGCAGGTGCGCACCCGTACGCAAGCCCTTTTTCTAATGTAATGACCCCTGCAAATGTGAAGTCACTTTTTAACATAGTACATCAAAGTGTGTTGCGTCATGATCACGATAAAAATATCATGAACTTGCAAATTCGCAGTCATAGTGCACCGTCACATATAAGACCCAGTGCAATTGCATTTCAATTTACGCATCCGCACACATTCCAAAGCACGGTATTAAGGGATTTACGGTTAGCGTTAACAAAACTAGGTGTTGAGCATCAAATAGTACAAGGTCAAACTGCAACAAGGGGCTTAGAGCTCGGCACATCACCACAAACTGGTTATCAGTTATTTGCCCCAAATAGTGAACTCGCTACATTATGGTTAGCCTCCGATTTTAAAAAACACTTTTCTATATCTGAACAAGCACTGTTGCAACGATTATTGGCAATTTCAGATGTCGCATACTTACCCAGTTTAATGCTATCGACGCTCGCACCAAATGACTGGGCTAATGTAGATAAAGCCAGTATTGAAAAGCTGCGCCACATCACTGATGAATATGCAATATCTCAACACTTACCTTTACTCACTGACTATTGCAAAGCCGGAAAACGTTGTACTTTACAAGCTGTCAAACTTGATCCGGAGTATGAGCTCGCATTGGCCATTAAAAACGGGGGTACCTTGATTGCCCTATACTTACCAACCCGAAACAAGCTAATAGACCGCCATGTATATGAAGCCGCGATAAGAAGGGGTCAGCATGTATTATATTAAGTGGCTGTTGAAAATAACATTTTGGTTAGTATTGCTTATCATTGTTTTCTGGTTTGGGGTACGCTTTTACTTTTGGCTACAATCAGCAGAGCCTATGGCACAACGTTCAGATAAAGAAACTCGGTCGAATGTACATTGGCTACATTCAGATAAACCCCTTGTTTATAACTTCTCTCCATCGAGAACATATAACTTGCGAATTCTATCGAATGCAATTTTTGCTCAACAGGTCGAGTTTGATAAGCCTATTAATTATGCCATAGAATACACATTACTTGATCAAGACAATAACCAGCTGATGCAAAAAGTGTATCATCATGCTTCGAAGCTGGCTCTGGACGCTGACCAACAACAAGTTAAACAAATTATTGAGAATAAAGCAGCACTATCAGTGTCTTCTGGACAATCTTTTTATATAAATAGTGAGCAGCTCACCAATGCAAGCCGGATTGCATTGCGGGTAATACCTGAAGATTCTAGTCTCAAAGGCGTGGTCGTTCGCATACATGCAAAAACACCAACAGATACAGATGACATAAATAGCGCCTGGTTAAAGCTCCCGGTAGAATGGCGCGAACGTACAATCGCTTACCACACCATTGGCGCCAATGCGATTACCACTCGAGAAATTCATAATGCAGTGACATTTGATTGGCTAAAGCTTGCGCCACAAGGTGTACCTGATATTGATTTCAAAGCCGATACCCTATATGAAACTCTCCCTTACCATGTTTTGACATATGATTTTGGTGCGCAACAATTGGATCTTGACGGTTTCTATACCGATCAAGACTTATCGGCTTCATTTCGAGTGTATGAAGGCGGTGATATTACTGCAAATATCAAGGGAAACATCGCAGATATCAACATAACTTGGTACGACCTTAAACAACGAGAAAAGCCTAAAAAATTAACACTGGAAAAATTAGAAAACCCTAATACCTATCAATTACTTAATACTCAACCAGGTCTTATCGTCATTCAGTCCAAAACAATAACACAATCTAGTTGGTTTTTAGCTGATACAACCCCGATCTCACCATTGCACAGTTATTATTATGGTATTGATGAGAGTTTATCTGCCAACTATCGAGTCGCGCCAAATAGTGATATAAACTTTCAATTTAGAGGGGCACAAGGCGCTCTCATATCTGTTTCCTTATTTAACACTCAGAAACAACTTATCGAAACTCATCAAGTCAAATTACAAGGACAACAAGCACTGTTTGACCGCATCATCACTCCCGACACACTCAGAAGCGTAACTACAGATTCAGAAAGGTTTTACCTGCGCCTTCCAAGCAATGCTGCGTTTTTATCGATAAGTAGTAAAGAAACAATTAGTGCAAAAATGCAAGCGAGACAAGCACACTTTCATTACCAAACGGTATTATGCGAAGCTCTATGCCAAGTCGATTTACCTGAATTTACAGAAATAGATGCGTGGTTTTCTCAACAAGCGCAGAATGACTTTACCTTTACTGAACAACAAAAGATGTTGAATGTTAGACTCTTTGAGTCTCCCCCTGAAATTGAAGTTAAGCAAACCTTTCATTACGGTCGAAATCTAATCGATATCTTACCTCGCTCAAATACAGCGTTAATTAAAACCGAACCAAAGTACTTCGATCCTATTGATCCCCCTAAAGACTTTAATTTTAGGCCGCTAAAAAACCTGTCAGAAATTACAGTCCCTAACGACCCGATATTACTCGCTAAATCACGTGTCGTAGAGTTATCATCAAGTGCCCCGTTTTATACTGAATATGCACTAAATGACTTACCTGATGATGCCCCCCTAAGGATACAATCGAAGCGTTCATACTTTTATACCAATCTAGGTTCTAATCGGAGCTGGGCAAAACAGCGCTTATTTAAATTAAAAGCAGGTCAATCACTTGAGTTAAGCTTTGATAAAAGACCTGATTCGATTGTAATCAAACTCTATTCAAATAATGAGCAAGACACACCTTTATTCGTTGATACCCATTTACATGGGCATTTTTCTAAAAAGCTCACCGACGAGTACACAATTTCGAAAAAACGTTATGCACTCGTCAAGGCGAATGAGAATAAAGCATTTTTACTTCACCCTGCTCAAACATCACTTTTCAGCTATCCTTCAATAACAATACCGATTAATAACGATATAGAATTATTAAAGAAATTTACAATAAAGACCGATCAAGATGTTTGGGTTAGTGTACTAGAAGAAACATCAGAACAACAAAAACAAGCAAAATGGTGGTTATATGAAGCCAATTAGCAAATTGACACTCTATCTAATCTGCATAATATTTTCGCAGTGTGCGTTGAGTAATTACTCTCAACCATTATACAACGATATGGTTGTATGGTTTAAAGTTCCTACGGCCATTGCACCATGGCAATTTCAACAAATTGAATCGCAATCTGCATTGCTGGCTACATCCACGAAAGAGGGCGGCGGACACGTTTATTTTAACCCGATTAATCAACGCTGTGTCGTGTCTGTTCCGCATCAATTTTATGATACGGGCACGCTGATGATCGGCAAACATATTTACACTCACCTTTGTCAGGTTATGCTAAGTAATTCTCATCAACGCTACGTCGACAGTCCCGATAAATATCCAATGGATTTTTCAAAACGGCCATACAATATTCATAATGCGGCATTAGTTGCATATCAAACTCACAATCCCAGCGCACGTATCTTCCAAATTCATGGTTTTAGTAACAAAAAAAGGCGTTCAAAAATAGCAAAACATGCAGATATCATTGTGAGCCAAGGAAAAACGTCCGACTTGACTGGTCAACAACTCACTGCTTGCTTCACAAACATTGGGTTTATCGCGTATTTATACGGCACGTCTGTTAAAGAGTTAGGCGGTACAAAAAATATAGTACATAAACTCGGGTTAAAACCTCGTTCATTCATGCATATTGAATTAAGCAAAGTCACACGCGTACGTTTACACCAAGATCAACCTCTATTAAGAAAGTTTACCTCATGTTTAAGCCGTACTCTTTAAGCTTCCTTATTTTCCTTTGGGTTTTTCCAGCATATGCGGCACAGACACCGCTGTATAATGCGCCTTTTTGGCTAGACGAAAATAAACCAAACTCTTTAACTATGCCAACTCAATATTTGCGACTTGCAGAAAACTATAGCCAAACTGTATTTGTACCTGAGGGTAATTGGCTAGAAGTACCAGCTCAATTATTAAATGCTATAGACCTTTGGCAAGGGTCTAGCGTA
Source organism: Pseudoalteromonas sp. MMG013 (assembly GCF_018100885.1). Taxonomy (NCBI): domain Bacteria; kingdom Pseudomonadati; phylum Pseudomonadota; class Gammaproteobacteria; order Alteromonadales; family Pseudoalteromonadaceae; genus Pseudoalteromonas; species Pseudoalteromonas sp. MMG013. Next base: position 219,435 of record NZ_JAGJEE010000003.1, on the reverse strand, counting down.
TTAGCAATGCGTAAAATCAACGTCTCTTCGCTGACTTGTCGCAACGAGCGCTGTCAGCTACCGGCAATGCAGAGCAATCAATTTATCAAATTTACCAACACCTCCACTCAAAGTCAGCGCTATGAGATATGGTTAGGGCAATATCATCATCATCGCTCTCCATTTCGTCGCAGTCTGAAATTGCCTCTGAAAACCACGCGGCTCACGCTTGCTCAAGATCATGAAACTTACTACAATTTGGAAGATAAAGAACAAATAACTACCTACTTTGCGGATGCAAAAAAGCTCAAGGTGACGGTGAGGAAAACCCTTCATAACCTAGATAAAAGAGGCACTATCAGTCTTTATGTCAATCAACAACCGGTGAGCATACTCACTATAGGTAATTCACAGGCCAGTGAATATATTCAACAAAAAGTGAGTACAGCGAATACAGACTATATCGCACTCCCCAAAGACAGCTATCTAACAATCAAAAGCCATGGGCCTGCCCTTATTAAGATGGAGCAAATGCACCGAGGGATCCGTGATTCAAACGCAGCACAACAATACCAAGAGGCGAATTTTAATCCTTACTGGGTAAACAACCTAAATACAACGCTGTCTCATATTTATCTTGATGAACGATTTGATGACTTTATGCATTTCAACTTTGCAAAAGCCAACCCTATTGAAAAAAGGCGCCATCAAGATTTAATGAAAACAATAAGCACTCAACGCTTTGTTTTCCCTACACTAAACAATGAACCCGGTTACTCTGAAACACAAGAAATATCGATAGTTCAAGGTCAACGTAAAGTCCTAAACCACCTTTATACAAGTTCACTAACTCGTGATGCCCTAGTACATCGCTTAAAAGGTAAACTCGCTTTTGATTGGTCACACCTCAGTCGTGTGCGCAGCTACATTACCCTATTCGTTCGTACGCCTATCGATACAACTTTAAACATGAAGGCTCCACACAAAAACTTTACCATCGCATTAAAAGCCAGCCAGCACTTTATTAAGCTTACAGTGCCGCTGCCCCGAGATATACGCACCGTCGAATTTAGCACTCAGCATCAAAATAGCATTGAATTAGCACTGCAAGTTGATGACTTACTAACCTTGCCGAATAACGAACTGTTATATGTCCAAAAAGGCAAATTAAAAGACAAACTTCCAGCGCTTTATACGCATATGAATACTCAGATTCAACGCACTGCAGACGCTTACATAAACGGACTCACCTCTTATACAAATCACAGCCAAGAAACAGTCTCAGAACCCGATCCGCAATTAAGTATCATACACTCACACCGGCTATTAGGTAATGCATTACAACTATTAAAAAGCAACCCCTTAGAAGCATTACCAATTTTAAAACACTTGGTTACAAGTCCACATTTTGAAGTGAAAAAAAATGCATGGCAGCTCAGAATAAAGGCACTTGAGAGCTTAAACCAACAACGCTTGGCACAAAGTTATTTAGAAGGACTATTACTGTCATCAGATCAAAAACTAAAACTTTTTGCCGCGACACAACTGATTGAAATATATAAGAGGAACAAAAATAGTTTTCAGCTTCAAGGGCTATGTGCCGTATTTAATACAGCGTTAGAAATATGTCCTCCGATCGCTGAGCAGCTGCTTTTATCGCAACAAAAGTACTTAGACGCACTTTGGTTAGTACATGACAAACAAGATATTCTTCATCTGAATCCCTTACCGTTACAAGTCAGTAATTATCGCAGCGTGTCGAAAGCGCACTTACAAGAGCCCCCATACTATCAAATTTCCCATTATGGCAGCAGCACAATATTCGGTGAAACTAGCCATTATAGCGCCTTTAATATTTCCAAAGGTAAAGGGCTAACCTTAACCGCAAAAAGAGATTTAACATTACAACTGCGCGCGAGAGCGCCTTGGCAAGAATCGCATTCAAACGGCACACAGTGGCTACATCTTGATTCACAAAAAACACAATCGATTGTCCCCATATTTTCAGATATTGCCTCAACGGCCCAAATTCCGGCATTGAACACAAGGTTATCTATTGCCAGTGAGAGTATTGTCACTTTGCAAGCAGGTGAGCAGTTGTATATTCATAGTGATATGCCGACTTCTGTGAGCATCAATACACTCCATCAGCAAAGTTTGGGGACTTTACCTCCTAAAACTGCCAATGTGCCCTTTTTGTTTTCTCGTCCATTTGATGACTTAATTAATGACCCAAGCCTTTCGCTGCAAACTCTCTTAACGAATGCTCTGTGGCGGCTTGAATCTCAATCACTCCTTGAACATGAATTTATTTTGTTGTTTACTCGGTTAGCAATTGAAACCTTACCGACAGAGCTTGCCACCCTAATGAGCCGCGTGAAACATTTTGGGCATTGGCAAACGAGTAAACATTATAGCAATTATGCGGGAACCCAATTAATTGATACAGATGCTATTTTAAAACGAAGCTTGGCTGAGCAAGTAAATCGTCATTCTAGTAAAAACATTCAACTGGATGGCGTATTGCTTCGTCCTCATCACACTTTATATCTAGATATGAGCGAACTAAAAACGCTCCCCATCAAACTAAAATTTACGTTTGCTCCAACAGAGCTGTTACCGAATCAATATGCCAATATTTTGATTGAAACGGGTGATAATCATGTTCTGTGGCCCGTAACACCAAACAGTCCAGTAGAGTATGCTTTAAACAACACCGAGCATTCAGACAGTCAAGTCATGCTCAACTGGGTAAACCCTTATGTATCACAACTACTCAATGTCAGTGTGTTAGTCTTTAGAGAGGGTTATTGGCAGGACGTAGATTTAGACACCAAACAACTGTTTTACTATGCGACACAAAAGCAGCCCACAACGCTGAAATTAAATAGAGATCAACTCTTAAAAATAGAAACAATTAACGCGATGCAACGCACTGAAAAAGTAGTTTTTCACCCTGCTGGAACATTAACGTTACCCAGTACCCATGCCCAACTCGCTCGTGTATTTACATGGCAGCTAAAGCCCAATAAACATACACTAGTCGTTTCCCCTCCGGTCACACCATTAGCCATTGTACAGCCGAAATTGATACAACAGCCAACGGCCAACGAATTTATTAATAATACGCTTAAAATGGATGGTAATTTAACGCATGTGGAAGGATTTATGCGTTATGGTCGCTCAGGTATATTTGAAACAAACGAGCCCCTACCTGCCAATCATAATTTAGATTTTGGTATTAGGTTACGCAATAATAATAAGCAGCATTGGTATAGGTTAGAAATTGCTTATTCACTCAGTAATCATAATTATGATACCTATGTAATGAACGCGGTCCATAATTGGCAAGATGATAATAGTCACTGGTTTAGCGAAACTGCTCTATTTAACCGTTGGCAAGACAGTAGTGATATCACCCAGAGTCAGTATGCTGGACTCGCACGTTTTAGAGTTGGTGAAAGTTGGCGAAACGATAAAAGTGATAGGCATCAATGGTGGTGGCAGCCCTTTTACTATTACACCAGTGTAGACACACAAACTTATTTAGATGACTTAAAAATTAACCCTAGTATTTTCGGGTTTTATAGACAGGATCATATGAACGGCTGGCAAGCCGAATATGAATATCGATATCAACCTTGGGTAGACAACCAACTCAGCTTTAGAATGGGCGGTATCTCGAACCAGAATTGGCACTCTTTTGATAATGTCTACTTTAGCGCCACCACACAACAATATTATCAAGGTCAGATCTTTGCTGCACAACTGCAAAGCATTTATAAATTTGCAGATGAAAATAGGCCCAACGATACATGGCAATATTTAACGCAATTAAGCTGGCAAACATTGTATGATTTTAGCAACAATACCGCTGGTTGGGTAAAACTCAGCTGGACACAAGATTGGTTTAATAATGAACATGCTATTGGATTTGAAGTTAATTTAGGCAACTTACAAAATACCGGCTTTACCCCTTTTGCACACGATGAAATTTTATTTCAATCACTCCAGCTCTCTCATTTTGCTGAACAAGATATTTATGGCCACTGATAAAATACAACAACACTTAGAAAACTTACTTTTTGCCGATACAGAGAAGTTCTGGCTTAATTTATATCACCATAAATATCAAACTTTGGTTAATGAACTTGCAAACTGGGAGTTAATCAAACACAAGCCTGAGGCTGAACAACAAATCGACTGGCTACAATTGCAAACAATTGCATTTTTACGCCACAAAATAGAACAATTACATGTGAATTTACAAGGGCTTGAAGCGGGTTATAAAAACTTTATTGAAAGGTTTGCAAAAGCCGATTTTGATGCTGAAAAAGAGCTACATATTTTAAATTATGCAGAAGAACTGGGCGCCAGTTCAGAGCAATTAAAAGCCGACAAAGCCGCTTTTTCACGTTGGTTTGACGAGGGGGCTGTTATTGGTCGCTATCAAAGTCAAGTAGCTGACATTGAACAAAGCCTTAAATTTCTGATCTCAAAATTAGGTGCTATAACCAAACGGTACTTAAGAAATAATGAAGCATTACTAACGGACACTTGGGCAAAACTAGATTTACAACCCTTTTTCTTGAGGCTGTTAGAAGCAAGCCCTAACGCACATGTTCGTCATGGCATGATCCGGGCTTTAGTTAATCAAGTTGCGCTAATTCATGAGTGCAATGCTGACCCTGATCTAGACTCAGAGTTAACTTCTAAGCTCATTGAGCAACTAGAAAATCAAGATACACCTTATCTTGCTGTCATCGATATCCTTGAAATACTCATTCACCAACGACCTACCTTTATTCGCAGCCATATGTGGGCGTTGTTAGACGAATCCGTCAATAGCTATCCCCATAAACCGAAAAACAATGATCAACTGTTTATATTAAGTGCAATTCCAAAAATATTATGTCGGCAAAGCACCCTCAGTACTCAAGATGAACGTTTAATTGAACAGTGCAGTCATCACCCTTATCCGAGGGTCCGTCAATCACTCATTGAACAAATTGCTAACTTCTCTGACTCATTGGCTAAAGCAATATTACAAAGCCGTTTTATAGAAGAAAATTGTGACGCGGTTCGATTTACGATTATTAAACAGCTATCTGCGACCCGCTTTTGTGATGCCGCATTATCTTATGAAATTTGGAAAAAGGTGATTGATGGCCAAGAAAGTGTGGCCATCAAGCGCATTACGTTAGAGCAAAGTGCGCGTATTATGCTTAATATGCAATTAAATAGTGATAAACCTGATACTGTATTTATTCAATTTATTGAGCAGCTAAATAACGCTTTAATAACTGCTCAAGATATTGCTATAAAACGGTGTATCTCACGTACTAGAGAGCAACTAGCTAGCTTTTACCAACAATCGTTAGTCGCAAATATAGATGCACAAATAACCTCAGTTCACACTATAAAGTTATCGGCAGATACTGAGCATCAAGCGCTAGGCAGAGCGCTCAGCTTTAGAGCACAACAGCAACATGGGTTTAATGGTAAGCAACATAAGGGAGCCTGGTCCATTCAAGTAGGTTATAAAATGGGTCGCAGGTTATGGCGCATTTGGCACGAATTTTTTCACCCGAGTACAGATAAACGACAAAGCTTTAGCCATGTATTAGCCAAAAAGCCCAATGCTCAACTTCATGTCCCTAGCTGCACCGTCGCAGAAATAAGTGAAACCAACGTCCCTGGAGAACCGCTATATCATTTATCCGAATTAAGTACTCGTCCACATCTGCCTTTACTTGATTACCTACTTTCAATTTTAAGCCAAGATAACCTGCCAAGCCCAGTGAAAAGCTATACACCAGATGGGTTTCTAGAGATCACAAAACCCACAACATTGTGGAAAAGAACTGCTGCTTATTGGCGTATATCAATTAACTTCAAAGCGTTAGACAAGCTTAGAAAAGGCAATGAACTAGAGCAGCGTCGTTTTTTAGAACAATTAAACTCTATGGGGTTTATCTTACAATTTAAGCCTTATGGGGCACTTGAAAGTGCCACTTTCCCAGTAGAGCCTAGCATTAAAAAGTTATTCGAAAGACTCTCTGTGTCTGCGCCAATACTTAATATTTGGCTCAGTTTTAAAGAGTACCTGTATTCAATTTATCAAAATACCCTGCCTCAATTGGTTTTTTTTGTTGTTGGCTTTATGGGATATTTTTGGAGTCGCCACATTTATGTTAGCCGAAAAATCATGCATAACCGTAAACATATTCCAGTCAGTATTGGCGGCTGGGGCACTCGGGGGAAGTCGGGAACTGAGCGGCTTAAAGCGGCTCTGTTCAGCGCTCTAGCATTGCGAGTGATCACCAAAACTACGGGCTGTGAAGCGATGATGATTTATTCCAAAAGCTCTGGTGAACAATGTGAAATACCACTTTTTAGACCATTCGATAAAGCCAGTATTTGGGAACAAAGTGATGTGCTTTCGTTTGCCAAATCAGTCAACGCCGATGTCTTTCTATGGGAATGTATGGGATTAACACCACGATACGTAAAAATATTGCGCCGATGGATGCAAGACAACTTCGCCACAATCACCAATGCTTACCCAGACCATGAAGATATACTAGGCCCGACTGGTATAGATGTTGCGCGAGAAATGTCTGCTTTTATTGGCAAAAATACGCAAGTATTTACATCAGAACAAACCATGATGCCGATCCTCAATGAAGCCGCTACCATAAATAACACAACCTTAATTCAGGTTCATTGGGGAGATGGATTTCAAATTACACCTGATATACGTGCTCTCTACCCATATGATGAGCATCCAGACAACATCGCGTTAGTTGCAAAGATGGCACAATATATTGGCATTGAAAAAGACTTTGTATTTAAGGAAACTGCTGAGCGTATAGTGCCTGACATTGGCGTATTACAACACTTTGAAGCCGCTCCGATTGGTAAAATAAAGCAATCCTTTGTTAACAGCATGTCGGCAAATGAGCGTTTAGCTACATTGGAAAACTGGCGCAGGTTAGGTCTTTTTGATATGGGGGACTTGCCTCATATACAAACTATCGCATTGATCAATAATCGCAATGATAGAGTTGCGCGCTCAAAAGTCTTCGCGCAAATTGTAATTGAAGATTTAAGCTATGATTTTGTCGTCGTGGTTGGCAGCAACGTTGATGGTTTCTATTCATATTTAGAGCAGGCATTGCACACACGGATTGCACGAATTATTAGCAATCAAGATTTTGACGATCTTAAACACTTAATAAAGCAATTTAAAATACCATTCAACACCGCTGAATGGTTAGAACGAGCTAATGTTTCTCTTGTAGACAACCCCTTAAGCGTCGATGATATCAATGAGGTTAACACCTTAAACATCGCCTTAAGTAAACGTCTCGATAATAATGACAAACAAGCTGAACTGCTCACAACAAGTTTTACGCAGTTTACTCAAATACAGCTAATTTTGGATACAATCAAAGGATCACACTCGCTCAGCACCTTAATGCTCAAACCTTTAGTTGAGATATTTACGGAACGCTGTCTGTTAATTGATGATGCACAAGTTACACCTGATGCTCTAACAACCACAATCAGTCACCTCGCATGCGATCATCAGCACCAACTGATTGTTGGCATGCAAAATATTAAAGGTGCTGGCTTAAATTATGTTTACACATGGCAAAAGTATCAAAAGACGTATCAAGTGTGCCAAAAACTGTTAAACGAACAAGTAAGCCAAGCTGAGTTTCGCTCACTCCTCACACAATTTGCACAACAAGACAGGTTCAGTATTTTAGAAACTGATTATTTAGATAGCGCTTTAATGAATGTAGCTGCACTTGCTCATGCACAAAATGAGTTTAGCCAAGCAGAAATTACACATATAAAAGACAGACTCACTAAATCACGTAAATTGATAACTGCCAATCGCTCAACTCGGGAAAACTCCAAATTAACGATGTTTCTACTGCAAGTTATCGAGTCATTTTTAGACGCTGGCGCTGCTGTGAAACGAAAAAAAACCGCACAACAAGTCTATATTGATATTGCTGAACAACGGATAACAATGGAAAAGGCCATTACAGTTTTAGCACAACTAAACCGTAGTCAAAAACCTGGGTGGTTATCATTGCCAAAAGAAAAGTAACCCAAAAGGATTATAAATACTTTATTCTTATCACTTGGAATAATAGCATCGTGCGTATTTTTGTCGTTTAATTGACCGCGACACTAAAAAGTACGACAATAAGATTAGAAATTTATCTATTGAGCTTAACTGCTTCCACTGTTTCTTATTTTTAGGAGTTCTATATGAAACTGTCTTTTTTAACTTTGAGCTTAGCTTCTCTTGTTTCGCTTAACACCGCTTTTGCGAGTAATTTAGTGACGAATGGCTCATTTGAACAGGATGTTGTTTCTAAAAAATGGACTCTACTTGATAACATGACCGGTTGGCAAAGAGATGGGGCTAAGTTTGAAATTCAAACAAACACACTTGGTATCATCACGCCACAAGAAGGTAATCAATACATAGAGCTAGACTCAACAGCCAACTACAGTGTAAAGCAAACGCTTTCTACTCAAGCTAACCAAACCTACACCTTGAGCTTTTATTATTCTCCACGCGTTGATAATAACAGCGATACCAACCAAGCAAAGGTATATTGGGATGGTGCTGAAGTGGCAAATCTAAATGGCACTTCAAGAGGCTGGCAGCATATCTCTGTCAGCGTAACAGCTTCTGGGGCTTCAACTGAATTGAAGTTTACAGGCACCGGTACCTCTGACTCATACGGTGCTTTTATTGACAATGTCTCAGTAACTGGTATTGCAAATAGAGCCTGCTTAACTGGCCTATTTGGTATTAATGATTTTGGTTCTGAGCAAGCTGGATATGTTTACTTCTTCGATGTAAATACTGGCACATATAGTAAATTAACAGGGGTATCTCACACTGCATCCAATATTGCGAGCAAAGATGGCGTGCTGTATTTCATGGAACAGCAAGACAGTAACACCAAAGCGTCTAAAGTGTGGACTTTGGATTTAGCAAGTAATGCTGAAACTGAGGCCGCAGATGCGACGTCATATCCTATTTACCGCTCTGCTATAACACCTGACGGCCAGTCATTACGGTCAACAAGTAAAACATACATGTATGATTTTAATTTACAGACTGGCGCAAAAACAGTCTTAGGTAAATTAACATTTGCAGGAGATGATTTTAAGCATGGTGATATCGCCTATTCTGCGGACAATAATACGTTATATGTACTGACAGGAAAGTCTTTATATACTCTAGATGATGGTGACATGAGTTTAGACAAAATTGGTGACCATGGCGTCAATTGGGCATCAGGTTTGGCCATTGGCGACAATGGAACTGTGTATATTTCAGGTCGAGTAGCTGGTGAAAATGCAAAAATATACTCTGTTAACCCAGCAACGGCTGTCGCAACCTATGTAATGGATGCTGCCCCTCACGTTAATGATTTGACTTTTGTGGACGATTATTGCAATTAATCGTATATAGGTCATTTTTTATTAAAAAAGCCAGTCAAATGACTGGTTTTTTATTGCCTCTTTTAAGGTACAAGCCGCTTCTAGGCTTCCCCAACACGCAGCAGCTAGTTATACTAACGCACCCTTTTTGCATAGTTAGTCAGTTATTTCGTCACAACTAGCAGAAACACCAAAAACATTGGCCACCCGTTCAAACGCATAATTTTTTATGTGTCACGATTATTATAAGGCCTAACAACATATTTGATTTTATTAGGAAGTACATATGAGTTCATTACCTAAAGCAGGAGAGTTTTTAGGACATCCTAAAGGCTTATTCTTGCTGTTCGGCACAGAGATGTGGGAACGCTTTGGTTATTATGGCATGCGTGCCATTTTAGTTTTATATCTTGTTGCAATGACCCAAGACGGAGGGTTTGGCTGGTCAAATGCCGACGCTCTTAGCCTATATGGTACTTTTACCATGGCCGTATATTTAACCCCACTGTTTGGCGGTTGGTTAGCTGATAACGTATTAGGCCAGCGTAAAGCTATTATCATAGGTGGTATTTTAATGGCGCTAGGCCATTTTATCATGGGGGTTCCGCACAGCGCAGTCATTGGCATGGAAGTTAACGTGTTTTATCTTGGTTTAGCCTTACTGTGTATTGGTAATGGTTTATTCAAGCCAAATATTTCAACTATGGTCGGTGATTTATATAATGACGGCGACAAACGTCGTGATGGCGCATTTACTATTTTCTATATGGGTATCAACTTAGGTGGTGCGTTAGGGCCACTTGTTGCAGGTTATGTTGCAGCGGTCATAAACTGGCAAGCAGGCTTCATTGCCGCTGGTATCGGCATGGTTATTTCAGTAGTTATGCAGCTTATACTAAGTAAAAAGTATTTAGGTGATATTGGCGTTGTTCCTTCAGCTAAGTTATCACAATCACAGTCAGCAACAGGCACTAAAGAACCATTAACGAGTGTTGAGAAAGACCGCATCAAGGTTATTTTTACAATGAGTGTATTTAGTATCATCTTTTGGATGGGCTTTGAACAAGCAGGCGGCTTGATGAACCTTTTTGCCAACGATTATACTGACCGTATGCTGATGGGCTTTGAAATCCCAGCTTCTTGGTTTCAGTCTCTAAACTCACTTTTCATCATTATCTTCGCACCGATTGTCGCGATGATTTGGTTAAAGCTTGATAAACGAGAACCAAACTCCCCTGTTAAGTTTGCGATTGCATTGGTTTTCCTAGCCCTTGGCTTTCTTACCATGATGTTAGCATTAATCACTGAAGGCTCTGGTGAAGGTTCATTACAGATCAGTATGATGTGGTTAGTACTGTTTTATCTATTCCATACTTTAGGTGAACTATGCTTGTCGCCGATTGGTTTATCTATGGTGAGTAAATTAGCGCCTTTGCGTTTAGCATCATTGCTAATGGGTATTTGGTTCTTATGTACTGCCATCGCAAATAAAATCGCAGGCTTTGTTGGCTCATTCTTAGGTGAAGGACAAGAAGCCATGAACAACGCGATGGGCATCTTCATTGGCCTTGGGGCAACGGCTTTATTGTCTGCAGCAGCAATGTACTTGCTCAGCGACCGCTTAGTCGATTGGATGCACGGCGCAGAAGGACATCATGAACCACACACTCAAGAGCACATTTTAGCGGAAGAGTTAGAAATCTCAGCGGTTAAATCGTAGTTTTAATTCGTTTTACAAAAAAACCACGCCGATAAAGCGTGGTTTTTTTTCATTCATACATGCCCCTAAAGCCACATCTGTATACGCTGGTTTACACTCTAAAGACAAAGAACACTGTACCCTTCACCCTATACCCACTTATTGCTTTTCAAATGTAGAATCCCGAAAAAATAAAAAATGCCTTACATTACAATAAGTAAAACATAAAAATCACATATAAAAAGTATTCCCTCCACGATTAATACCGGAGAATATCCGCTTAGAAAATTACCACGTGTATTGCTGTCAGCATGCACGCGTCTTTATCGACTCATTGTGCAAGTAAATTTACAAATCACGACTTTGTGAAATCTACCCCAAACCTTTCCCTTTGTCTCATTTTGGTGAATTATTCAGTTAATGAGAAACACATCTAAACAAGCAATCTAATGTGCTTAATTGCTGGAGTAAGACAATGAGTGAAGTAAGTAACCCTCTAAAGTTAGTTGGTATTGAGTTTACGGAATACGCAACACCTGATGCAGATTATATGGACAAAGTCTTTACTGATTTTGGCTTTTCAAAGCTTAAATCTTTTAAAGATAAAGATATCACTTACTACAACCAAAACGACATTCACTTTTTATTGAATAACGAACGTGAAGGTTTCTCTGCTGAGTTTGCAAAAAGTCATGGTCCAGCGATATGCTCAATGGGCTGGAGAGTAGAAGACGCACAAAAAGCATTTGAAGTGGCTGTTGAGCGTGGCGCAAAGCCAGCTACAGATTCAACACACAAAAACTTACCTTACCCTGCAATTTACGGTATTGGTGACAGCCTGATTTACTTTATCGACGTATTTGGTGACAAAGGCTCTATCTACAACAACGATTTTGTTGATTTAGAAGAACAGCGCATTGTTAAAGATAAAGGATTCATCCGTATAGATCACCTTACTAACAATGTTTATAAAGGCACGATGGAAACATGGGCTAACTTTTATAAAGACGTATTCGGCTTTACTGAAGTGCGTTATTTCGACATTAAAGGTCAAAAGACGGCACTGATCTCATATGCACTTAAATCGCCTTGTGGTACTTTCTCTATTCCTATCAACGAAGGGAAAGGCAACGATAATAACCAAATTGATGAGTATTTAAATGAGTACAATGGTCCAGGTGTACAACACCTAGCATTCTTAACCGATGACCTTGTAGGTTCACTTGACCAACTTGATCAATCAACCATTGCAACATTAGACATCATCCCTGAATACTACGATACCATTTTTGACCGTGTTCCTTGGGTAAAAGAAGATAAAGATAAAATTCGTGAGCATCAAATTCTTGTAGATAGCCAAAGTGAGAACTGTTACTTACTACAAATTTTCTCAAAGAACCTATTTGGCCCAATCTTCATCGAAATGATCCAACGTGTTGATGACGGTGGTTTTGGTGAGGGTAATTTCCAAGCTCTATTCGAATCAATTGAACGAGATCAAGAGCGTCGCGGCGTACTTTAACGCCGCTGATAAAAATAAGTGTCTAAGCAGCTTACTTATACTTAAGTAGGCTGCTTTTCTATTTAAGTTGAGGCAAAATAGTCTCAATGATAGTTAAACAGGAAAGATAATGTCTTTTATTAACGAAACACACGATAATAGCTTAATGAGCTGGGTAGCAAGCGCCAACTTAGCTGGTACTGATTTCCCAATTCAAAATTTACCTTTTGCCGTATTTCGCCGTACAAACAGCAACGAAGAATTTCGTGGCGGCGTCGCCATTGGTGATCAAGTTTTAGATTTGGCAGTTGTTGCTGAAGCCGGTATTTTCTCAGGCGAAGCTCACTCGGCTGTGACGGCTGCAAATGCCGCTGCATTAAATGAATTCATGGGTATGGGCCAATCATATTGGTCTGCACTTCGTCTTGCACTGTCTCGTGCATTACGTGAAGGGTCTGAGCATCAAAGTGCGCTTGAATCCGCACTGGTTTCACAATCTGACGTTGAGTATTCAATGCCATGTCATATTGGAGATTACACAGACTTTTACACATCAATTTATCACGCAACCGCGGTTGGTAGTTTATTTAGACCTGACAATCCGCTTTTACCTAACTACAAATGGGTACCAATCGGTTACCACGGTCGCTCATCATCAATAGGTGTATCTGGCCAAGCATTCCCACGTCCGAAAGGCCAAACTAAAGCGCCAGACGCAGATATGCCATCTTTTGGACCATGTAAGCGTTTAGACTACGAACTAGAACTTGGTATTTACCTTGGTAAAGGCAACGAACTTGGCGATCATATTGCAATAGAAAATGCCGAGAACCATGTATTTGGTTTCTGTTTATTTAATGACTGGTCAGCACGTGATTTACAAGCTTGGGAATATCAACCGCTTGGTCCATTCTTAGCGAAAAACTTCGCATCAACGGTCTCTCCTTGGATAGTAACGACTGAAGCACTGGCACCTTATCGTACGCAGTGGACACGTAATGAAAATGATCCGCAGCCACTTGAGTATTTAGAGTCAACGCAAAACCGCGAGTCAGGCTCTTTTGATATTCAAATGGATGTGTCTATTGAAACACAAAAGATGCGTGCTGATAACCATACGCCAAGTAAGGTATCTGAATCTAGCTTCAAGCATAGCTATTGGACAGTTGCACAAATGGTGACTCATCACACAGTGAATGGTTGTAACTTTTTACCTGGCGATATGCTTGGTTCAGGTACTCAATCAGGCCCAGATCATGAAGAAGCAGGCTCATTACTTGAGCTATCTCGTGGTGGCAAAGAAAGTATCACGCTTACCAATGGTGAGGAGCGTAAGTTCTTAGAAGATGGTGATACCGTGATCATGCGTGGTTGGTGTGAAGCTGAAGGCTTTAATCGCATTGGATTTGGCTCTGTTGAAGGCACAATCCTACCAGCAAAATAGTCAGTTCCAAAAATTCATATAAATCAAAGGTGTGCATAAGCACGCCTTTTTTTGAATGTTTAAACTGGATTTTTGTATAGAAATTGTTAAAGTGAAGCGTTAATTATAAATTTATATGTGTATGCTAAATTATATCAATCGCCTATTTGACCTGTTATTTCAAAAGCGCCAATTACTGCTTCGCCAAAACGGAGAAGTGGGAATGGTTACGCTGTCTAGCTGGTTACAATTCACGATAGTCATCATACTTACTGCGATGACGGTATGGATAGCAATAGTAAGCAGTGCTTTTTTTGAACAAAAAACGACCATTGCTACACTCAATTTATCCAATGAAACCAAGCAACAACAATGGCAACAAGAGAGGCTGCAATTAGAAAGTCAGCTTAATTTACAGCAAAGTAAATTGAATGAGTTAACTGAAAAACAACTCGCGCTACAGAGTTTAATGGAAGCGTTACCACCTAAACTAAGTGAAGAGCCCACGCAGCCGGAAGCCTCACCACAAGCTCAGTTTCAAAAAAATAGCACGCAAGTACACTGGTTACAAGAGCACTTCATCACTTCCTTAAACCAAACAATCGACACAAGAACACATACAATTAATAACTTATTAGATGAAGCTGGTATCGCTTATCATGATAGTGATAATGCCGCCCAAGGTGGTCCTTATCATAAATTACCACTTGAACAACTCCCAAGTCATTATATTGATACAATCGATAAACTCGTTTTGCTCAGCGAGTTACAGCAACTCATCACGCAGTTACCGTCTGAAATGCCAGTCGCTAAAGATGACTACTACATATCAAGCCCATTTGGCTTTCGTAAAGACCCAATGACTGGCAGGCGAGCATTTCATAAAGGCGTTGATTTAGCTGGCTGGCATAAAACAGCCATTATCGCCCCCGCTGCTGGCGTCGTTTTGAGAGCGGGTAATAATGGTGGCTATGGTAAATTTATTGAGATACAGCACCCAAATGGCATCACGACACGCTTCGGTCATTTACATACTATCAAAGTGAAAAAGGGACAACCGGTCAACAAAGCTGACACAATTGCACTTATGGGCAGCACTGGACGCAGTACAAGTACTCATCTACACTATGAAGTACTGCAAAATAATAAGCAGATCAACCCTGTTAAGCTTGCCAAGGTAATTAATCGTGTTCAGTAAAATTAAGAAAAAACAACTTGAGACAGCCTCAGGTATTCCAGCTCTAATATCTCCAAACACCCATGTAGAAGGCAATATTACCTGCGAGGGGGAACTCCAAATTGATGGTAAGGTAACCGGTGATCTTATGGTTAATATACTCATTGTTGGCCAGCATGGGGTTATTGAAGGTAATATAAAAGCACATCAAGTACTTATAAAGGGAACTGTGGATGGCTGCATAAATGCAGACCAAGTCATGCTAGAAGAGTCAGCTAGAGTGCATGGTGATGTGCTTCACGATACGCTTAGTATAGAGGCTGGTGCATTAATTGAAGGTAAGCTTGCACATAAAACAGAGGTGACCAACATCACCTCTATTTCAGAGCACTCAAATGCACAATAGCTAGCGCTTGGTAACATACATATTTATATCCGCATGGAATACCTTTGTTCCATGCGCATCAAAAACCTCTACAGGTACAATTAAATCCTCTTTATCCAGCCACTGTCTCGGTAGTGTTATTTTAGCCTCCGCACTAATGTCTGTTTCAGCTTTTTTTAGATACTGCACCGTCATTCCTTTAGGGATCCAACGATGGGTCTTGTGCGGTACTGTTGCATCCACCATCACCCCTGCACACAATTCGGCAAGGTTACACTGTGCAATTGCATGAATGGTGCCAATATGATTAAACACCGCTTTGCGTTTAGGGATGGTAGCCATACATACCCCTGGCTCTAACTGCGTTATAGTCGGCTTTATTGATCCAAAATAAGGCGCTTTTCTACACACTGCTTTGCTAAACAACCAATTACCAAAAGGTAGCCATTTCATTTTTTTATATATTTTGAGAAGTGGAGTTGTCATTTTATGATCCCCGTTGTATTAATTCATCAAACCTAACACATCAGACCAGATGATAAAACATTCACTATCAATATAATCGAATAAAATATTTTTTCAGATCGGTGTTATGTCCTGTTCTTTTTTTTCATGATGATTACAATAGCGCCCATCAGGGATCTCAACCAAAAGATGTAGTAATGAAACAGTCCACCAGTAAATCTCTAATATTCATCCTTGCTCTACTTGTTATTTTTTGTCCGTTGGGAATAGATATTTATTTGCCCGCATTTGTCGCGATGCAACAAGGCCTTGATGTGGCTGAAAGCCAGATACAACAAACGGTTAGTATATACATGCTAACTGTTGGGCTCGGTCAACTTATTGCTGGACCACTTGCCGATAAATTTGGCCGAAAGCCAATTGCCATTGCAGGCATACTGCTTTTTACGCTAGGCGCAATTTTGGCTGTTTTCTCTCCCAACTGGGTAGGCATCATGGTTGCTAGAGCACTGCAAGGACTAGGAGCATGCGCCACATTCGTTGCTGCATTCGCAATAGTCAGAGACAGTTTTGGCCACAAAGGTGCTGGACAGATGCTCACATACCTCAACGGAATTGTCTGCTTCATCCCTGCTTTTGCTCCTTTACTTGGCGCTTGGCTTACTGTGGAATTTGGTTGGCGCAGTAATTTTATCTTCTTGAGCGGTTTTGCTGTTTTAGGCTTATTGTTAACATTAATACTCTTTAAAGAAACCAAACCAAAAAGTACCATTTACGAAGGTCACCTCCTTGATTTTAGACGCTTTTTTCCCATGCTAAAAAGTACTGAATTCATGTTTAACTCAGCACTAACAATGATTGGAATGGCGGCAATGTTAGTGTTTGTCACCACCACCCCTGGCTGGATAATGAACGAGTTAAATGGCACGGTCAGTACTTTTACATTCTGGTTTACGATTAATGCCATCATTAGTATTGTCGTCAGCTTTATTGCCCCCCACTTTATAAAACGAAACAGTCGAGGTGCCCTGTTCATCGGGTTGAGTTTATTTATTATAGGCGCGTTACTGATGTTAGGCTTGCAACACATCCGTCACCCTGGTGCAATCATGATCCCAATGTATATTGCCTCCATTGGCTTTGCATTTACCCTTGGCGCGGCAGCAGGTAAAGCGCTCTCGGGTTTTCCCAAACAAGCGGGCACCGCCTCCGCATTGATAGGTGTTATGCAAATGAGTGGGGCGGGCGTATTAGCGTTTAGTTCACAGCAATTGCTACTTGATGCTCCAGTCCAGTTAGCATTGCACTTGTTAATAGCTGCACCTTTTTTACTCACCCTAACGAGCAAACTAAAAGAAAAAGTACACCACAATAGTACATAATTCATATTATTGTCATAGTTGTATTGTTTAATTGCGTCAGACAGATATGTATATGTGGGCGTTTCAACGCAACTTCACTTGCACTCACTCAGATCAGTCCCAACCCAACCTAATTATGAGCGGGCACCATGCCCGCTTTTATCTTTATCTAACTAGCAGCTGCATTTTCGCCTCTAGATATTTATACTATGACGTAATAACAATAATAAGATACGCTTATGTTAAATCCTGACTTCCTTATTTCATTTATCGTTGCAAGTTCCGTTATCGCAATCGCCCCCGGCCCATCAAATGCTTTTCTCATGGCGCAAACATTTACAAATGGGCGGGCTGCAGGAATGCAAAGTGCTTTGGGCTTTGCCATGGGTGGAGTAATACACACATTATTTGCAGTGATAGGACTCTCAGCAGTATTAAAAGCATCGCCTTTCGCGTACGCCACAGTGCAATATTTAGGTGCAGCCTATCTATGCTATTTAGGTTTTATGACAATTAAAGATTCATTTCTCAAGACAGATAACACCAGCGAGAAACCCCATGTCAGTACTAAAAAGCCAAAGAATGTATTCTTGCAAGCAATGATGACTGAGGTGCTCAACCCCAAAGTTGCACTATTTTTTATTGCCTTCATCCCGCAGTTTGTTGACCCTACATTATCATCCACAACACTACAATTGGCTATCTTTGGGTTGCTCTACCCCATCTTGGCATTTCCTATTGACTGTGCTTACATTTATGGTGGTGACAAGATTGCGAGCTACTTTCGTCGCCACCCTAATGCACCACTATGGATTGATAGAGTATCAGGGGGCATTTTTATCGCGTTAGCCATTAATTTATTGCTGTAATCGTGACGATTTCGCATTGCATAAATAAAAAGAATAAAACAAAGGCGTATTTTAATTGCTTCATAAAAGCCTGCAAGGTGCTATCGCTTATATTGCACGAGCAATACAAACGATAACAAGAGCAAAAACTTGATTAGCGATATATTTGCTCCGCCCACTTAGTTAAGCCCGCTGTAACGCTGCCAAAGTTATCACCATTAAGCATAGGAATATTGCCCAATGCTTGTTGAAGCTTCGCTTTCAAAAGAGGTGACTGTGCACTGCCGCCAGTTAAGTAGATTACATCAGGTTGAGTATTTGCATCACGAATTGCTTGTTTTGCAAGCGTACAAATCTGCAATAAACTATCATCAATCGATTCCGCTAACTCATTAACCGATATCTTTTGACTAAGTGCACGCTCTATAAAACTTAAGTTTGCCTCAAAGTGATCCGTTTCAGACAACGCTATTTTCCCCAGCTCTCCTTGCCTAACAATTTGATGTCCCAGCTTTTGCTGTTGTACAGACATTAATCGAGCCAACTTGTCCGGCTCCGATACATCTCGAAGCATCGCTTCTAAAGAGCGCGCATTAACGTTGCTATAGAAGTCAGTTTGCAAGTGTAAATCATTAATTTTACATGCTTGCCAAAAAGGTTGGTTAGGCATAGGTAAGCCTGATCTAAGCGTACTTCCAAGCCCACACAATGGCATTAATGTATGATAAGACAGTGCTATATCTAAATCATTGCCGCCAATACGTTTTCCACTGTGTGACAAAAAGTCCTGATCACGAATACTTTTCCCTCGGTAGCTTGGTCCCATTTGGACAAATGAACAATCACTCGTCCCGCCGCCAATATCCACGACCAATACTTTTTTATCTTCAGTAAGAGAGGTTTCATAATCGATGCCAGCGGCCAAAGGTTCAAACAAGAAGTCAACCTCACAAAAACCGGCGCGCTTTGCTGCGGTCGTCAAAATAGCCGTCGCTTGTTGGTTGCTTTGCTCTCCACCGATAGCTTGAAAATTAACAGGCCGACCTATCACTGTATGCGTCAGAGCATAGCCTAACTGTTGCTCCGCACGGTGTTTAATTTGCATTATCATCGCGGTAGCAATATCTTCGAAAAATGCAATTTGCTGTGCTTTTAACCCAACCGCACCAAAGAATGATTTCGGTGACTTAACAAAATAACCCTCTTCAGGAAAATCAATATACTCAGTAATCGCTGCAGAACCAATGGCCAAACCCGATTCTGCTTGGGTTAAACCTAGATCACGTCGAATAGCAGGCACCGAACGTAAAGTATTTGCGCGCTCTAAACAATACTGCTCAGCCTCACTAACACTGCGTTGTTGCAATTGCTTTGCAACGTAATCAATAACCAATGCATTGTGTTGTGCATATAAAGTCGATGGCAAGTACGTCCGATTTGATTCTAAGTTCACCAATTTAACATCATGATTGGCCATTATACCCATCGCACAATTTGAACTACCGTAATCAAAACCAACTATCATAACAATCTCACAACACAAAAAGGTCGCGCAGAGTAACACACTTATATGCTGATTAAAATGTCGTTTTTGGCCTTATAAAAACAGCAAATCGCGGTTTACCATACTTAGTAAAACCTTGATGACGAAAGGTCACAATAGTGCCTATTTTTGGAGGGTGTGCTCTTTCATTATCGCTCAACCCTGAGCCTATTTTAAACTCAATACCTGAATCAGTTTGGACCAACAGTGCGCCTGTTTTCCCTTTATAGCGGCCCTTACCTGGCAAATGCGCGATTACTTTGGCTTCGGCATCTTGATAAGGTTTATACTTTAGTAAATTACCACTACGGCCTTGGCTATGCTTAGCACTGCTCAAATGCAGCATCACCCCCTCCCCTCCATTACGAATCACTTTATTAAAAAAACGCTCTAATTCACTGTGGATTTCAAATCGATGCTGTATCACTGCTTTTACATGATGCTGTTTAATCTTATCTATTAGATCACTATACGTTTGATACCGCTGACTAAATGGCTGTTCTATATTTGGTGCATCAAAAACCATGTATGTAATTTGGCGCCAATTTTCGTTATTAGGAACTCTACGGCGTACCAGTGAGCTTACATAAGCAAAATTATTGTAACCAGCCCAAAGCTCACCATCCAGCCAACGCTCAGGAAGTTGATTAGTAAACCATCGTGGTGCATAAATAATATTACCACCACGTGTTTTGAGCTGTTTCCCATCCCAAATCGCTCTTACACCATCATACTTTTCACTTATATGGTAAAAGCTAACCGGTAGTTCAGCTTGGTAACGCTTTGCCAACTGTACTGAGGTGGGTAATTCACTGGCTGAAAAACTCGAAAAGGATAGAAATAAAACAACCCATAAGATCCTTTTAATACTCATGTTAGGCTCCTTGCACTTTATGAGAATAAAATTGAAGTGTAGTGTATTTTATATAGCAGTTAAAAGCTCAATACGCTGCCAGGCTTTGAATAAATCCTTTTCTACATAGGTTGCTTTATCGAATTTCTGCGCTTGAGAATGTTTATTTGGTACGACTATGGTACGTAACTGCGCTGCATAAGCTGAAGAAAGCCCTGTACTTGTATCCTCTATTGCGATTGCCTGTTTCGCCAATTGCTCAGTTAAGGTTAATGCATGCAGATATGGCTCTGGGTGTGGTTTTGGGTAACTAATATCATCTTTGCAAACAATGGCGTTAAAATACTTTAGTAAATCATAATGTTCAAGTACGGGTAAAGCTTCTGAGCGAGTGCTGCCCGTCACCAAAGCCAGTTGAAACTTGTCACTGGCCAATTTTAGTACCTGTTCAGCATAGGCCATTAGTGTTGGCTTTATTTCATCAGCCGTCTCAACAAATAGACGGTTTTTTTGCGCAGCAAGAAATGTACTACTTGGCGCTAAGCTGTGCCTTTTCTTCAAAACTTCCGCACTATTTAATGTAGGGACTCCTGAAAATTCACGACAAAATTCTAACTCGCTGTAATTTATATCAAATGGTGCAAGAACCTTCATCCAGCTATGATAATGCAACGCCTCCGAATCAACCAAAGTGCCATCAAAATCAAATAATATTACTTTAATATCCATATATGCTCCTTACTCCACTTGATAATCGTCACTTTACACTATTGAGCCAACCCTGCTGGCGGTTCTGCACTTGCCGGATTTCCCGTTTCAACTTCCACCAGCTCATAGCCTCGCTCTTTACGCGCAACTTTAAGTACAGGCTTATCAAATGCGGATTTTAAACGCTCTGCATCGTCTTGTAATTCAACCAATGAGCGTCCAAACGGTGCAGCTCCCGTTTCTGACCAATTACTTACTTTACCATTTACGTTATATTCAACTTCGTGAATTTGATATAACGCAGGTTCATCTTTTGTTGAATCACAAAAAATAACCCGATAATTCCAAAAACCAGCCATACTCTTTCTCTCTATATTGCGATATCCGTGACTTTATCAGCTCTGTATCACTTTTTCATTACGGATAATAAAAAACCCGCTGAAGCGCGGGCTTTTTTTACTAATCATATTAGTACTAAATTACATCAGTGAACTTAAAAAAAGCGCACTTTAAACTCAGCACCCACAAAACGCTCTTCATTCAACATGCCGGTATTGTTATTAAAATCAACACCACCAATCACTGTTTGCTCATCGAATAAGTTACGAACGAATACCGACGCTTCATACTCATTATCACCTTCGGCCCATGCATATCCTGCACGAACACCGGTTTCAAACAAAGCATCGCCTTTAAACTCTACCGATTCATATAAGAAAAAGTTAATTTCACTACGATACGAAACATCACCGTATACGAAGAACTCACCGCCTTCTAACTCTTTTGAATAACGTAGTGTGGCATTACTGATCCACTCAGGTGCATGCGGTAAACTGTTACCATCCAACACAGCTAATCCTGAATCATTTACTGGGTTAGTTACGGTACATTGTGCACACACTTGAACAGCTAAGTTCTTATCGCTCAACTCCGTGTTGTTGTAGCTTAAATTAAATGTTGCATTTAACTCATCTGTTAACACCCACTCGGTGTCAAGCTCAAAGCCATAACCTGTGGTTTTATCAGCATTGATCAAACGGTTAAAGTTAGCGCCACCACCAACAGCAGTAAGTTGCTGATCATCCATCTGGAAGTAGAATACTGTTGCGTTCACACGCCCTTGACCATCTAATACATCTGACTTGATACCAGCCTCAATCGAGTTAATCGTCTCAGATTCAGCCACAGTCACTTCGTCACCAAATAAAATACGGCCCTGAACACTTGGCGCACGGAAACCGTTGGCAATACGTGCAAACAAGTTAATGTCATCACTGTACTTATATGCCGCACTTAAGTCCCAGCTTACATGGCTATCACTTGGGTTAGCACTGCCTTCTTTAAAATCTGATGCACCTGTGAATGGTACCGGTGTTTTAGTACGCTTAGCATAAAATTCTTTTTCATCGTCAGAATAACGAAGGCCTGCTGTGACCTTTAACTTATCTGTAAACGTGTAATCTACAGAACCAAACACGGCCCACGCAGACGTATCTTGGTTTTGCACTGCATAACCATTTTGTAATCCATAATTGCGGTTCGCGGCATCATATGCCCCTGTATCAAAGCTATAACTTTCAATGGTCAGCTCTTCATCAAATAAGAACACGCCAACTTGATAATTTACATCTCCTGAGAAATTACTTGACAAACGTAACTCTTGAGTAAGTTGGTCATGATCAGGAATAACATCTGCTGTTTCTGAAGAGAATGGTATGACACCTGGTCCCATCACTGGTGCAAATGCATTACCGTAACCACCATCAACATCCGCACGAGAATAAATCTCGGCACTTTCCCATGCTGTAATTGAGGTTATGGTGTGCTCTTTTAAATCCCACTCAAGTTTTAAGCTTAGCCCTTGCGTATCTACTTCTTGTGTAGAACGAGAAGCTGCATCATGATAAACCACATCATTATCGTAAAGTGGATTAATGTTATTCGAGCCTTTTTCAATTAAGTTGGCACGAAACGCTATCGGGCGACCATCTAAGTCACGTACGTGATAGTTAAGCAAACCAGTAAAATCGTCACCTTCATACAAGAATTGCACGCGAGCCGCTTTCTCACTGTAGCCACCTAAGGAGTTTTCTTTTTCAAAACCAGGCGCTTTAACATCGATATAATCTTCTTTATCCTGCCACAAAACCGATACGCGAGTTGAAATACGGTCTGTTAAGCCCGTACCAAATGCGCCTTCAAAATCGGTAGAGCCTTTACTGCCATAAGACAAAGCACCATAGGCATCAAATTCTTGACTTGGCTTCACTGAATCAAACTTAACAAGGCCGGCTGGTGTATTACGACCAAATAAAGTACCTTGCGGGCCCCTCAATACCTCTACACGTTCGATATCAAAAACAGGGAAACCTTTTAAAATAGGGTTTTCTTGCACAACTTCATCCACAACCAAAGACACTGGCTGTGATGCATTCAGATCGAAGTCAGTATTTCCTAAGCCACGAACATAAAAGCGTGGGAATGTACGACCAAATGAAGATTCAACCGATAAACTCGGGATCTTTGCATTCATAAAACGAATATCCATACCCGCAGAGCTGTATGCATCTAAATTATCACCTTGTAAAGCTGATACAGATACAGGCACTTCTTGTGCATTTTCAACACGCTTACGCGCAGTGATTTGTATGACTTCTAATTGATTACCTTTCGCTTGTGAAGCTTCTTCCGCTGCGATAGTAGAAAATGAAGTACCTGCTACAGCAGAGAACAACGTTGCATTAATCACAGTAGCTAACGTAGATCTTTTCATTGCTTTCATGTTGGGTTTTAACCTTTAAATATGCACTCTTATTGTTCAACGGTATGTATGGGCGCCGTATCACGGTGGCGTGGTGCATTCAATTTTTCGCGTTTTAACGATAAACGCGGACCTCAAGTCCGAGAGTGCAAAGCGGTTTTATGAGGCTGAATGCGACGAGCACAATTATAGCAGCAATTTATATGTTTGCTGTAAATTACATTAATAATATTGAACTTTTTTTGCAATTATCGCCACACGAATTCAGACGTTTACAACATTTAGCAACAAAAACCCAAAAAAACAGGACATATGTCCTTACCGATAAGCGCGCTAATATGGTTGGAAAATCATATTTTCTAGGTATTAGGAACAATTTTGGCTATGTTGAATTCGAAGGAAATTTTACTCACGAGGAGGCATTCCCTTTTTTTGATAATAAACGATCAGGGAATATGAGCAGTTTAGCATTTAGATATAAATAACAATGCGGACACCTGTCCGCTTATGCATATTATTTTAATGGTGATTGAATTTTAAGTAAGCACCCTTTATGTGCATGCTCATCATAATCTATTACAGCAACAGCCGCCGTGTTAAAAATTGGCATTTTTCCAGGGCAAAGCTGATCCACAAGGTAGCTCACAATTGGCATGTGCGCCACGATTAACCAGGTATTGTACTGCGGGTGTAAACTTATCAATGTTTCTAAATAATCGATTGCAAACGCCGCATCTCCACTTGGTATCACATCTTTACAGGTTTCATTAAAGCCAACCTGGTTTAATGTTAAGACACACTCAGCAGTTTGCTGGGCTCGTATATAAGGGCTTACTAATAGAGCATCAGGTGAATAATGAGCTTTTAACCACCAGCCCATCTCATGAGCTTGTGCTACCCCTCTTTGAGTTAATGCTCGCTGTTCATCCATGGCTTGCATTGGTACAGCTTCCCCGTGACGCATTATCAATATTGTTTTCATAACACTCCTGAGTATCGTCAATAAAAATTTGTCTACCGTCGCAGTAGCTAAATACCTCATTTGTTCGCTATATTAAAACAAACATTAGATAAACATGAAATGAATTCGCGTTCAAACACTTATGTTTGAACAGTATTAACTCTATATATCGGCGGCGCCAACTTGAAAATAAGCAGCAATGATAATCGTACCTATGAAAGCCTGACATTAAACAATGGTCTAAAAGTACTCCTTGCGAACGACGCAACAAGTGATAAGGCTGCTGCTGCACTCACAGTAAATACAGGTCACTTTGATGATCCAAGCGACCGCCAAGGCATGGCACACTTCCTTGAACACATGCTATTTCTTGGAACCGTTGAATACCCTGAGCCAGGCCACTTTTCACAATTTATTAGCCAAGCAGGCGGACAAAGTAATGCTTGGACCGGCACTGAGCACAGTAGTTATTTTTTCGATTGTCATCAACAGCATTTATACCAAGCGCTCAAATTATTCAGTGGATTCTTTATCTCTCCTTTACTAGACGCTTCTCAAACAGAAAATGAACGTAATGCCATAGACGCCGAGTTCAAAATGAAAATCAAAGATGACGGTCGAAGAATTTATCAAGTACATAAAGAAACATCGAATCCAAAGCACCCATTTACAAAGTTTTCCGTCGGCAACGAAGATACATTGGCGAACAGAGCAGTATGTATTGCAGAAGAAGTTCGCAATTTTTTTGAACTTAACTATCAAGCTCAGTGGATGACACTCGTCATAGTCGGCCCCCAACCTTTAAAAGAGCTCGAACAGTGGGCTACTAATTTATTTAGTCCTATCGTAGGGAACGGTATCAAAAAGCCGACCATATCTACACCACTATACCGAACACAAGATCTAGGCTTACTGTTACAAATAACCCCAAAAAAGCACATGCAAAAGCTCATTATTAGCTTTGCAATGCCTTGCATTGAAGGTCTCTATAAACACAAAAGTATGAGCTTTTTGGCACACCTTATTGGATATGAAGGAGAAGGTTCTTTATATTCAATTTTAAAAGCACAGGGGTGGATCAACGCACTTTCAGCTGGTGGTGGAGTCAGTGGCAGTAACTTTAAAGACTTTAATATAAGCTTTGCATTAACCGATGAAGGCATTGGCTACTATGAAGACATCGTAGAAATGACCTTTGAATATATTGCCTTGATTAAATCACAATTAAACGACTTGCCCGTTTTATATCATGATAAAAAGACACTACTTGATATTGCTTTTGACAATCAAGAGCCCAGTCGACTACTGGACTGGGTGAGTAGTATCAGTGTCAACATGCATCACTATGAGCCACAAGACTACCTATATGGTGACTACATTATGACAGACTTTAATCATCATATTTTTGAACAACTTTGTCATTTCCTTGTCCCTCACAATATGCGCATGGTTTTGATCCATCCAAATATCACGGCAAAAAACACCGCCAAATGGTATAACACTCCTTATAGTGTCGAAATGCTGTCTTCTGAATGGCTAAATGCATTAACTGACATTGACATTGCACTTCCTGAGATGATGTTGCCAAAAGTAAATCCATATTTACAGGTTGAGAATACGCTCTATGATATTCAACCTGCTAACAATATACCTGAGCTACTAAAAGACAAACCAGGCTTCTCATTCTGGTTCAAGCAAGATGTCACCTTTCGTGTTACAAAAGGTCACTTTTATATTGAAATTGATTCCCCCATTGCAGTTGCGAATGTAAAGAGTATGGCGCTTACTAGGTTATTTGCTGATTTACTCATGGATAGTATGGCTGAGCAATTCTACCCTGCTGAATTAGCTGGCTTAAATTACCATATCAGCTCTCACCAAGGAGGTTTGACTCTACACACAGCTGGATTATCTGGCAACCAAAGTACATTGGCATTGGAGTTGTTAACCGCCATTTTAGAGCAACCGATTAGCGCCACTCGCTTTGCTGAATATAAAAAACAATTGATCCGTCATTGGAAAAACCATAATCACAACAAACCTGTAAGTGAGTTATTTGGTTTATTAGGTGCTCGACTTATGCCATGGAACCCTGACCCAATCGCGTTAGCCAAAGCGTTAAAAGGCACATGCTTTAACGAGTTCAGGCGCTTTCGTCAACAATTTTTCGAATCTATCTACATCAAAGCTTTTTTACATGGCAACTGGCAAAAAGAGCATGCTTTATCCCTACAAAAAAAAGTTCGAGGGCTATTCTCAAATAGTGAAATTCTTGAGGACTTGAAAAGACCATTAAACGTACTTGAAAAACCACAAACACTAAAAATAAATAAACCTGATTCCGATCACGCCATAGTTGAATATATTCAAGCTCTAAGTAATGAAATAAGTGAGAAAGTCACATTAATGCTTATGAATCAGGTCATAAACCAAGAATACTTTGACAAATTACGAACTGAGTTACAATTGGGTTATCTCGTAGGGTCGGGTTATGCACCATTTAACACCCGTGCAGGGGTTGCATTTTACATCCAATCACCTAACAACGCTTCTAATGCTCTAATTCAACACCATGATGAATTTATTCAAGCGTTTACAACAAATATTGCAGACATGAGTCATGAACAATGGCTAAATGCAAAAGCGGCATTACGACTACAAGTTGCAGAAAAAGATAAAAACTTAAGATTAAGAGCACAGCGGTTTTGGGTTGCGATAACCAATGACGATCACAGCTTTAGTATGCAGAAAAAGCTAATAACTGAGCTTGATAATTTAACCAAACAAGCGTTTACAGATTTTGTACTGCGCATTTTCTCTGCTGAACATCCAAAAATACGCTTAATGTGTAATTGAACTTAATGAAATAACTCGCGACAGGTGATACGATATTTTTGACTCTACAGCACGCTTCTATTAGATTAGGAGGGTAATGACTGATTATGCATCTATGATAAAGCCAATAACAAAAATATCCGTAGTCATGATGCTGTTAAGTACCGTGTATAGTAGCTCGGTTTTTGCATTAAACTTCGATGAACAAGCCTATGCCTTAAGCCCTCTTCTGGTAGGAATTTCTGCTGTCTTCCTTTTGGTTATCATTTTACAGTATTTGTACAATAAAAAATTACAGCGTGCACATACCACTCTGTCACTGTCAGAGCACCGCTTAAAAAGTACTGTCGAAGGCAGTGGAGATACTCTTTGGGATTGGAATATAGCAACAGGTGAAATAATACGCATTAATGACAAATACATGATGCACAAAAGCGAAGCTGGAGAATTTATACCCAATGCTAATCGTATTCATCCCCAAGATATTATTGTGGTCGACCGACTATTAAAACAGCATTTCGCCGAGAAGACCGCTTTTTTTGAGGCCAGCTACCGAATAAAAGACAGCCTAGACCATTATCATTGGGTACTTGATAGAGGGAAAATAATAGAAAAGGATGGTAATCTAAACCCCCTCAGAATGACAGGTACAGTCCGTGATATTAGCCACTTAAAAAGTACCGAAGAACGCCTGAACCTTTTTGCAAAATGCGTTGAGTCTCTCACTGATGCAATTGCTATCTATGACCGAAATTTCAACTTGGTCGACCTTAACCCCAGCTATTTAAAACTCTTTGGCGGTGTCCGGGCTCAATATCTTGGGCGAGCATTCTCATTATCAGGGTATGACAATAGATATATCAGTGAAATCAAAACGTGCTTAAAAGATACTGAGCACTGGCAAGAAGAAATTAAACTGCGCAATCATAAAGACATTTTATTACCAATTGAAATCACAATTGATGAAATAAAAAATAGCCATAGCCAAATAACCAATTATGTTGTGGTCTTTTCTGATCTAACAGAACGAAAAAAAGCCGAATCTCAACTACATAATTTGTCCAACCGAGACCGAACGACAGGACTCCCTAACCGGAATCTATTCTTTACTAATCTAAAAAAACTAGCCCAGCAAGGTACACATCATGCATTGTTGGTATTTGACTTAGATAACTTTAAAAAAATCAATGATTCCCTAGGACATCAACTAGGAGATAGCCTCTTAGCCAAATTAGCGATGCGTTTAAACAAACTCTCACGTCAACAAGATATATTTTATCGACTTGGTGGGGATGAGTTCGCTTTAGTAATGTCTGGCACCAATGATATTCATACAATCACTCGCACAGCAAAGCAATTTTTAGCGGCCATTGCTACGCCCTTTAAAATGGCCAATCACGAGCTCGTGATCACTTCCTCCGTGGGTATCGTTCTATTCCCAGAAGATGGGGCAACACCAGAGATATTACTGAAAAATGCAGACACAGCGATGTATCATGCAAAACAAAAAGGTAACCACTACTTGTTTTTCAATGACTCAATGAATGAGCAAGCAGTCAAACGATTGCAAATTGAAAACCTAATGCGTTATGGCTTGAAAGAAGATCATTTTGTGGTTTACTACCAACCAAAAATGGATATAAAAACAGGTGAATTAGTTGGAATGGAAGCTCTGGTGCGTTTTATCACACCAAAGAAAGGCATTATCAGCCCTGGCGTTTTTATACCCATAGCTGAAGAAACAGGGCAAATAATAGAAATTGGTGAAGTGGTTTTGGATAAAGCATGTAAGGATGTCAAAAACTGGATTGACCAAGATTTATTCAATGGTCGCGTTGCTGTAAATTTATCCGCAAAACAATTCAGTTTACCTGACTTAACAACTCGTATTGATGTCATCTTGCAAAAAAATCAACTTCCTTCCTATTTCCTTGAACTTGAGATAACGGAAGGCACCGTTATGGATGACCCTCAAGAAGCTATTTCGATTATGCGCTCATTGAGTGCCAGAGGTATTCACCTCGCCATTGATGATTTTGGTACTGGCTATTCCTCTTTGGCATATTTAAAGCAATTTCCGCTCAATACCCTAAAAGTAGACAAAGCGTTTGTCGATGATATGAACACTGATAGAGGCCGTAATATGGTAGATTCAATAGTCACCATTGCACATAACTTAGACCTTCATGTCGTCGCAGAAGGCGTCGAGCAAGCAGAGCAGCTGGTGCTGTTAGAAGAACTGAACTGCCAAACCATACAAGGGTATTACTATTCCAAACCTTTATCTCCAGAAGAGTTCAGCGAATTCTTACGAGGGCAAAAACAACGGCAAAGAAAAGAACAGCCTAATTTAAAAGTTGTTAATTAGCGCTCACGGCAGCCACTGACAAATAGCACTACCTTGTGAACGCATAAAAGCTCTTCTGTAGTGCACTCGTAGTAAACACCATGCCAATGGGCCTATTATTGCCCCGATAACCACCCACCGCCTTATAGGCATTCCCATACGAGTCGTTTCAATAAACAAGGCACCCGCCCCAATGAGAGAGATGATAAAAAGCAGCATACTGACGTCCAGAGTGAAAGAATTGCGAAGTGTACCTTAGGTATTTTTTTTGTACAAAAAAACTTTAATTGTTGCAAAATATGGCATTATTTAATTTAATAGCCACTCAATTAATTGGGAACGATTACATACCTGATGCAATTTCAACCTTAACACATTGAAAATGTTAAAGTAATTGCTGTTTTGTAAGGATTTTCAATTCTAGTTGATAATAATGTTGTGGTTAGAGAAGAGGTATTTCTCCGTTTTAGCGGCTAAAAAGTGCTAAATGGCCTGTAATAAAAGCTTTGGCGCATCGAGATTAAATTTAGTAATAAGAATAGTACATAAATGATATTCGTTATCAAACCTAGCTGACAAAGGCCTAGTCTTTCATTGAAATAATTTAAATTCAATGAGCTAGATAGAAGACATTTATTTGCTTTAGTATATTTTGGTCTAAACTATCTGATAGTTTTTACTGATACTGAATTACAGTATTCTCACAATAGCTGCTAAAATTAAACCATGTAGTTTTAAATAATTAGTTACTTCAAGGACACGAGCTATGGATCAAAAGAGCGTACATAAATACTTGCAGGACAAGCCTGCAACATTTATTACCCAGCCGTTTGCGCAAGATGTCGATGTCTACAAAGTACAACATAAGATGTTTGCAACACTCTCGGAAGGGAAAGAAGGGCAGGTAAATGAAAGCGGGGAGCCTGTTTGGTGGTTGAACTTAAAATGTGATCCCGACGAAGCACTATTACTTCGAGATCAATATCCGTCAATTGTGCCGGGTTATCATATGAATAAGCGGCTTTGGAATACCATTATACTCGATGGTTCTGTTCCTGAAGCTGAAATATGTCGTATGATTGATACGTCATATGACATTGTAGTTGACAATTTACCAACAGCTCAAAAAGAAGCGTTATTAAAGATGGTTCAATCTTAAAGCAATCTTTGATAACGTCGTGGTTTCCCTCGCAACTATTGCGAGGGCCATTTTTTCATTCTTTAAAATGTATATAAATGTCGATTGGCAATTTCGATATTTCCATTATCCCTTAGGAAATTCTCCATCTGCTGCTCACACCCATTCGGCATTCTCGTCGAATCAACTTCATAATTCAGCTGAGCTGCATGAATACTCGTTTGTTCACACAAAGCCAGTAACTTTGGATCTCTGACATGCCTATTTAATTTAGCAAGTTTAAGCACATCGTGACAATGACTGAATCGTGCTACGCCTTTAAATTTAAAGTGCTCCGTTATATATTTCTTGGAAATTTTTAATAAACCATCCATTACGTCATAGTAAAACTGATTTGCATCTTGCTTTGATGTGACCAAATATAGTTGACATGCATTAAATTCAGGTAATTCATCATCACTCCCAGACAAAGATAGCACTATCAATACTTTTGCAGCATCCACTACCATATAACTTTCAAGGGTGAAAGACTGCCCCAAAAAGTGAAGTGTTTTTAAAATTTCTTTGACTTTAGTTTCGGTTAAAGAAGATACGGTGTCGCGCAGCAAGTAAGCAGCTTGCGTAATTAAAGGCATATCTTGGTGATTATTCAAAGGCGTAGTCGTTGCGCCGTCACACTGTAAAGTTAAACGCTCTCTGATCTCATGCTCTCTCGCAACATATAAAGCCAAGAATGCGGTTTGTAATAGCTCAGATGTCGGAAGGTTCACTTCTACTGGCCAACTGCGCCCAAATAATAACTTTTTACTCTTTTTTTGATAATTATCGCTGCTGAGCATTGCTACTTGTATTTGTAGATGCCCATTATTTTCACTCGCGACTAAACGATAACTTGGATCAAAAGTTATCTCAGACAATAATGTCTGCACACTATCTAGTGTATGATTATACTTTAAGAAGTGCTGGGGCGTTACCTCTATCTCACTTGTTAATTGAACGGTTGGCGCATGATTTATAGCGCACTCATAATCCTGATATATCTGCATCTTTGAATTGGCAATCTCCATACTCTCCTACTCACTATTCTTAACTAGCGACAAAAATACGCTTATGCAAAGGCAAATAGATCATTTGAAACAACCTATTTATTTTATAAGTGTCTTGAGTATTAACCGTAAAAATGACTTTTTTATTTCAAATCATAATTATTTTTAAAAGAAGCGATGGAAAAACGAACGTTGTTCTTTATGTGTGATACAACAATCACATAGAGTCGATGCAGTTCTGCGTATTATTGCTATCAAGTATTGGCGTGTATAAAAAAGTCAAAGATGGGCCCTCAAAGCCCATATTCAATTGCGTATTAGAAAAGATCTGCATTAAGCCACAAATGCATTGCAATACTTGCGATATAACCAAGTGAAATAACTGGAGCCCATTTTAAATGCCCAAAAAAGGTATAGTAGCCTCGAGCCTGTCCCATTAATGCCACTCCTGCTGCTGATCCTATTGACAGTAAACTTCCGCCAACACCTGCGGTTAATGTAATGAGCAGCCATTGCCCATGCGACATCTCAGGCTGCATCGACAATACAGCAAACATAACAGGAATATTATCAATAACAGATGATATAACCCCCAGAAATACATTCGCTGATGTCGCAGACCACCCTCCATAAAGTAATTCTGACATAAGGCTTAAATAACCTAAGAACCCTAAGCCTCCAACACACATCACAATGCCATAAAAGAATAACAACGTGTCCCATTCAGCTCTAGATACTTTGCTGAACACATCAAACGGTACTACACTGCCTAATTTTGCTAATCGTTCTTTGTCTCCGCTTTGCTCTGCAAGCGCTCTTTTACGAGCTAAAGAACCTGGCAAAGTCACCCTTAAAAAATAGCCAAAAAATTGTAAGTACCCTAGCCCCATCATCATGCCTAATACAGGCGGTAAATGTATAAAGGTATGACATGCAACTGCGGTTGCAACTGTTAGTAAAAACAACGTTAAGATCCGCAATGCCCCTCGTTTTAACTCGACTTCTTCGTAAACGGCACTAGGCTGCTTATCTTCAACATAAAAACTCATAATTGCGGCGGGTACCAAATAGTTAACAAGAGATGGGAAAAACAATACTAAAAACTCATTGAAATGAACTAAACCCGCTTGCCAAACCATCAATGTTGTAATATCTCCAAACGGGCTGAATGCACCACCAGCGTTTGCCGCTATCACTATATTTATACAGCTTAAATTAATAAACCGCTTGTCCCCTTCCGCCACCTTCATGATCACGGCACACATCAATAGCGCCGTTGTTAAGTTGTCTGCGATAGGAGAAATGAAAAATGCTAAAAACCCTGAAATCCAAAACAAGTTTTTATAGCTAAAGCCTTTTCTAATCATCCACGCTCTGAGAGAATCAAAAACCTTACGCTCTTCCAGTGCATTGATATAAGTCATCGCAACGAGTAAAAAGAGCATCAACTCTGCAAATTCTAATAAATTATGGCGAAAAGCTTCTTCAGTTATATGGGGGGAGCCATGGTTAACATAAAATCCACCTATTAAAATCCAGATGAGGCCAGCAGCAACTAATACGGGCTTCGACTTACGTAAGTGTAATTTTTCTTCAAGCATGACTAACGTGTACGCAGCAATGAAGATGCCTATACATAGCATCCCTACATTTGATGTAGTTAAATCAAGTTTCTCAGCACCAGCCCACGCGGTATTAGACACCCCAAACATGGTAGCCAGTATCATCCCAAGCTTTAATCCCCAAATCCTCATTTATATACCTATTAAATTTTATATTGAAAAAATGTTAAATTTTAAAGCTCAGAAGATAGCATAAATTTTAATCGTGCCAATTGTACACAAGTCTAAATTTACTGGTTTATTATCGAATTCATGAGGAATGTTGCGTTTAATGGTAGGGGTTTGTCAGAGCCCATTAGGATGGGCCCTAAAATGCATTATTTGGCAGTTAGTTTCTCAATACCTAAAATCAGCATTAAGCCCAATATAGCCAAACCAACACATAACCATGTCTGCGGTTCCTGCCCCACCAAATTTGCGTAATCAAGTGGAGATATATTCTGTTGGTTTAAGGGCTTTTCTGCACCACTTGAGCTGATATACGTTGAGACTACCACCTTCCATGGCCATAACAAGTTTAAGGACCCTAGTAAGAATCCGGCCAATAACGCAAACGTTACCTCTTGGTATGATGAGAGTAACCAAGAAAGAACACGAGAAAATAATATTAAACCAACAACACAGCCCATCATAAATAGCGCGATTAGTAATATTTCTTGATGAGTAATGGCTGATAATACGTGGCCATACATTCCCAATAGTAACAAAATAAAGCTACCTGAAATTCCAGGTAAAATCATGGCACAAATAGCAATAGCGCCAGCAATAAAATAAAGCCACCAATGTGGCTCTGCTTCGGTAGGAGCCAGTGATGTGATAATCACAGCAATAATAGCGCCTGTAATACAGCTTACAATAGTACCTAACTGCCATTGTTTAACTTGCTTAGCTATAAATATAAAAGAGGCCAAGATCAAGCCAAAAAAGAATGACCACACTAGCAGTTGGTGATTTGATAACAAGTAAGTAATCACTTTAGCCAAAGACACAGCACTGGTTATTAAACCAGCAAAAACTGCTACCAAGAAACTACCATCAATATAGTCCCAGCTTGCTTTAACGCCATGCCGTCTCAATAATGCGATGGCTTCGAAATTTACACTTTTTATCGCACTTAAAAACCGAGCATAGATCCCAGTAATAAATGCTACAGTCCCACCCGACACTCCTGGTACAACATCAGCTGCCCCCATGCCTGCGCCTTTTAAAAATAAAAAAATATAGTCTCGTTTAGAATCAGACCGTTTTGTCACTGACGAACTCTCCGTATAAAATGAAATGCAAGTGTAACTCAGAAAAATACTATTATAATTAGATCTTATCCTGATTATGGCACGACGAACAGCGAAGCTATACGTAATTATGTATCAAACTTTTAGGTGAGCGACTCATTAATGATCGAAGACATTAACTTGAGCACCGCCTCGGCGCTTAGCTTGCAATAACGCTTCATCAACCAACGTAAGTAAATGCTGACTATCAGACTGAGCATCTCCCCATACTACCCCCATACTTACGGAGACTGAATAGGCCGAAAGAGCAACGCTTTTAGTGATACGTCGATAAACTTCATCAGCAAAGCTTGGGAGCATTTGACGGCTAATACATGGAGCAATAATTAATAACTCCTCACCGGCCCAACGCGCGAGTACTGCGTGGTTATAATTACGCATTAACGCATTACCAACTTGCTTTAGTATTTCATCCCCCACTTCATAACCATACAATTGATTGATCTGTTTAAAATTATCAAAATCGATAAATACAACAGCGGCTTCAGTGTAGATTTGTGGCATATGTGCCATTTTTAACTGCGCCCCTCTGCGATTTAATAATCCTGTCAAGCTATCATGAAACGACAGGTATTCAATCTCGACATAAAACAATTGTGCTTCTTTCCAACGCCGATAAGAAAATAAGGCGAAGGTTACTGTCAGTGAAAAGCATAAGGGAATAAACTCGTCTAACTCTAAATCTTCATGAGACCTTGAAAAGTGATAAAGCCACTCTAACGTGTCATAACTTGAAAAAATGAAAAAGCAAAGAATATTGACAACAAAAAGAATGAATAACTCTTGCCTGTAGTTGATTTTTAAAGGCTTAATACGGCCAGACAACATAAAAAATACTCTCTCAACAATACAGATATAATGACTATCTTGCCTATATACCCTGCAATAGGACCGCTTATAGAAACACAGAATAAATCTATATACAACAATGTACATTATTATTTTTTCGTGTGTTCTGCTAAACAATAACGTACTTATGCCGATAACTTATCAAACCCTAGCAGCAACGAAGTATTATGTCTCAGCGAATTATAAACCTTTTCTTATTAATATGCGCACTAGTACTATGCAGAAGCGCCTCATCAGCAGACTTTGTCATGCCAGAGGCAAAGCAAGAGGTAGAAAAACGAGATTTAACGAAATTTATCGACGAAAATGCATTGATTGATATTGAAACATCAAAAGGGAATAGTTTTGCTATTTATTCTCCATATATGGCCTCAACCAAACGTGGCATTGTCATTTTGATTCCTGATATTGGCCACCCTCCCCTTTCATATAATGGATTCAATTACCTCCACCACGCGTTAACCGATGACGGGTTTGATACCTACGCCATACAAATTCCAGACATTGCATTTAATGATACACTACCAAAAGATGACACAAGTAATTCCAGTAATACAGAAACAGCCAGCGAAGAAAGCATTGAAAAAAAAATGCAAAAACCCGCTAAATTTCTGGCTGAGCGAGTCCCTGAGAATTCACTAGACGACTATAAAGCACAACTCATAGACATTTTCAAAGCACTATATTCACAATTAACGATGTTAGAGAAAGAACAGCTTGTCGTCATTGCACAAGGTACTAGCGCCGGCGTGTTTAGTGAATACCTTGCTGATTTACCCAACATAAAACTCGACGCTTTTGTGGCCATTAGTGCACAGTTACCAAATAGCAGCAGGCAACGTCATTTACCTGCAAACTTATCTGTGATCAGCCCACCTTTACTTGATATCTTTTATACCAATGATAACCCTACTGTCACTCGCAGCATGCCCGAAAGAATAAGGTGGGTAAAACGCAATAGTAAATTTGACTACCGACAACGCCAGCTCTTTGGATTAACGACAGAAACCAGGCAACATCAGCGGCTGAGAAAAGAAGTTGATGGTTTTCTTCGTCAATTATGACCACCTATGTTGCTTGTTTTTATCTAACACTAGGATGGGTGTTTTAAAAACTCGTAAGCAGCTTGAATATCTTGACTTTTCTTTTTAGCGACTTCCATCATATGTTGAGGCAACCCTTGGGATACCAGCTTATCTGGGTGATGTTGCGACATCAATTTTCGATAAGCGCGTTTTACGTCTTTATCTGTCGCTTGTTCAGTTAACCCTAAAACAGCCAATGCTTGCATTCGAGTAATGTTTTCTGACTGCTGAGCTGTTTGAGAGCCTTTTTGCCTTTGATAATCACCTTGTTGCGCGCGTTGTTCTCGAAACTTAAATTCGGCTTGATAACGTTTCAAAATAAAGCGAAAGTGCGTATTCGAAATACCGAGTAATTGACTCACCTTTTGCAATAATTGCACTTCCTGAGGCGCTAAATGACCATCTGAAAACGCCATTTGAATTTGAATCTCTAAAAAAAGCTGCAGCAAATCGTAACGACGAGAAAAAACCTCTTTAAAATCGTTAACCGCGCCTTTTAATTCAAAATCATTACCTTTGCCATACCTAAATGCATTTTGGGCTTCTTGACGATCTTCCCCGTGCAGTCCCATTTCGTCCATAAATAATGTTGCAGCTTTAATGTGGGTTTCGCTCACTCGCCCATTCGATTTCGCAATATGGCCCATTACGGCAAAGCAACTTGAAAAAAACAATGCTTGACGCTGGTGTAAATCATCACCTTTAAAAAAGCCTTGAAACCCGCCCACTTTATCAAAGTCCTGCTTTAAGCTTTTATCGAACATATGCCCAAGCCAGAAACCGAATATAGCGCCTAGCCAACGACCAAACATAAACCCGAAACAAACCCCTAATAATTTACCCCACACTGTTTTGCTCCTGATTTTTATTTATTTCCATTAACCGCTGCGGAGTGCCAATATCCGACCATAAACCCAAATATAACTCCGTTGAAACTCGACCGGTCTCAATATTTCGTCTCAACAATGGACCTAAAGGAAGAACACCTACCGACAAGGATGAGAAGAAGTCACGCGTATATAAACCAATACCTGAAAAGGTGTACTTTTGAGTATTTATTATTTGATTTGTCAAACAGAAATCCCCATCTAGATTATGTTCTGGGTTTTCTACCAACACAATATGCGCTTCCCCTGCGTATAGCTGTAATTGTGTTAACGCAGCCACATCATAATCAGTGAAAACATCGCCATTCACAACAATAAATGCCTCCTCACTCTCCGTTAGCAAGGGCAACGCATTTATAATGCCACCAGCTGTTTCCAAGCCTCCAGCGGGTTCATAGCAATAAGTGACCTTGACCCCAAACTCACTTCCATCTCCATAATACTGTTCGATTACCTCGCCACACCACGCTAAATTAATGACAATATCACTAATGCCTGCGAGTTTTAACCTATTGATATGATAAGTCAGTAAAGGCTGCCCATTGACTTGCAACATTGGTTTTGGCGTACTTTCTGTCAACGGCATCATTCGTTGGCCACGTCCGGCTGCGAGGATCATTGCTTTCATTTAAACTTATTCAGCTGACTGTTAATTAAAGGTATTATCTCACTCACTAACCAAGTTGCAAGCCATTGATAATTGTCATATCGCTTAGCTACTTCTACAACATACTGTAATGTAGGTACTATATTGTCCAAATAGCCCGCTTTATTATCTCTTAATAATAACCGGGCAAAAATACCAGCGGCTTTCAAATGCCGTTGCAACCCAGTTAAATCAAAATAATACTGATATTCGAGATATGTCATTTCTCCCAATAGCTGTGCTTTTTTCAGTGTTTTATAACTGTATTTCTGAAGTATTAAAAAGTCATCTGCTGGTAACTTAAAATAACAATCTCGCAATAAGGATACAGCATCATATGTTATAGGCCCTTGAACAGCATCTTGGTAATCTATCACAGCCCATTGATGATCATATCGCATAATATTACGACTGTGAAAATCACGATGCATAGTGACTTTTGGCTGCTCTACTATGCTATTTACCAATGACAGTTTCGTTTCTTGCCATCGCTCTTTAACAGTGCCTTCGAGTTCATAATCAAGCCAAGAATTTAATAACCAATTTTCAAATATTTCCAACTCTTGAGTTATAAAACCATCATCATACGGTTTCATAGACGTTGATTTAGTGACTGTCGCTATTGATGGTAAAATATCTAAAATGGCCATATAGTGCTCCAACCTGCTCGGACCACTGATATGATCAGCCAAATGCTCTGTGCCTAAGTCTTCTAGCAGTAATATGCCATGCGGCATATTTTGTGCTAAAATTTGAGGTACTTTTATGCCTGCGAGGGCAAAATTTGCATTAAGATCTACAAACGGCTGGTTATCCACTTTATTGGGCTCTGAGTCCATCAAAATGTAGCTTTTCTCACCATGATATACCCTTAAATAGCGACGAAAACTCGCATCTGCGGTTACAACTTCACAGCGATATGCTTCATCATTAAAAAACCCAACTAGAAACTGCTCGATATAGGTTTGTCTTTCTTTATTATTTGTCACAAAATTCCATTCTTAATTACTGTATTTAACTGAGTTTTACTTTATTATGTCTTGCTTAGATAATTATACTAGGCCAACAAGGTTAATAAATGAGTAAAACTTGGGGGGTCGTCGCACTGACACTCAGTAGCGCACCAGCGTTAGCAATATCAAATTCTACACCGATGCAGTGCAGTCAGTACTTTCAACCGACAAACTGGCAACCTCTTAAATCTTTGCCTTCCAATGCTATAGATATTCAGGCAGATGACGTTGAAATGCAAGGCACAGCCAGTGCTGAGTTTTCAGGTAACGTCGATGTCAACACCCAGAAAATGCGTCTATCAGCAAGCTCAGCCTTAATCGACAAAGAACGAGGTTTGCTCAATGCAACAGGCCCACTTGTCTATCAAGATGCTTTTACTCTCGTTAATAGCACCGGTTTATACGCAGATTTAAATAATAATGATATCAGCTTACTCGGCGCTGACTATCAATTAACACAACAAATTGGTCGTGGTGGTGCTGAAAAGCTATATGCATCAGAATCTGAAATTAGTTTATATAATTCAACTTTTACCACTTGCCCAGTCGAAGCTCCTTTTTGGCAAATCGAAGCAAGTACTATCACATTATCTAAGCACAATGGGTGGGGGGAGTCTTACAACGCAGTTTTGAAGATTCTTGATACACCTATCATCTATATTCCCTATTTCACATTTCCCATAGATGAACGACGAAAATCTGGCCTACTAACTCCGACTTTGACCAGTTCTGGTCGATACGGGTTTGAAATGGCAACCCCCTACTATTGGAATATAGCACCCAATTATGATGCGACCTTCACTCCTAGGTATATGTCAAACAAAGGGCTCCAAGTTACTTCTGAATTTAGGTACCTAACCAAACAACATCAAGGCCTTTTAGGTGTTGAGTATATAGATAAAGACGATGCAGACCCCCAGCTAGAAAGCCGTTATTTAGTCCATTGGCAGCAACAGAGTTACTTAACCGACCAATGGCGCCTAAATATTGATATTACCAATGTCAGTGATGATGCATATCTAACCGATTTAGGCTCAAAATACGCCAACGAAACCGATACTCAACTGTATCGTACTGGTATCATCAGCTACCTCGGCGATGACTGGATCACTGATATAAAATTACAAAGCTTTGAGGTACTAGGCGACCACACAGAGTCATACGCTGCTTTACCACAAATAACTTGGAAAAACAGAGTACCTTTTCAGTGGCATAACTTGCAACTATCTATATTGGGTGAGTTCAGTCATTTTCGGAACGGCGAACTAACAATAACAGAAGCTTCTC
Source organism: Pseudoalteromonas sp. MMG013 (assembly GCF_018100885.1). Lineage (NCBI taxonomy): Bacteria > Pseudomonadati > Pseudomonadota > Gammaproteobacteria > Alteromonadales > Pseudoalteromonadaceae > Pseudoalteromonas > Pseudoalteromonas sp. MMG013. The sequence continues at coordinate 178,244 of NZ_JAGJEE010000003.1, read as the reverse complement.
GGTTGCACTTAGAACCAAAAGTTAGCCTATCATTTGAAGAGTACGCCTGGTCTTTCTTAGCTGAATCTAGCTTATTACATACACGATACGAGCAGCATGGTGATTTACACAATACACCGTATGAAGATACTGTTACTCGAACCATGCCAAAATTAAGAATGCATGCACAGCTGAATTTGGAAAGAGACACGCTATTTTTTAGTGAAGGTGGCACGCAAACTTTAGAACCGCAAATTCAATATTTGTACACACCAAAAAGAGAGCAAGACAGCATAGGTCTTTTTGATACAACCAAAATGCAAGATGACTTTGCTGGCTTATTTCGTGAACAACGATTCTCAGGTGTTGATAGGATAGCGCAAGCGAACCAATTTACTCTAGGTGCCACAACACGCCTTTTTGATACTAAAAACACAGAAAGATTCAATTTCAGTATCGGCCAAATAATTTACCTCAGTGACGATGTAAAGCCTACTGAACAAGCCAATAATTCAGAAACCAACTACAATGCATTGTTTGCAGCGGAAACCATGGTACATTGGCATCGTCGTTGGTATTTCTCGGCTGGAATACAATATGACGCAGACTCTAAAGAGCTAATTCAGTCTCATACGACACTAGACTACCGAGGAGACAATAATAAGCTAGTACAATTGAACCATCGTTATGCAAATAGTGTCTCAGGATATGAAATTGATCAAGTTGGTCTGTTTAGCAGCCTACCAATCAATGATAATTGGCAATTTATAGCAAGCTATCACCGAGACTTAAATGCCTCTCGGAGTGTCGAAGTCTTCGCCGGTATACAATACGAAAGTTGCTGTTGGGCTATTCAAATAACGGGTGGAAGACACATAGAAACAGATTTAAACCAAACGATTACACATGATGATGCACAATTCGACACCAGCATTGGGTTTAATTTTGTATTAAATGGATTGGGTGGCAAATCAAATAATGCTGTAAGTCAGCGATTACAACAAGGTATCTTCGGCTACCGTCGACCTTATTTTTTAAATAATTAATAAATATTAGAATACTATGAATTTTAAAAAGTTATTGTTAGTTACCCTATTAGGTATCAGTATAAGTCACACAACACTGGCTCAACGTGTTCAGATGGATAAGATTGTTGCCACTGTAAACGAAGGTGTCATATTACAAAGTGAGGTCAATCAAATTATTGCTCGGGTTAAAGAGCAAGCTAAACAGCAGAGTACGGAATTACCCTCCGATAAAACGCTTCGAGTACAAGCTATTGACCGACTAGTCGACCAATCCTTAATGCTACAACTTGCTGAGCGCATGGGTATGGAGATCTCAGACTCTCAACTGGATCAAACGATATCAAATATCGCCAAGGATCAAAATGTAACTATAGCTGATCTCAGACGCTCAGTAGAAGCCAGTGGAGAAAGCTTCCAAGCTTACAGAGAGGAGCTTCGAAAAGAAATCACCATTGGTCAAGTTCGCCGAGCAAATGTCGACCGACGCATTTATATTAGTACACAAGAAGTTGCTAATTTACAAAAAATTCTAGAGCAACAAACAGGAAACCCTGAAGAGTACGACGTTGGTCATATTCTTGTTAAAATTCCAAATAAAGCCTCCCCAGAAGAGATTCAAGATGCGCGTGAACGTGCTGATAACGTAATGGAGTTTTTAAACGATGGTAAAGAGTTTAAGCGTATTGCAATCGCTTCTTCAAGTGGTCCAAAAGCGCTTGAAGGCGGACAATTAGGCTGGATGAGCATTAATGAAATGCCATCGTTATTCGCAGAGGCAATTAAAGGCCAGAAAAAAGATGCCATCGTTGGGCCCGTTCGCTCTGGTGCCGGTTTCCACATTCTAAAAGTACAAGATATTCGCGGGCGTGAAGTTGTAGAAACAACCGAAGTACGCTCACGTCATATTCTCATTAAGCCTTCGATTATCCTCAGTGAAGAAAAAGCCCGTGATATGCTTTCTGATTTTGCGACTAAGCTTCGCGCAGGTGAGGCTGACTTTGCAGAACTAGCAAAAGAGCACTCAGAAGATCCAGGTTCGGCACTCAAAGGCGGTGAATATGATTGGACAGATCCAACAACTTACGTGCCCGCATTTAAAAACACCCTTCTTTCACTAAATAAAAATGAGATCAGTGAACCATTTAGAAGTACATTTGGTTGGCACATTGTTCAATTGTTAGATACACGCACAGCTGACAAAACAGACCAAGCGAAGCTAAGCCGTGCTCACGGACTACTATTTAACAGGAAATTCAAAGAAGAAAGCTTTAAGTGGCAGCGTGAAATTCGGGAACAAGCACATATTGATGTATTCCCTACAGAATAAAATGGATATAAATATGTGCCTCAGAATTGCAATTACGCCAGGGGAACCTGCTGGTATTGGACCCGATCTGGTTATTAAACTGGCTCAAAAAGTATGGTCCGCGCAAATTATTGCCGTCGTCGATCGTACTATCATTGAAAAGCGCGCGATTGAGCTAGGTATCCCTATCACATTGCTGCCATTCGATGCGAATGAAGAGGCACAGCCTGCACCAGCAGGCTGTTTGTATTATTTACAAGTAGAAAAAGGCTGTAATGTACAAGCGGGTGTCCTTGATGAAAAAAATGGTAATTATGTACTGGAAACATTAAAAGTTGCATCTGAAAAAAATATGGATGGTACATTTGATGCAGTGGTTACAGGACCTGTTCATAAAGGCATTATTAACCGTGCAGGCATTTCTTTTAGTGGCCATACTGAATATTTCGCATTGCAATCCAATACTTCCGATGTGGTAATGATGTTGGCAACTGAGGGCCTTAGAGTTGCGTTAGTCACCACCCACATACCCCTAGCATATGTATCGAGAGCTGTTACGACAGAACGACTGACTAAAGTTATCAACATCTTACACGATGATCTCAAAAGTAAGTTTGGTATTAATAATCCACGAGTCTTAGTTTGTGGTTTAAACCCGCATGCTGGTGAAGATGGTCATTTAGGGCGAGAGGAAATAGAGACGATTACTCCAGCCCTCACAGAATTAAATACACAAGGAATGAACCTCATAGGACCACTGCCTGCTGATACCTTATTTCAAGCAAAATATTTAGATAATGCCGACGCTGTGCTTGCAATGTATCACGATCAAGGCTTACCTGTGTTAAAATATAAAGGATTTGGTAATTCGGTTAATATTACCCTTGGACTACCCTTTATAAGAACCTCTGTTGACCATGGTACCGCGTTAGATTTAGCCGCTACAGGTAACATTGAGGTAGGTAGTTTTGATTTAGCTATCCGCGAAGCAATTAAGCTCGCCCATAAAAAAGCACAGAATTAATGACTGATAAAGTACATTTAGGGCATCGTGCCCGAAAACGTTTTGGCCAAAACTTTTTAAACGATGACATGATCATCGACAAAATAGTAACAGCCATTGACCCTAAGCCAACAGACAACCTAGTCGAAATTGGTCCAGGCCTTGGTGCTATTACTGAGCCAGTGGTGGAATTAAGTGACAAACTTACCGTTGTTGAACTTGATAAGGATTTAGCTGAGCGTCTCATAAAACATCCATTTATGAGTGACAAGCTAACAGTCCATCAAGGCGATGCTATGAAGTTTGATTTTTCTTCGCTTATTCAAGATGGTGAAAAACTGAAAATATTTGGTAATTTACCATACAACGTTTCAACTCCTTTACTTTTTCATTTATTTGAATTTGCGGACCATGTGGAGCACATGCACTTCATGCTTCAAAAAGAAGTTGTAAAGCGCATGGTCGCAAGCCCTGACTCTAAAGCTTTTGGCAGATTGAGTGTGATGACACAATATTACTGTCACGCCATGCCTGTTATAGATGTACCACCAGAGTGTTTCAAACCCGCGCCAAAGGTTGACTCTGCGGTGATCCGTCTCATACCTAAAAAACCAGAGCAAAGATCTGCAAAAAGTACAAAAGTTCTAAACACGGTATGTTTAGAAGCGTTTAACCAACGTCGAAAAACATTAAGAAACAGTCTATCAAACTTGTTAACAAGTGACGAAATGGCTGAAATTGGTATTGATGCGACTAAACGTGCAGAAAACCTGTCCCTTTCTCAATTTATTGATATAGCAAACTGGATTTATGACAATAAGCAGTAATCTAGGCTCTCCCATAAAGGTTTCTGTTGAAACCTTTTATGTGGAAGCTCAATCACAACCTGAAAAAAATAAGTATGTGTTCGCCTATACGGTTACCATTAAAAACCATAGCTTGTGCAGTGCGAAACTTGAGAGCCGCCACTGGCTTATAACCGATGCTAATGGTAAAGAGTCTGAAATCGATGGTGAAGGCGTTATCGGAGAGAAACCATCTATTGCCCCTGGCGACAGTTATAAATATACCAGTGGTGCTGTCCTTGATACGCCTCTAGGAACAATGCAAGGGCATTACTTAATGCGGAATGAATTTGGGACTGAATTTGAAGCTCCCATTCCTGTGTTTAGACTGACCTGTTTAACAGCGTTACATTGATATCTTATGGCATTATACGCAGTAGGTGATTTACAAGGGTGCTTTGCGCCTCTTTCTCGACTATTGGATATGGTGGCTTTTAATCCGAGTAAAGATCACCTTTATCTCGTTGGAGATGTTGTAGCAAGAGGTCCTGATTCTCTTGCTTGTTTAGAATTTTTATATCACCATCGTGATGCAATCACTATTACATTAGGTAACCATGACCTGCACTTGCTCGCTTGTACGACGTTAAATCGCTCGCCGAATCCAAAAGATAAACTACAAGCGGTTTTTGATAGCCCTAAACTTCCCCAATATTTAGACTTATTGTGCGCTCAACCTATTGCTGTCCACCTACCAAATTATAACTCTTTTATTTCTCATGCCGGCATTCATCCGACTTGGTCAATTCAAGATGCACTAGAGTATGCACACTTTGTGGAGCAATGTTATCGCGGAAAAGATGCCAAAGAATACTACCTAAATATGTATGCAAAGCATCCTGTAGGCGAATTAAGTATACTCTCTAAGCACGCTCGATTCACAGCAATCGTGAATACGTTTACACGAATGCGATATCTATCTACGCAAGGTGAGCTAGACTTACTAAATAAAGGTGGTACTAACGATTGCCCAACATTAGTTCCATGGTTTGACTGCAAACGCTTTAAAAAGTCAAAAACATCCTTTATATTTGGTCACTGGGCAGCGCTTAAAGGCGTCACTAACATGAAAAACGTGATTGCGTTGGATACTGGATGTGTCTGGGGTGGACCGATGAGTATGCTGAATATTGCAACTAACGAACAATATTTAAGCAAATAATCTATTCTCGCCCCTTTTTACTGAATTTTTTAGTCACATCTGCTATAAAATACTTAACTTATCCGCAATAAAACCGATAAGTACTCAATCCTGCTAGTAAAATTGATGGAAATTGTATGAACTTGACTGTAAGCCAACGAATTTGGGGTGGTTTTATTCTTATCACCTCACTACTCCTAATGATAGGTGGAAACTCTTTGCTAAGGATTGCAAACATAGATAGCTCTACACAACAAGTGAATAGCTTATCTCTTCCGGCTCTAAATAAAAGTTCAGAGCTGCAAGTTGAGTTTTCATTAATGAGCAAGGTCGCGCAAGGTAGCTTTTATGCGCAAACACCTGCAGAATTAAATGCGCTTAAGGCACAGTTTAATGAGCGACAAGTTGTATTTGATAAAACTTATGCGCAACTACAAGATATTGTCAGTAGCAACCAAAGCTTAGCGCGCAACTCTCAAAGTGTTGGCAACTCATACTCTGATTTCCTGAAATCGGTTAACAATCTACTTCGTGACAAAGCCCTCGAGTTACAGCTTAAGAGAACGACCTCATCGCAATTGGAAGATATTGAACTCAATGCAGAAGATGCAACAACAGCAGTACTTGATATTATTGATTTAGACGGATTAAAAGAATCCAGCAACCGAGCATATCAAGCAGCCAATAGTATGGAAAATAACTTTTCTGCTTTGGTGACAAATAGTGCTGACATGCTGACCGTTGATAATTTAAATACCCTAGATATTGTCAAAAAAGATCAAGATTACTTGCTCGAAGAGTTGCAAAGAAACATAGAGCTAATGAAACCAGCAGTTATTGCAATTGATGACAGCTTGTTTTCAGACTTAGAGTCTTACTTTAGTACGTTAAAAACCGAAGCCTCAGGGTCAAATAGTCTTTCAGCTAACAAAAAACGCTTGATAAACGCCACCAGTATGACAAGAAGTGAATTAGCAGAAGCTGAGCAAGCTACCAAGGCGGCGTTAGAGCAACTTGATCAATTACTCAATGAAGCGAGTAAAGTGGCATTTAATCTACAGAAAGGTGTTAGCGAAGATGTCAGTGCAGCAAACTTGTGGACATGGGTTGGGATGGTAATTGCGACGATTATCGCTATTGTTGTCGCGTTCGTCACAGTTAATTTGATCACCAAACCTCTTGCTGAAGTCAACCGTGTTCTGACTATCGTTGCCCGCGGCGATATGACACAACGACTAGATGATAGCGCTAAAGATGAGTTTGGTGATCTTTCTCGCAGCTGTAATGCATTAATTAGTAGTTTGAGGGAGTTAATAACCGGAATTGTGTCACGCTCGACACAGTTAGCTGCGGCCTCAGAACAAACTTCAATGATTACCACAGAATCAAGTCAAGCAATTAGAAACCAGCAAGCACAAGTTGAACAAGCAGCTACCGCTACAACAGAAATGAGTAGTACATCTCACGGCGTAAGTAACAGTGCTAATCAAGCATTACTTGAAATCAAAAATGCTGATAAAGAAGCTGAGCGTGTTAAGGGTATTTCTCACGATAATAAACATACCATTGAACAGTTAGCGAAAGAAGTTGACGAAGCTTCCAGAGTTATCAACAAATTGCATCAAGATAGTGCTTCAATTGGAGGCATTCTAGATGTGATCCGCGGCATTGCGGAACAAACCAATTTATTAGCACTAAATGCGGCCATTGAAGCAGCTAGGGCTGGGGAACAGGGCCGAGGGTTTGCTGTTGTTGCTGATGAAGTCCGCTCTCTTGCAAGTAAAACACAAGAGTCGACTCAAGAGATACAATCAATGATTGAGTCCTTACAAGCAGGGGCTGAAGAAGCTGTAACAGCTATGTCAAAGGGTAAACAACAAGCTGAATCATGTGTGGATAAAAGTGATTTAGCAAATGAAGCATTGAACAGTATCACTCAGGCGGTTTCTCAAGCGCATGATGTGAGCGAAGAGATTTCCACTGCTGCCAATGAACAACAACAAGTTTCACAGGAAATCAGTGAGCGACTCGAGTCCATCGTATCGATTGCTGAACAAACTGCGGAAGGGGCAAATCAAACTTCTATTTCAAGTACTGAAGTGGCCAAGCTTGCAGAAGAGCTCCGCTTGTCAGTAGACCAATTTAAAGTTTAATAAATATAGATAAAACATAGTATTAAACGTCTATTTTTAAAGATAAAAACAATAAAAAAACCTGCTATTGCAGGTTTTTTTATTGGGTAACCTAATTTTAGATAACTTGATTCATTTCTCACTTATTTATAATACTCAAATACCTCTCTCGTTATCATCGAGGAGCAGTAAATGGCAGCACCAACGGATATGTAAGCACGCTTGCGTCCAACATTCATATAAGAGTGTCATGCTGTAAAAGGGGAATTAAATAGAATGCAGCGAGCTTCTGCTGAGTCGTATTTTGTCTGACGTTGTGCTGTCTCGAGTGCATAAGCTGCACTTCAATTGTCGCTGTAATATTCAATCGAATACGCAAAGCCGACGAGTCTATATCGCCTTTAGCATAAATTGGCCGACCTCCTCCATAGCCAAACGAGGTTTGTTTGCCCGCTCATTTTAATCAGGTTACTTAGTCCCCCTCTATATATCGATACATTAATAAGCTTCACTTGCTACTGCACTCAATGAGCGACAGATACAATAGTCGCCAGTAGCACTATCTAACGAAAAAAGTATCTTATTAAGGTAGGAAATCCAAACGATAGTAGCTCCAACTAAGGCAATCCACGATGCCACATACGGGAGTAAAATACAAAACGCCCAATGAAAACTCATCAGGCGTTTTAATATGAAGTAAGTGTCAATCTACCTCAATACTTGTCACATCTTAAGCTAAGAATAATGATTCAGCTTTGGTAACTATGTTGTCTACAGTGAAACCAAAGTGTTCAAATAGTTCACTAGCAGGCGCTGATTCACCAAATGTTGTCATGCCAATAACAACACCGTTTAAACCAACATATTTGTACCAGTAGTCTGCTATTCCCGCTTCTACTGCAACACGACGTGTTACGGCAGCAGGCAAAACGCTTTCTTTATATTCAGCTGACTGGGCATCGAATACATCCGTTGATGGCATAGATACTACGCGCACCTTCTTTCCTGTTAAACGTAACGCACGAGCTGAATCAACTGCCAGCTGCACTTCAGAACCCGTCGCAATAATGATTAGCTCAGGATTACCATCACAGCTTAATACATAGCCGCCTTGCTTAATGGCTTGCACTTGCGCTTCATCCCTACTTTGCTGTTGTAAACCTTGTCGAGTAAATATCAACGACGTAGGACCATCTTTACGCTCAACGGCTTGTTGCCAAGATACGGCTGATTCAACTTGGTCACACGGACGCCAGTTAACAAGGTTAGGAGTCAAACGCATACTTGCAATTTGCTCTACAGGTTGATGCGTCGGCCCATCTTCACCAAGACCAATCGAATCATGCGTATAAACAAAAATACTCGGTTGCTTCATGAGTGCAGCCATACGAACAGCATTGCGTGCATACTCCATAAACATTAAGAACGTAGCACCGTATGGAATAAAACCTTTATGAAGCACGATACCATTCATAATAGCCGACATCCCAAACTCACGTACGCCATAATAAATGTAATTACCTGAAGCGTCCTCAGCAGTCAATCCTTTTGAGCCATCCCAAATTGTTAAGTTTGATCCGGCTAAATCTGCTGAGCCACCCATAAACTCTGGTAACAAAGGACCATAAGTATTTAACGCATTTTGCGATGCTTTACGAGTTGCTGGGTTTGCAGGGTTCGCTTGAAGTTGTGCAATATAAGCTTCTGACTGTTCAGTCCAACTTTGCGGCAACTCACCTTTCATTCTACGTTCAAATTCCGCCGCTAATTCTGGGTATTCAATTTGATACTCAGTAAATTTAATCAGCCAATGGCTCTGGGCTTGCTGACCTCGTGCAGATGCATCCCATTTTGCATATACATCATCAGGTACTTCAAATGCACCATGTTGCCAACCAAGAAACTCACGTGCCGCTTTGATTTCTTCGTCACCAAGTGGAGCACCGTGACAGTCATGGCTGCCTGATTTGTTTGGTGAGCCGTAACCAATAATCGTTTTACAACAAATTAATGTTGGTTTTCCTGTTTCAGCTCGCGCAGCGTCGATTGCGGCTTTAATGGCATCACTATCATGCCCATCAACATCAGCAATAACATGCCAGCCATAGGCTTCAAAGCGTTTAGGAGTGTCATCACTGAACCAGCCTTCCACTTCCCCATCAATTGAGATGCCATTGTCATCCCAAAAAGCGACAAGTTTACCCAGCCCTAACGTACCAGCAAGTGAACAAGCTTCATGTGAAATACCTTCCATCAAGCAGCCATCACCTAAAAATGCGTAAGTGAAGTGGTTAACAATATCGTGTTCATCACGGTTAAACTGTGCTGCCAATGACTTCTCGGCAATCGCCATACCTACAGCATTAGTAATACCTTGGCCTAATGGCCCCGTCGTTGTTTCAATACCTGGCGCATAACCATATTCTGGGTGACCCGGTGTTTTCGAATGCATCTGACGGAAATTCTTTAAGTCATCAATTGATAGATCATAACCACTTAAATGTAGCAAAGAATAAATGAGCATTGAACCATGACCATTTGACAATACAAAACGGTCACGATCAGCCCATTCAGGGTTGTTTGGATTATGTTTTAAATAATCGCGCCAAAGTACCTCGGCGATATCCGCCATACCCATAGGGGCACCGGGGTGACCAGATTTGGCCTGTTGAACTGCGTCCATTGACAGGGCGCGGATTGCATTTGCTAGTTCTTTGCGAGATGGCATGAATTCTCCTACCTTAAAATTCGCGGGTATAATTGTTAAGTACCCCATTCTTACTCATTTCAATGGTTGACTGCAATGACATTTCTTAGAAAAAACAGGTACAAGATGAATTTTATATTCACATTCTTTTTAGAGAAGCTATTTAGACGTCTAGGCGTAAAAAAACTATGCAGAGCTGCTTGTTTTGGTTAGAATAGTGAGTATACATTTTTATTTCCTGCGCTATCCCTGTTGTTTGTGAAGCGCATATTTGTGAGCATACATACAATGGCAAAACATTTATTTACTTCTGAGTCTGTGTCTGAAGGCCATCCGGATAAAATCGCCGATCAAATTTCCGATGCGGTACTTGATGCAATTCTTGAGCAAGACCCAAAAGCACGTGTGGCGTGTGAGACTTACGTCAAAACTGGTATGGTCATGGTTGGTGGTGAAGTCACTACTAGCGCATGGGTAGACATTGAAGAACTAACACGTAAGACCGTTCGTGATATCGGTTATACTCACTCAGATATGGGATTTGACGCTGATTCATGTGCCATCTTAAACACAATTGGTAAACAGTCTCCTGACATCAACCAAGGTGTAGACCGTGCACGAGCTGAAGAGCAAGGTGCAGGTGACCAAGGTCTAATGTTCGGTTACGCATGTAATGAAACTGACGTACTCATGCCCGCACCAATTACTTATTCTCACCGCCTTGTACAACGTCAAGCGCAAGTACGTAAAAGCGGTGAGCTTAGCTGGTTGCGCCCTGATGCAAAGTCTCAAGTGACATTCGCATACGAAAATGGCAAAGCCGTTGGTATTGACGCTGTTGTTCTTTCAACTCAGCATTGTGACACTGTTTCGCAAACTGATTTAGTTGAAGCTGTAATGGAAACAATTATCAAACCAGTATTGCCTGCTGAGCTTATTTCTAAAGCAACTAAGTTTTTCATCAATCCTACTGGCCGTTTCGTGATCGGTGGTCCTATGGGTGACTGTGGTTTAACTGGCCGTAAAATCATCGTAGATACATATGGTGGTATGGCGCGCCATGGTGGTGGTGCTTTCTCTGGTAAAGACCCATCAAAGGTTGACCGCTCAGCTGCTTATGCCGCTCGTTATGTTGCTAAAAACATTGTAGCGGCTGGTTTGGCTGATAAATGTGAGCTGCAAGTTTCTTATGCCATTGGTGTTGCTGAACCAACCTCTATCAGTATTGAAACTTTCGGCACCGGTAAACTCGAAGAATCTCGCTTAGTTGAACTTGTTCGTGAACACTTTGATCTGCGTCCATACGGGCTGTTAACGATGCTTGACCTTGAACGCCCTATTTATCAACCAACAGCGGCATATGGCCACTTTGGTCGTGAAGAGTTCCCATGGGAAGCAACTGACAAAGCAAATGCTCTGCGAGCTGCCGCTGGGTTATAATCTAGCCTAAAATATACTACTGAAAAACGCGGTGTCCATACACCGCGTTTTTTATATCTGATTTTTAGTCTCATTTAAGTATGCACTTGGCGACATCCCATACCAACGCCGCACAGCTCGATTTAATGACGCCTGCTCTTTATAACCCAATAAATCACTTAATTCCTGTTTTCGCATAACATACCCAAATTGCCCAAAACGCCGTAACCGTTCTTTATCTTTTAGTTGGCTAAAACTCAGTTTTTGTGCTGTTAGTTTTCGTTGTAAAGTCCGTGTCGACACGTTCAAGTGTTGGGCTAATACGCCTAACGTGAGAGTATGTAAATCACAACTATGTAAAACAAGTTGTAGTTGAGAGAGCCATTGATGCTCACCAGCAGAGCCACTAGCAAGCTCGTTTATCGATATTAATAAATGAGCTTGAATTACCTCATTACGGGTGATTAATTTCACAGCTAACAATGAAACTGGGAATTCAATTCTATTCGATGTTTGCTTATCTTTAACTGGACAATTAAACCACACTTCCATCAAACGCAGCTGTTCATGCGTAAACGCATCACTAAAATGCATTTCACTCGGTGTTAAGGCTTGTCCTGATATCCGTCTAACTGTTGCAACCCATGCAGTCATGTTTCTCAGTACTGCATGACGGTTATGAAAGTAAGGTCGCCACACAAGTGTTGCACTGCTATCGCAAACCGTGAATTGTATATCACCAATATTAGCAACCGTTTTGTCAAATTGCAGTAGCCAATCTATTGCGCATCCGATGGTATCACTGGTTTCTACCAAATACCCCAATAAGCCATACTCTGCACTCGTAATCGTTTTTCCGGTATTAAACCCCCATAAACTATCACCTTGTATTTTTACGGCTGTATCGATTGCTTGTAAATAAGCAGCCATAGGAACGCGCCTACAATCGCAATACCGTTCAGGTAAATAGTGCGCAACGACTTTACAATATTCTTGACTAACATCTGACACTTTGGCGCCTAATGACAAATTAATGGCTTCTTCAGTCAAGTATATCCACCTTAAATACAATATGCTAGCTTTGACTTTATTGCAGAAAGAACGCAAATGACTTTACTTGATATAATCATAGAACTACCTAAAGAAGGTGAATTCAACTTTTATCAGCTGACTGATTGTCAGTTTTTAAGTCATATTTTTCGCGCCCAAATTACAGCTCTCGACAACAAAGAGCTGACAGAGCGTCGACTTGTTTCAATGCGTGGACATCAATTTACAGAGCGTGTTATTCAACTTTCAGATACGTCCCTAACTTATCAGATAGAAGGTAACGGTCCAATTAAGCTGCACCTCGGTGAAATTAATTACACCAATTCAAATACGCAACATTTTTTGCACTATAAAATTTCAGGAACCAGCAATACCTGGCTACCCTCGTGGTTATTAAAAGCTGTGCTATATTACGATTTCAAACGGGCTGGTAAACGCTTGTGGAGCGTACTCAATGAAAGTTGAATACATACTCATACTTCTTAGTCCAGTGTTTATAACTGCGATTGTGCTAGAGCGGTTAAAGCTCAAAAATAAATATTCACTCAAAGAGCTATGTTTAAATGTTTCTTTGGCTCTGTCGCATCAAATAGTAGATATGCTTGTCATGATATTGCTTATGCCAGTATTAATCTGGCTACACTTAAACTTTTCTTTATTTTCATTTGAAGTCTCATTTTTAGCGGTACTCCCAGCCTTTGTATTACAGGATTTTCTTTATTATTGGTTTCATCGAGCTAGCCATCAATGTGCTTGGTTGTGGAGTGCACACGTTGTCCACCACAGCTCACTCCACATGAATTTTTCAACCGCTTTAAGGCAAAGCTTATTTTATCCTCTAACGGGGATGTGGCTGTTCTGGATACCATTGATCTTAATTGGTTACCCGCCACAATTCGTTTTCAGTTTAGTTGCATTGAACTTAGCTTTTCAATTTTTTATTCATACCGAAATAGTGCCTGAATTAAAATACATTGGGAGCATTTTTAATACCCCCCGCCACCACTGTATTCACCATGCAACGAATCCACATTGCATTGATAAGAACTACGCAGGAGTACTTATTATTTGGGATAAACTATTCGGTACCTTTCAAACTCATAGCCCTAATGAGGTACTCGTATTTGGTGTTAATGAACATCGCTACTCGATGTCATTTTTAGACGTTGTTTTTACACCATGGGGCATACTTTTTAATAATTTAAAAAAACAAAAAAATGTACGAAACATAATAAAAACACTGTTTGGAGCACCTTTAAAGCACAAGTAAACAATATCCCCCTTCCCAGCAATCAATTACTGCTCGCTTTTTCTTTATTAAAATTCAGTAAATAAACAGCCGAAATAGCCAACACGCCACCACAAGCTACTGGTGCAGACAATGTTTCACCAAAATACAACGCAGACAACCCCATCGCTGAAGTAGGTACGACAAAAATAAAAGAGCTAGAGCGACTAGAGCCTAGCTGCTGTGTCGCCAAGAAAAAAATACTCGTAGCAACACTTACCACGACAGTTGATAAAAAAGCCATATGTAACCAGTACTCTAAAGAATATATTACCATCGACTTCAGTGGTGAGTAGCTATACGCAAATCCATAACTGATTAAGCTCGCGAACCCATACATAAACGTACTAAACAGTAAGAAATCGGCGTATCGGCCGCCTATTTGACTAATAATTGTTAAAATGGCCCACGTGAAAGCCGCGAGAATAAAGTAGAGATTACCTGATGCAAGTAATTGGTCTAAGTTGAAACTCCATATTTCAATCATAAACAACCCACCAATTAGCCCAAACGTTAGGCCCATACCTTGTACTACTTTTAGCTTCTGTTGAAATACAAGGCTCGTTAATAAAAACGTAAATAACGGGTTTATCGTCGTCACAAGCATGCCACCCTTACCAGGTAAGCCATTATGGAGTCCGAGAAAAAATAATTGATTGTATCCAGCAAGCAATGCCCCTGCAGGTAACGACCACAGCAAAGCGTTACGAGAAAACTTTAGCGTCACAAGTTGAAACCTGCGTACAACAAACAATATCGGTAGCATACTCAAAGTGGCTATCGCCAGGCGGTAAAATGTTGTTACTTTGGTCGGTGCCATATCAGCAATAATTTTCCCAGAAACCCAACTTGTCCCCCATAACAACATTGCGATAATAAGTGAAATTATCAATACAGTCTCTGTAGAGTCTTTAGTCTTAATCATAATCCCTGTTTAGCTCACTATTTATAATGGTGTAACATTTTTACCTTCAGTGTACATCAAAATAGGACAGGATACTTCGGCCTCAGTCATAGTACTTATCCATTATATATACGTAAAAAGACTATATAATTTGGATACATATCGGCTAGTTACCGGTTTATAATTAGAGTAACTATTACTGTTAGGATCTTGAATGAATATTGAGCGCAAACAAACCAATCAAAGAATGAGTCGGACTGTCATCCATAACAATACAATTTATCTATGTGGCCAAGTATGTAGTGATGCAACCAAAGGGATAACAGAACAAACACAAACCATGTTAGACAAAGTAGATATATTACTCACTGAAGCTAATAGTGACAAATACCACTTACTCAGCGCTACCGTGTATATTAGTGACATGACATATTTTAAAGAAATGAACGCCGTATGGGACTCGTGGGTGCCTCAAGGGCACGCACCAGCTAGAGCATGTGTGCAAGCTGCAATGGCCAGACCTGAGTTACTCGTTGAGGTCTCTATCGTAGCAGCAGTAAAAAATAACAAGTAAACCCAAAATCCTTTTATAGCTTACACGTAGCCGCTAGTAGTGTGATGTACAACATCTGGATGCAATTATTAATAGCGACTAAGTTTTAAAAAAGGGAACTACCTTAGTCAAAAAAAACCTTGGATACTTCCAAGGTTTTCAACCTATCTTACATAAACACGAAATCCGCGTTTAATAATTTATAGGCCTGCACGCGCTTTAATAACAGCGATAAGTGGCGAACCACTGTGACCATTACCTTCAGCCCATGAAATATCAGCACCATCAACTAGCGCACTTTTCGGTAAATTTTTAACTATGTATTCACCTGCACCTGCAGCATTGCTCGCAATTGCATGGCGTAACAAGTTATTACCATTACATTGAATCGCATCGTAGATATTACGAATTTTCACTCGTGAGCTTTTTAGCTTTTTACGTAAACGCCCTTTGTCATCAGCGGCAACATATTCACACAAAGATGCTGCAAGCTGTGCATCTGCATGTGCATTTTGACTAAAAGACAAAGACGCAGCACATAAAGAAGCTGACACTAGCACGGTAGTTAATTTCATTTTAGACCCTTCAATAATACTTTATTCGTACCCCAATACTTATATAATTGTAGCAATCTATATAATTGTTAGCAACAAACTCATAATTTTTTCTGTAAGGTTACGAATTTATGACTATATATATTTTTATCATCCGCTTCATTATGTTGCGTTTCCATCACCTGCCACTCGCCTATCTTCTCATAATCTGGAAAGCAGGTATCTCCTTCAACCGTTAAGTCAATGAAAGTCAAATAAAGTCGTTCACATAAAGGAAGGAATTGTTCATATACCAAGCCCCCTCCTATTATCATAACCTCTGCTTCCCCCTCAACCAACGCAAGTGCAGCGTCAGCAGATGTAACAACCTCCGTTCCTTGCGCATTATAATCTAAATTACGACTAATAATTATATTCCGTCTATTGGGAAGAGGGCGTCCTATAGACTCAAAAGTCTTCCGACCCATAATGACTGGTTTATTCAACGTAACTCGTTTGAAGTGTTGTAAGTCTGCCGGTAGGTGCCAAGGCATTTTATTACCTTGTCCAATCACTCGATTATCCGCCATTGCTGCAATCATTGAAATTATCACATTCACTCCTATACTTATTAAGTATTAAAAAAGGGCTTACAGCCCTTTTTTAATATTACCATCTCAGGTTATCGTTCGTAGACAACTTCTACATCGTAGTCATCTTCATCCCAATCATCATCCCAGTCATCATCGTCTTGTGCTTCTTGAGCCGCTTTACGATGATAGGTGTCCCACTTAAACTCGACCTCTTCTTGCTCTTGCTCTACCTCAAACTTGTCTTTAGGCATGCTGTCTAGCAATGTCATAATGTCGTAGCATAATGGCTGGGTATTTAATTTATTAATAGCTGAGACCTGATACACCTTCTCTGCATCAAGCTCTTGTGCAATACGTTCACAAATGGCCTCAGCTTCGTCCTCGGGCAATAGATCTATTTTATTCAATACTAACCAGCGAGGCTTTTCTGCTAGTTTAGGGCTATATTGGTGTAACTCATTAATAATTGAGAATGCATTATCTACTGGATCGGTGCCATCAACAGGCATCACATCGATAATATGTAAAAGTACACGACAGCGCTCTAAATGCTTCAAAAAGCGAATGCCTAAGCCAGCACCATCCGAGGCACCTTCAATAAGGCCTGGGATGTCAGCGATTACGAACGACTTACTTGCCTCAGGGCGAACAACACCTAAATTTGGGATCAAGGTAGTAAATGGGTAATCTGCCACTTTAGGTTTTGCTGCTGAAACGCTGCGAATAAATGTCGACTTACCAGCATTAGGTAGGCCAAGCAAACCAACATCAGCGAGTAGTAGTAATTCTAATTTTAAGTTACGAACTTCACCTTTAGTACCTAATGTCTTCTGTCTAGGTGCACGGTTTACACTTGACTTAAAGCGCGCATTCCCCAATCCATGAAAACCCCCTTTTGCAACAAGTAATTTTTGTCCATGCTGTGTTAAATCACCAAGTGACTCTTCCGTATCAACATCGCTTACACGCGTTCCTACAGGTACTTTCAGGTAAAGGTCAACACCCTTTTTACCCGTACAATTACGTGACTGTCCATTCGTTCCACGCTCCGCACGGTGAAAACGTTCAAATTGGTAATCAACCAATGTATTCCAGTTTTCATCTGCTAGTAAGTATACACTTGCACCATCACCACCATCACCGCCATCAGGGCCGCCATCAGGGACGTATTTCTCACGACGAAATGACACAATGCCACTACCGCCATCGCCCGCTTCTGCACGAATTTCAACTTCATCGACAAACTTCATGGTTACTCTCTTTTGACTGGGGGGTTCTGATTCCCGAAGTATAATACTAATAAGACAAAATCTTTAGTCATTATTGCAGTTTGCTTCACTTTGCCACTGCATATCACTTCGTTAGGAGGTTCTATAAAAACAAAAAACCCCGCCGTAGCGGGGTTTTTTTTAATCTTTACCGATTACTCAGCAACGATGCTAACGTATTTACGGTTTAATGGACCTTTTTGTTCAAAAACAACTTTACCGTCTGCTTTTGCAAAAATTGTATGGTCTTTACCGATACCTGCGTTAGAACCAGCGTGGAAACGAGTACCACGTTGACGTACGATGATGTTACCCGCTAAAACTGATTCGCCACCAAAACGTTTCACACCTAAGCGTTTACTTTCTGAATCGCGACCGTTACGAGTACTACCAGCTGCCTTCTTATGTGCCATCTTTCTGTACCTCTAAATTAAGCGCTAATGCCAGTGATTTTAACTTCAGTGAACCATTGACGATGGCCCATCTGCTTACGAGAATGCTTACGACGTCTAAATTTAACGACCTTAATCTTCTCACCGCGACCGTGTGAAACAACCTCAGCTGTCACTTTGCCACCGTTTACGAACGGTGCACCGATCTCGATTTTCTCACCATCAGCAACTAAAAGTACTGAATCAAATTCAACTGCTGCACCAGTCTCAACGTCTAATTTTTCTAGACGAATCGTTTGACCTTCAGTCACACGGTGCTGTTTACCACCACTTTGGAAAACCGCGTACATAATTAACTCCGCTTGTGCGCCCTCAAATCGACGCAACTTAATATTCTTCAATAGGGCGCGAAGTTTACGCTAATGCGAACCTACGTGCAAGCCCATTTTCCTATAAACTGAATAAAAAATAGCGGCTAAGAGAGCGAATCATTATTTTCTGCTAGTCTATCCAAAAAAAGCCATAAACCAAAGCGCTTTTTTCTTCTTTTACGACAACCTTCTATAAGTCAAAAAAACAACTGTATTTGAACGTATTTTCAACAGCATGGCCTGCTAAGAGGTTTTTTTTTATTGTTCTTTGACAAAATATCGAGCTAAATGGAATTTTGTAGTACACTCGCCTCGTTTATCTATTTAACCTGGCTTGGAGTAAGATGGATATTAAGGCTATCCAGGCGTTAATCGAAACCGATATGCTTAACGTCAATGAATTAATACACGCACAAATGCAATCTGACGTTGCATTAGTTAACCAGCTTGGTCTGTATATTGTTAACAGTGGTGGAAAAAGAATAAGACCCATGTTGACACTACTGGCTGCTAAAGCGCTTGGTCATCAAGGTGAAAAACACGTCACTTTAGCAACTATCGTTGAATTTATTCACACTGCTACATTATTGCACGATGACGTAGTTGACGAATCAGCATTACGTCGAGGTGAACCAACCGCAAACGCTGAGTTTGGTAATGCAGCCAGTGTATTGGTTGGCGACTTTATATACACTCGGTCGTTCCAATTGATGGTTGGCTTACAAAATATGCAAGTGATGCAAATTTTAGCTGATGCGACAAATGTAATCGCTGAAGGGGAAGTGTTGCAATTAATGAATTGTAATGACCCAGACACCACAGAAGAAAGCTATATGCAGGTTATATATAGTAAAACAGCAAAATTATTTGAAGCTGCAACGCTACTCCCTGCTGTTGTACTTGAGCAATCAACCGATGTGCAAAACGCTCTAAAGTATTATGGAATGCATTTAGGCACAGCGTTCCAACTTGTTGATGATGTATTGGATTACAGTGCAAATGCTGAGCAAATGGGCAAGAACTTAGGTGACGACCTTGCTGAAGGGAAGCCGACTCTACCTCTTATATATGCTATGCAGCATGGAAAAGCTGAACAAATTACACAAATACGTAATGCTATAGAGCAAGGCAACGGGTTAGAGTATTTAGATGATATACTAATCACTCTAACAGAAACGAATGCCCTAGAATTTGCTATGGATAAAGCGAGAGTTGAAGCTAATAAAGCCATTCAAATGCTCAATATTCTGCCTGATTCGCCGTATAAGCAGGCATTAATTGGGTTAGCCGAAATATCAGTCTCAAGAGATCACTAATCCAAACAACGTCTACGTAACAAGAAAGCCGCAGTGCGGCTTTTTTAAAACGATTTAGAGTATCACCGTACTTACTTTTGCTCTGGTGGGCGATAACCCTCTATTTCCACTTCTTTATTCTCGAATAAAAAACCAACCATCTGTTCTTCAAGTAACTCTCGATGTGCTGGGTCCATCATATTTAAGTGTTTTTCATTGATCAACATAGTCTGTTTATGCTGCCATTGCTGCCACACTTCTTTTGAGATGTTATTAAATATTTTTTCACCTAATTCACCCGGGTAAAACTGGAAATCTAATCCAGGTGCGTCTTTTTGTAATTTTTGACAAAATACAGTACGAGCCATAACTTATTACCTACTTAAGGAAGATACTGTTAGTTTAACTCATTGTGCCTATGACTTTAACTAACTTTTTGGTCGGTGCAGCTAAACCAACTTGTGCAGGGTCATGTAAGTCATACCATAATAATGGCTGTTCATGCACGCAATCAGGTACACTATCTAGGTGCAGGATTATTGGATTGATAGTAAGTTCAAAGTGAGTAAATATATGCACAACAGGCGCTAATGATTGTATATTACCGTCAATGCCCTGTTGCGCTATAAATAGCTCTACCAGTTCATGAGCTTCAAATTCAAAAAAGCCAAACAATCCGCCCCAAATACCCGAGCTTGGCCTTTTTTCCATCAACAGTTTATTTTCTGCTTTAATAATTAAATGGTACACCGTTTTCTTCGGTTTCGCTTTTTTTGGCTTTGAGTTAGGGAAATCTCTTACTTGGTTATATTTATGCGCTGAGCAGTCCGTCATTAGTGGACAAGCCTGACAATCAAAGTTAGCTCTAGAACACAGACTCGCACCTAAATCCATCATGGCCTGATTAAACTCAGTCACATTATCTTGCGGGGTTATTTTTTCAATCAACTCCCAAAGGTTATTTTCTACTTTCTTAACACCATACCAACCTTCAACCATAAAGAACCTTGCTAGTACGCGCTTCACATTGCCATCCAAAATAGGATGATGTTGCCCTAAAGCCAATGATAAAATGGCGCCAGCGGTAGAGCGGCCAATACCGGGTAAAGCGACTACTTGCTCCATGGTTTCTGGGAACAAACCTTTATACTTATCACGCACAATTTTAGCGGTTTTATGTAAATTTCGTGCTCTGGCGTAATACCCCAACCCAGTCCAATGATGTAATACTTCATCCTCAGGTGCATCAGCTAAATCAATAATGGTTGGAAACCGTGCCATAAAGCGATTAAAATAAGGAATAACAGTCACAACTTGAGTTTGTTGCAGCATCACTTCTGACACCCATACTTTATATGCTGTTTTTTCTAATTGCCAAGGCAGTGTTTTTCTACCATGAAGGTGATACCAACTAACTACTTGCTCAGCAAACCACGAACTCTGACTATTTGATACTTGCATTGACGGTGCAACTTTACTAATTCAACTTGGCCGCCAGTGTAAGGAGCTTTTAAAAACAGTCAAGCTATTGTACTTATCGCGTCGAACAGGGATAATATGCGCCCACTTTTCACTGTGCAGAATGACTATGAACGATTCGAGTAAAACTAGGCTTGAGCAAGCTCAGCAAGAAGGCAAATATATCCGCAGAATACGCAGCTTTGTAAAGCGCGAAGGTCGTTTAACCAAAGGCCAAACGGCTGCAATTGAAAAATGCTGGCCAACTATGGGCCTAGAGCATAGCCAAGGTTTACTAGATTTATCAGAAGTCTTTGGCAATGACAACGACGTGGTACTAGAGATTGGCTTTGGTATGGGTAAATCATTGGTTGAGATGGCAAAAAATGCACCTCATTTAAACTTTATTGGCATTGAAGTTCATAAACCTGGAGTTGGGGCGTGCCTGATGGAAGCGGATGAAGCGGGTATTACCAACTTACGTGTATTTGAGCATGACGCGGTAGAAGTACTGGCTGATTGCATCAAAGATGCAAGCTTAACCACAATGCAACTGTTTTTCCCTGACCCATGGCACAAAAAGCGTCACCACAAACGCCGTATAGTGCAACTAGAGTTTGTTGAAAGCCTTAGAAGTAAATTAAAAATCAGTGGTGTATTTCACATGGCAACTGATTGGGAAAACTATGCTGAACATATGCTTGAGATAATGAATGCAGCACCCGGGTACGAAAACTTATCAAAAACATCTGATTATATGCCCCGCCCTGATAACCGGCCTCTGACTAAATTTGAGCAACGCGGTCACCGCCTTGGACATGGGGTCTGGGATCTCATGTTTAAACGCAGTAATTAATTGAAAGCACCTGCCCTTTCTAACCTAATGAGGCCTTATGAGTCAGTTATCAAACCCTAGTTTGTTGTTAATGCGCAATGATGATGAGTTGCAAGCAAACAAGATTCTTGTGATCAATGCAAACAGGGATGGCTTCCTATTGCAATTACAACAACTAAACCCAAATAGTGATGTACATGCTTTTAGTTATAATATTGCAGATCATCAAGCTGCAGAAAAACACTCTGGTATATTGAGTTCTGTTGACCATAGCTTGCCATCAATTGACAGCTTAGATCTCATCATCTACTTCTACCCTAAATCCAAGCCGGAAGCGGTAATGATGCTCGATAATATTAGAGCTATTGCGACCAGTAACACCCGCTTATTAGTTGTAGGACATAACAAAGGCGGTGTGAAATCAATTGAGAAACAACTCAAACCACACGCTGATCTATTTTGCAAATTAGATAGCGCAAAACACTGTGTTTTGTATGAATTCTCTGACCTTCACCTATTACCTAAATTTGATATCGCACAATACCAGTCTGAATTTCAAGTACAAGTAGGTGAATTAGAGTTTACCGCTGTCAGCGTACCTGGCGTATTCAATCACGGAAAACTTGACGTGGGGACTAAACTTTTACTCGAGAATATTGATGTGCCATACAAAGGAGCTATTTTAGACTTTGGTTGTGGTGCTGGATTGATTGCGACATTTATGGGTATTAAGCAAGCTGCTCTCACGCTTAACTGTCTAGATGTAAATGCCCTAGCATTGTATGCTACCGAGCATACCTTAAAGGTAAATGGCCTATCAGCAAAATTGATTCTCAGTGACGGCCTGATGGATGTAACGGGGCAATTCAACTTAGTAATTAGCAACCCACCATTTCATACGGGCATCGCAACCGACTACGGGATTGCCGACCGCTTTTTAAGCGACAGTCGAGGTTTTTTAAAGTCAAAAGGGAAAATACAAATTGTTGCCAATAACTTCTTAAAGTACACCCCAATACTTGAACAACAATTTGGTTCTTTTTCTACCTTAGCAAGAAATACCAAATTCACTGTCTATGAGGCTAATAAAAACTAATCAAACTGGCCGACTTCTCACCCTACTGGATAAAATAACACGAATAATCAGGGATTTTATTGTTATTTTATCCATTCTCTTTGCTACACTTGTGAATAGTTTACAATCATTGAATCAAATATTGATGTTGTATGTGTTCCAAATACAGCTAATACCTACAGCACAATTGATAAGCGTTATGTATTCATATCAACACATTTGGATCAAGTTTTTCAAACGCTGAATAAAGGTCCTTAATGGCTAAGCAGACACCAAAAACAAGTATAAGAAAAGTCCTAGTCAGCGCTGTGATGTTAGTCACTGCGTTATGTTTATCGTTATCAATTTCAATCTCTACCTACCTTGATGTCAAAGAACAAAAGCAACTGGTTATCAATAAGCTTGATATGATTGCAGAAATCATCGCTTTTAATGCGCAAATCACCTTGATATTTGAAGATAGAAAAACAGAAGAAAAACGCTTAAAATCTTTCAATAAAGTTGAACTAGTAAAAAATATTCATATTTATGACATTGACGATGTCACCAATAAACCCGTTTTTTTCACGAGTTATAACGCCAGCAAAACCCCCCCTGTTCCATTAAAAGTAAATAGTGTAGAAGACTTAAAAGTCCCTAGAATAACAGCAGATTATATTGAACTTGTTAAACCAGTTGTTTATGAAGGGAAAATAGAAGGCTATGTTTATATTCGAGGAGGGTTGGAAAGGTTAAATAAGTATATTAATACAAAAATACTCGTTGATATAATGTTAACTTTATTCGTTTTATTGTTAGTGTTATTGGTTGCTAGAGGGATACAAAAACGCATCGCAACCCCAATAGAGGAACTATCTCTATTATTACAAGATGTTTCCAAAAACCATAATTACAATGCACGTGCAGAGCGAAGTAATATAGAAGAAGTTAATACTCTCGCCACCAATTTAAACGTTATGCTAGCGCGAACTCAAAACCAATTAGAGCGCCATAAAGCTGATAAACAAGAAATAAAACAACTCAATCAAAGCCTAGAAGAAAAAGTAAATCAGCGAACTATCGCGTTAAGAGAAGCAAATCAAGAACTTCTCAATACCCTCGAAAGAATGCACCAATACCAGAATCAAATTGTTGAAAATGAGAAAATGGCCTCGCTTGGACAAATGGTTGCAGGCGTTGCTCACGAAGTAAATACCCCTATCGGTTTAGGCGTTACCGGCTCTACTCTATTACGCGACAAGTTATCTGATATAAAAACAGCGTTCGAACAAAAAAGTTTAACATCCAAACAGCTCGAGCGATTCATTGGTGATGGTATAGAAAACCTTGATTTAATCTATAGAAACTTAAATCGAGCTGCCGATCTTATCTCTAGCTTTAAACGCGTTGCAGTTAGCCAAGATCTAGAGCTCAGCTCTGATGTAAACGTAACCAGCTTACTGAACAATATTATGACAGCAATGAAAGCTGATATTGTAACCAAAAACCCAGTTATAGATGTTCAATGCTCCACCGACTTAACCATTAGTAGTAAAGCAGGCCCTTTACAACAAGTCTTCGAGCAACTCATTTCTAATTCGTTGCTCCACGCTTTTAAAAGCATCGAAAACAACATAATTCATATAAATATTACACGCACTAGTGGACAGCTTTCCATTATTTATACTGACAATGGCGATGGAGTACCCGTTTCCATTCGTAAACGAATTTTTGACCCCTTTGTCACCACGAAAAGAGGTGAAGGGGGCAGCGGCCTTGGTATGCATTTAGTCTATAACTTAGTGACGCAAGCTTTGAATGGTAATATCGCGTTAGATGAAGCATATGACAATGGCACTCGATTCATCATTACATTGCCTTTGGTAGAGATAGGGTAATGCGAAGTATATTTATTATACTGGTACTTTTTGCATATCCTGCTTGTGCAAAAAGCCCAAATGAGGTACGTTCTGCTTTTTTATATCAAATGGCTAAGTTTATTGAGTTCCCTAATCAACAAACAAAAATATCGACTCGTTTTTGTTTTTATCAAATAAATACCGGACCTGGTGCTATTTTAGCTAAAAATAAAAAACTAAAAATAAGAAAACGGCCAATCGAAGTTATTAAAATAGCAAATAGTTCAAATATAATGGAACTTTCTCAACAGTGTGATATCACATACATTGATGAAACGAATGAAAATGATATACTGTCTACTTGGACCGATACAACCTCTTTAAATATGGTTTTGGTTGGAGATAGCATAGAGTTTCTAGAAGATGGTGGTGTCGCTTCATTGGTCCAAGAAGGGAGTAAAATCCGACTGTATATAAATAAGCAACAGGTCACACAGCATAATTTTACTGTGTTATCTAGATTACTTGCAGTTTCTAAGTTTCATCCCAACTGATTTTACTTGTTAACAATTGGATATACTCCTATAATCGTAAATATTCGGTTTTATTAGATAGCACCGAATAACATGTAAATAATATATTCCGAAAAGGTTAATTTATAATGCAAACGCCAGTCATTCTGATTGTAGAGGATGAAGACGTAACTCGCCTGAACCTCGTTAGTTTATTTGAAGCAGAAGGTTACAAAGTAATTGAAGCCATTGATGGCGATGACATGCATGACAAACTGACAACGCATGACGACGTCAATCTTGTTGTTATGGACATCAATCTTCCAGGTAAAAACGGCTTAATCTTAGCGCGTGAACTACGCCAAAAAAGAAATATCGGCTTAATTTTCCTAACTGGTCGCGATAACGATGTTGATCGCATCCTTGGGCTGGAAATTGGTGCTGATGATTACATCACAAAACCATTTAACCCACGAGAGTTAACTATTCGTGCTCGTAACTTGATCTCTAGAACTGGTTCAGCAGGTGAAGAGTCAGCCATCGAGAGTAATGGTGTGATCACGTTTAATGGTTGGGAATTAGATGAAAATAGTCGTTGCTTAACGTCTCCTGCGGGAGAAGCAAAGCGCTTGCCTAAAGGTGAGTATCGAGCACTTCGTTTAATGCTAGATTCACCGGGTAGAATTTTTAGCCGTGAGCAATTAATTAAGCATATGACAGGTCGCGAACTTCGTGCCAATGACCGTACCGTTGATGTAACGATACGTCGTATACGTAAGCACTTTGAAAGTGACAGCAATACCAGCGAACTGATCAGCACGATTCATGGTGAAGGTTATCGTTTTATCGGTAAAATTGACGGTTAATTATACTGGCTGTTTTGCAGTTATATTAAGGGGCTTATTTAGCCCCTTTATTTATTCTTATTGCTACATACGAACATGCTAAAGAAACACTAACTCTCTTCATTAGAACCGAGTACGCTAATTGCGTCTTTTAACGATGCTTGACCGTCTTTTATTTTCTCTTCGAGTTCAACAACCCACTGACTTAACTTGTCAGCACCAACGTTATCTGCATCGAGTTCCATGACTTTGGCATGTAACTGCACTTCCTGTAAACCCACAGAGCCTGCGGCTCCTTTAAGCTTATGAGCAACCGAACTATACTCTTCAATATCACCAGCACTTAATGCACTGCGTAATTCTTCACAATATTTAGGGTTTAACGTTTCAAATAAATCACTACTGCGCTTAAAAGGCTTAACACCCATAGAGGAGACAAAGTCGATGATCGTTTCTACATCAAGCAAATGGTAGTCTTCACTATTGAGCACTATCACTGACTGTTCGTCGCCTCCTGTATGCGCTTTATTTGAGTCAATTCCAAATAACTCTGCCAACATTTTATCTAAACGTGTTGTATTAATTGGCTTCGCCAATGCGCCTTGAATACTAATCCCTTGCAACTCCTGCTCTGCACTTCGCACATTTGCGGTCAGGGCAACAATTGGCAAATTATCATAGTGACTATCTGCCCTCACTTCCCTTGCTACTACATCACCATTAATATCTGGGAGTTGCATATCCAGTAGAATTAAATCAAGTTCATCTTCTGTTGCGACCAGCGATAAAGCATCTTCACCCGTTTCAGCCCAGATCACTTCATGCCCGCGCTGTTCTAATAAATTAGTTGCTATTTCAGCATTTAATGGCACATCTTCCACCAGCAAAATATATAGGCTTCTACCTGCATAGCTTTGCACCTTAGGTGCACTGCAGAGTGTCAGTGGTATTTCAACATCAAATCGACTGCCCTGCCCCTCGATACTGCTAACATGTATTTGTCCGTTCATAGCGCTAACCAGCGCTTTTGTTACGGCCAGACCAATCCCCGATCCAATCGCATTCGCACCAGTTGTATCTGGCGCTTTATAATACATGTCAAAGATACGCGCTTGTTGGTCACTGGGTATGCCCATTCCAGTATCGATAACACTAAATGATAACCACTGACCCGACTCTCGGTTCTCTCTTTTAAACTCTAATGTCACACTGCCTCGATGAGTGAACTTCACCGCATTATTAATCAAATTCCATAATACTTGCCTTAAACGAGTTGGATCTAACAATGCGTAAATGTCCAAAATTCCTGTGCGATGAATTAAAAACTCTAAACCTTTTTGATCCGCTATAAGACCGGTAAAATTGACCACGTCATTAATAAAATCAGAGACATTAATACTGTCGGTTGCAATATCAAGCTGCTCTCTGTCAATTTTATCCAAATCAATGATGTCATTAAAAATATTGCCAAGTGTTTCCGCACTAGAAAAAATAGTATTACACCAACTTTTCTGCTGCTGGGTGAGCTCGGAGTCCAGCATCATACGAGTAAGACCAACAATACCATTCAGTGGAGTTCGTAATTCATGGCTTAAGGTTGCAATAAATTTACCTTTGTCTTTATAAGCGGTTTCCAATGCTTGCTCAGCTTCTTTACGGCTTGTAATATCACGGCCAAACGCGAGTAATCCGATGTACTCCCCTTTATCATTAATAAAAGGAAGTTTTCGCATTTCGAACCAACGACTTTCACCATCAACTGGGTACTCTACATCTAAGGTCATGGGTTGTTGTGTTGTCGCCACTTCAGTATCAGTACGAAGTACCTCTGGTAAGTAATCCTGAGGGTAAATGCTCTCAACCGACTGACCAATTAATTCTCCACTACTTTTACCAATAACCAGTTCAAACATCTTATTACACCCAGCAAATATGCCATGTTGGTCTCGGTAATAAAATAAATCAGGAGAAGAGTCGACTATTGAGCGTAATAGCATACTTTGCTGTGCAAGCTCTTGCTGCGTTTTCTTGCGTTCAGCTATTTCTTTACGCAGCTCTTCGATTGCACGATGCTTTGCGTGCAATGCCATTTTCCTCTCATCAACCTCATTATTTAAACGATTAATATTGTCTTTGAGTGTTTGGTTTAATAGCTTTTCTTGCTGAGTGGCAGATTCTAAATAAATTTTCGATGCTTCCAGCTGCCGCATTGCATAAATGGTTATCGAAATCAGTACTGGGGACGTTACACCTGCAAAAAATAGTACGGCTAACACATCAACAATGATTATTTCACCCAATGCAATGTAATAAAACATGCAAGATAAAATAAGGGATACGAGCAACAAAAATGCATAGCAAAATAATCCAGCTGCTTTATCACCAAACTTATTGAGAAGGCTTACCAATACACGGCCCCATGGGCCAAAAGAAGATTCAATCATAGTTACCACTTACCCTATTAACCTGCCCATTATACCTAAGCACTAATAAGAAGCTAATTATCCCTGTTATTCGTATCGCTTGTTTCTATACTGTATAGCCAACTGCACGAAATGGCACTTTATCGATACCATTTCTTTTACATTCATAGGCAAATGGTCAAGTTTTAGTGTAATATGCGCGACTTTAATTGTCGTGACAATGAGGGTATACATGCAAACAACAATGCCAGACATCGCACATTCAGCCGACGCTTTGCAAACAGGCAAGCTAGACTGGGTAGGCATGGGCAATATCGAACTACCACTACTTTTTGCCAGTAAAGGTCTAAGCGATACGCATGTTACAGCAAAAGCCGATGCATTTGTAAACTTACAAAAAGAAGATGCTAAAGGCATTCATATGTCACGGCTGTTTTTGGCTTTAGACACGTTATCGTGTGAACAAAATCTTACACCTAAAACGCTCACACAAGTTCTTGATAGCTTTATCTCAAGTCACCAAGATTTAAGCAATGCGGCTAAAGTCTCAATTCACTTCGAATTACCGTTACGCCGTCAGTCATTATTAAGTCAAAAGCAAGGTTGGAAAAGTTACCCCGTGACAGTAACCGCAACACTCAACGATGGTGTTGCGCGTATTGAGCTCGGTGTTGACGTTACTTATTCATCCACTTGCCCGTGTTCAGCAGCATTAGCTAGACAGCTAATTCAAAATGCTTTTGCAGACAAGTTTCAACAACAAACCGTTGATACTAAGCAAGTCCATGCATGGTTAGGTACCACTGAAGGGGTTCTTGCTACACCTCACTCACAAAGAAGTATCGCCAATATAAAGGTTTTACTAGCATCAGATTGCGAAGAATTCGATATATTGACCCTCATAAATCAAGTTGAAGATGAACTAAAGACCCCAGTCCAAGCAGCCGTAAAGCGTGAAGACGAGCAAGAGTTTGCACGTTTAAACGGTCAAAATCTCATGTTTTGCGAAGACGCGGCCAGAAAACTTAAAGCGCTGTTCAACCAGACCAACTACCAAGATTTTTTTGTGAAAATTAACCATTATGAATCACTGCATGCGCACGATGCGGTTGCCTACGCAGTCAAAGGCATAGATCAAGGCTACAAAGCTTAATCGTAGCCAATCTAAAAATAAACTAGAACCACTCTGCAACTCGGCACAGCATTTGCTTAATGATACTAAGTGTCAAATTGTTGTTGTGGAGTGTTCTATGGAATTCGCTTTATTATCTATTTTAGCTTTGGTTGTTGTTGCGTCGATTGTTGCGGCAAAATATAGTGATGCCGGTGGCAACCCCTATCCGTTTAGCCGTAAAGAATCTGTTTTTAGTACTGTTGAAGCATCATTTCTTACTTTATTAGAGCGCGCTGTTGGTGATAAATTCAAAATTGTGAGCCGGGTAAAGCTGATTGACTTAATTGAATGCAAACCCGGCTTATCAAAAAAAGCACGCAGAGCAGCTCTCACAAAAGCAAAAAACAAACAACTCGATTACGTACTTGTCGATAAAGAAACATTGAATATTGTCGCTGCCGTTGATCTCGTAAACAACAGTAATAAAGGTGGGCACAAAGCGCAACGAGATTGGTTCGTCAATGGGGCCCTTGAATCTGCCAATATCCCCCATATTCGTATGAAAGTTAAAGCCGGGTACAAAGCAAGTGAAGTACGCAACGCCATTTTATTTAAACTAGGTAAAACCCCACAACCCCCTAAAAAGTCACGATCTCGAGTCGAGAAACCTGCGGTTATGTCGCCTTCACAAGCAAAAGCCCATTCAACTAATTTAGCAGAAATTTAACACTTAGAATAAAATAGCAGGTAATCTCCTGCTATTTTCTGTTGTGCAAACGCATATTTTACAAACTCGCATTTAAGCCAACCTTAGGTATAATATTCAATAACTTTGTTTAGGAACTAAATCATGAAAATAGGTATTATTGGTGCCATGGAGCCGGAAGTAGCCATATTGCGAGATGCTATTGCCAACAAAACACAAACCAGCAAAGGTGGCTTTACATTTTATACTGGCGAACTCTCTGGTCATACCGTGACGCTAGTTCAGTCGGGCATTGGTAAAGTTGCTGCTACCGTTGCAACAACTTTACTCATCGATAATTTCGAACCGGACTGTATTATTAACACCGGCTCAGCAGGTGGCTTTGAGCCTTCATTGAATGTCGGTGATGTGGTTATATCAAGCGAAGTACGTCACCACGATGTTGATGTTACAGCGTTTGGTTATGAGATTGGTCAAGTACCCCAGATGCCTGCTGGCTTTGCGGCACATCCAGCTTTAATTGAAGCAGCTCAAAAAAGTGTTGCAACCTTGTCCAATACACAAACTATGATTGGTTTGATCTGTACTGGTGATTCATTTATGTGTGAACCGACACGCATTGAACAAGCCCGTACTGATTTCCCTACGATGCTCGCGGTTGAGATGGAAGGAGCAGCCATTGCCCAAGCCTGTCACGTCCTGCATACTCCTTTTGTTGTGATACGCTCATTATCTGATATTGCAGGAAAAGAGTCGCCACAGTCCTTTGAAGAATACTTGGAAGTTGCTTCTATTAACTCATCAAAGCTGGTTAACGAACTGCTTGAGCAACTAACAACCGTAACCCTTTAGCGTGATACTCGAGCTACTGCAAGCCCAGCAGGGCTTGCTTATTTTTGTGATGGCTATAGCATGTGCTCATCTGTTTCCTATGCACTATAACTATCACCCATTTACTCTTTTAGAATTGGTTTTTAAAGGTATTGCTGAGCGCGTCTACCAACCATCAAACAACAAAGCACATCAATATTTATCAGGCACACTGGCTTGCTGCCTTCCAATTCTTGTATTTTTACTTTTATCCGTCGGTATAAGCGTACTTGCATTTCATCCTCAATGGTTAGGAGGTGTCGCACTGTATTTGTGCCTTGACACTCAAACAACAAATCGTACTAAACGGATTGCCACTTTATTAAAGCTGGGCCA
Organism: Pseudoalteromonas sp. MMG013; assembly: GCF_018100885.1. Taxonomy (NCBI): domain Bacteria; kingdom Pseudomonadati; phylum Pseudomonadota; class Gammaproteobacteria; order Alteromonadales; family Pseudoalteromonadaceae; genus Pseudoalteromonas; species Pseudoalteromonas sp. MMG013. The sequence continues at coordinate 146,425 of NZ_JAGJEE010000003.1, read as the reverse complement.
AAAAGCCACAGCAAGGCAACTTTTGGCCACTATCGTTGCACGGGACGTGGCAAACCTTTCAAGCATGGGGATTGCTAAAGCCTGCATTGATAGTACCGCGTTACGGACCATAAGACATTACTACGTAATGGTTATATTCTATTTACTTGGTGGGCCTGTACTGGCTCTCATATACAAACTACTGCTGATCTGTAATCACGCATGGCGAGCGCACCTTGCCCCCAACATACATTATATGAAGCCACTAAATACCATTATTACAGTTATTGAGTGGTTTCCTATTCGTGGTTTTGTGTTCTTGATCTCACTCAGTCTCAATTATAAAAAAGTTCGCCATTACTTAAAGCATTACGCACGCTTTTTTTACCAACAAAACTCAGGTTGGATTTTATGCTTCTTTGCAGCAAATCTACACACCCAACTAGGCGGTCCTTGTATGTATCAAGCTAAACGGTTTAATAAAATGCGTATTGGCAGTGGCAGATCACCTGAGCCTGATGACTTAATACAGTTACTTACCTTATTGAACCGCGTTCGCCTATTTAGTGCGTTAGTATTAATCCTAGTTTGGATAGTGTATCAAACTCTAGTTAACTACTCTTAACGCAATCATTCTGGCTGACAAATCCATACTTAGCTGACACGTGAGTTCAAAATACGCAAACAAAAATGGCCAGCACTGCTGACCATTTTTACTTTACCCTAAACGAAGGGACGCGCTATTTAGCTTACGGTTATTTTAGCAAATTTACGTTTGCCGACCTGATAAATAGCCGTACTGCCTTTTTCAATAACTAGCTTGGTATCCGTCACTTTTTCTTCACCATTTAGCTTAACCGCACCTTGTTTTATCATACGCATGGCTTCAGAAGTACTTGCAACTAAACCAGCTTCTTTTAGCAAAGCTGTAATAAACGTTGTGGCGTCTGCAATTTCAATGGTCAGTTCTGGAATATCATCTGGTAGCGCATTTTTTTGAAAGCGCTGAATAAAGTCTTGATGCGCTGCTTGTGCATCATCTTCACTGTGAAAACGTGCAATCATTTCCTTTGCAAATTCGATTTTGATGTCTCGTGGATTACGGCCATTCGTAACTTCTTCTTTCAAGCTCGCTATTTCTTCAAGTGACAAGGCACTTAATAATTCATAGTAACGCCACATCAAATCGTCTGAAATAGACATCACCTTACCAAACATTTCCGTTGGTGCATCGGTGATCCCAATATAGTTACCTAAAGACTTAGACATTTTTTGAACGCCATCGGTCCCTTCTAATAACGGCATCATTAATACCGTTTGTGGCTTTTGGCCTTCTGATTTTTGCAACTCTCGGCCCATCAGCAAATTAAAACGCTGATCTGTTCCACCTAATTCAACATCAGCTTTCAATGCAACCGAATCCCAACCTTGAACTAGAGGGTATAGAAACTCATGGATTGCAATTGATTGACCATTAGCATAACGCTTTTTAAAATCATCACGCTCAAGCATACGAGCAACAGTTTGGCTAGCTGCAAGCTTAATCATGCCTGCACTGCCCAATTGTTCCATCCAAGTAGAGTTAAACGCAACTGTCGTTTTTGCAGGATCTAATATTTTAAATACTTGCTCTTTATAGGTTTCTGCATTGGCTAGCACATCATCACGAGTCAATGGCTTTCGTGTTACATTTTTGCCGGTTGGATCTCCTATCATCCCTGTAAAATCGCCAATTAAGAAAATCACCTCATGACCTAAGTCCTGAAAGGTCTTTAACTTATTGATTAGAACAGTGTGGCCTAAATGCAAATCAGGGGCTGTTGGGTCAAAACCTGCCTTGATCTTTAACTTTTTACCTGACTTGAGCCTTTCTTTTAATTCGTCCTCAATCAGGATTTCCTCTGCACCGCGCTTTATCTCTGCAAATGCAGTATCTAAGTCCACCATTCATCGCTCCAAAAATTTCAGTTTATCTGTCGATTCTAGCCTATATTGGGATCAGTTTAAATGCACAAAATACTGGTATTAGCGCTTTATTGCGTATATCCTGCATTAATATCTATAATATTTCTTGACATCAGAAAAGGCGCTTTATGGTTAACGTGGTGCACAAGCTCCCTAAAAAACACAAACTGCTAATTCTGGGCGTTGCATCGGCAATGGCTATTATTGCTCTGATCCCATCAGAGAAAGCAACCGCATCCAAAGATCATGATAAGAAAGCACTCGAAATTGGCAAGCGCTATGAATTGCCGGTTAAAGTCAGTGAATCACCTGAGCAGTTAACTGAATTAAATTCAGTGACTACAGAAAATGTTGAGTCACAGGTTATATTTGATTTTGAAGATCACGCAGTTAAATCGGGTGACAGTTTAGCAACAATATTTAAACGGGCAGGCTTTTCAGCAAAAACCCTGCATACCTTAGTTAATACCAATGCTGAAACACTAAAACTTAAAAAAATCCACCCAGGAGAAGTGTTAAGCTTTGCAACCAGCCCTGAAGGCAACCTCGCTCAGCTTAAGTACATATTATCAAAAACAGATACTTTGCTCGTCACTCGCAATACTGAGGGCCGTTATGATACAGCCATACAAAGCAAGGAAATTGAGACGGTAGAAAAGTCAGCGGGTGGTGCTATATCATCTAGCTTTTGGACCGCTGGTATTGCTGCGGGATTAAGCGAACGCCAAATAATGAACTTTGCCGATATTTTCGGCTGGGATGTAGACTTTGCAAATGATATTCGTAAAGGCGATCAATTCTCCATCGTGTACGAGTCCCACTTTGTTGATGGTGAAGAAATAGGCAATGGAAAAATAATCGCTGCTGAGTTCATTAATCAAGGCGAGCGCTATACCGCAATTCGCCACACAGATGATAACTTTTATACCGCACAGGGACGCAGTATGCGAAAAGCTTTTTTACGCGCCCCTGTCAACTTTAAGTATATCAGTTCGAGCTTTAACCCTCGTCGCCTTCACCCTGTCACAGGAAAACGTTCTGCACATAGAGGAATTGATTATGCAGCGAGAACAGGTACCCCTGTCGTCTCGTCTGGTGACGGTAAGGTCATAAAATCAGGCCGCAATCACCTCAATGGTAATTACGTGTTCATTCAACATGGCAGTAAGTACGTCACCAAATATCTACATTTAAATAAACGACACGTACGTAGTGGTCAAAAAGTTAAGCAAGGTCAAAAAATTGGGACCGTTGGTGCTACAGGCCGTGTCACTGGCGCGCATCTACACTACGAGTTTCTGGTGAATGGCGTACATAAGAATCCAAAAACAGTAAAACTACCAAAATCTCAATCTTTACCAAAAAATGAGTTAGCTAAATTTAAACCCGCTGCAAAAACACGACTGGCTCAGCTACAGCGCCATAGAGAACTGCAATTAGCACTGAATAATTAAGTACCACTTACCAAAAGGTCAAAAAATAAAAAACCTCGCATTAGCGAGGTTTTTTATGGGAATAATACCTATTATCTTGCATTATTTCTTTGTCTATTACTTGTCACTTTTGGCTTGGTATTCGCTTTTTTAAACTGGCTGAACCCACTGTGTCTTGTTAAAGCTGGACGAGATCCCCTTTTATTAGAGGCTGCTTTTTCATTGCGCCCTTCTTCAGGGACGAGACAATTAGGCCCTTTACCAATTAAGTTTGCTTTACCCATTTTACGCAGTGCTTCACGGATCATAGGCCAGCCTGATGCATCATGGTAACGTAATATCGCTTTATGTAAACGACGCTGCCGCGCGCCTTTAGGCACAGCAACTGATTCCTTATTATTTTTAATATTCCGTAATGAATTCATTTCGGTGTGATAAATCGTAGTTGCATTTGCCATAGGAGATGGATAAAAATTTTGTACTTGATCAAGTTTGAAATCATTACTTTTTAACCACAGCGCCATATTTACCATATCTTCATCAGTGGTACCTGGGTGAGCTGAGATAAAATAAGGGATCAAATATTGCTTTTTGCCCGCTTCTTTTGAGTACTTGTCAAATAGCGCTTTAAATTTGTCATATGTTCCCATACCAGGCTTCATCATCTTAGATAACGGCCCTTGCTCTGTATGCTCTGGCGCAATTTTCAAATAGCCCCCCACGTGATGACTGACGAGCTCTTTAACATATCTAGGGTCTTCAATCGCTAAATCATAACGAACCCCTGATGCAATGAGGATTTTTTTAATCCCTTCCACATCTCTGGCTTTTCGATATAAATCAATTGTAGGCGTGTGATCAGTATCCATATGCTTACATATGTCAGGGTAAACGCAAGATAACCTGCGACATGTACTTTCTGCTTTCTTACTTTTACAGCGCAACTTATACATATTTGCCGTCGGACCGCCAAGATCAGATATCACCCCTGTAAACCCAGGTACTTTATCTCTGATCTGCTCTATTTCTTCAATAATAGACTCTTCAGAGCGACTTTGAATAATACGCCCTTCATGTTCGGTGATAGAACAAAAGCTACAGCCACCAAAGCACCCACGCATAATATTGACTGATGTTTTTATCATGTCATACGCTGGAATTTTCGCATCTCCATAACTCGGATGTGGTATACGTTGATATGGCAGGCCAAACACCATATCCATTTCTTCCGTTTCTAAAGGGAATGCAGGCGGGTTTACCCATACTGATCGATTGCCGTGGCGTTGAAACAACGCTCTAGCACAACCGGGGTTCGTTTCTTGGTGTAAAATGCGAGATGCATGTGCATACAGAGGTTTGTTAACACTAACTTGTTCGAAAGCAGGTAATTTTACATACACTTTTTCCCAAGGCTTTAATCTTGGTGGCTGAACCGTTATCGGTTTTGCTGCTTCTTCTGCTAGGTTTACACCTGCTTTGGCAAACTCTGATTTACTACAACCCACATCATCCGCACCGTAAGGATTTGGGATAGGATCTATTTTACCCACTTTATCAATCGCGGTAGAGTCACTTCCTCTCCATTGTGGCAAAGGCTCCTTACGGATCACTGCTGTACCACGAATATTTTGGATGGAGGCTACCGGATCCCCTTTGGCAATACGATGTGCAACTTCAACCAGAGGCCGTTCTGCATTGCCATAAATTAGAATATCTGCTTTTGCATCAAAGATAATACTTCTGCGTACTTTTTCCTGCCAGTAATCATAATGTGCTATTCGACGAAGGCTGGCTTCAATACCGCCAATGATCAAAGGCACTTCTTTATATGCTTCTCTGCAACGCTGACTATAAACAACAACAGCTCTATCGGGACGCATTCCCCCTACATTACCTGGTGTATAAGCATCATCATGGCGCATACGCTTTTCAGCAGTATAACGATTGATCATCGAGTCCATATTACCGGCCGTTACCCCAAAAAATAGGTTTGGCTGACCCAATGTCATAAATGCATCTTTGCTTGACCAATCTGGCTGGGCAATAATACCCACCCGAAACCCTTGAGCCTCTAATACTCGGCCAATAACCGCCATACCAAAACTAGGGTGGTCAACATAAGCATCGCCCGTTACAAGTACGATATCACAGCTATCCCAACCTAATTCATCCATTTCTTGACGTGTCGTCGGTAGGAATGGGGCTACGCCATAACACTCAGCCCAATATTTTGGGTAAGAAAATAACGATCGTTCTGCTTTGAGTGCGCTCATAGTAGTACCTGCAGGAAAAAAGAGTCGAATTATAACTTAATTATCTGCATGCTCATACTATAGAATATTCCAACGAACAGGATAAACAAATGCGCTATAGGAACAAGCAACATACACCTTTTGATACGTCACTTTGATTACGGTTAAGGTTTATAGTTTTTCAAAAAATCCATGAGTTCGTGGCTCGGCATTGGCTTAGCATACATGAAGCCTTGCACTTCATCGCACCCTAATTGCTTGAGTAAGTCTGCTTGGGCTTGTGTCTCGACCCCTTCAGCTATCGTTTTTAGCCCTAAGTGACGCCCTAATGAAACCACAAGATCTGCAATTGCACCGCTGTCATTGTCTGGAATATCTTTAATGAATGCACGGTCAATTTTCAACCGTGCCAGAGGCAACTTCTGTAAGTAGCTTAATGATGAAAACCCAGTACCAAAATCGTCAATTGCGACTTCAACACCAAACTCTTGAAGCTCTTGCAAAGTGTCAATAACAACCCCGATTTCGTCCATAACCACACTTTCAGTAACCTCTAACTCTATCTTTTTTGGATCAACTTGATGTGCCAATAATGTATTCTTTACACCTTGAGCATAATTTGCAACTTTAAACTGTGGGACCGACACGTTCACTGCAACACTGATATCTAGCCCAACACTCACAAGCTGCTTTTGCTGTTGACAGGCTTGTTCTAAAACCCACTGTCCAATATCCACAATTAACCCAGCATCTTCTGCAAGTGGTACAAAGATGGCCGGCGAAATATAGCGGCCATTACCCGAAGGCCAGCGTAATAAAGCTTCGCACCCTATTACCGCTAACGTATCAAGAGATAATTGGGGCTGATACCACACTTCAAGTTTACCTTGTTCGAAATCTTGTCGTAACTGTCGAATGAGTCCTAACCGCCACGCCATTTTTTCTTCTAAATCTGGTGAATACCAGTCGATAAACTTTTTACCTTGTTTCGCTTGATTCAACGCAATATACGCAAGCTTTAAAGTATCGATACCCAGTTTACTGAAATCACTTTGCTCGCAAATCCCTACATGAAAATGCATCGTTAAAATATGCTCGTTAACTTGATAGGGGATCATTAACGCTTCAATAAAATGTTGCTCATCAAAGCTGCTTTTAGGTAGTAGCAAACCGAATACATCGGCACCAATTCTTGCGATAAGCTCCGCATCGATAAACTCTTGCTGTAACCGTTGCATCACAGCTAATAGCAACTGATTACCGACTTCTTGCCCTAAACCATTATTAATATCTGAGAATTGCGCTATATCAATAATAACAAAAAGCAGTTCACTCTTTACTGCCGACGGTGTCGTACTATCTTCGATATAATAACGTTCAACTTGTTGAGAAAAACTACTTCGATTTGGTAATTTTGTTAAAGGATCTTTATAAGCTACGTCTCGTAATTCATTGAATAATTTTATGTTATCTAAACCAACACTCACATTCGCCAGAAAGATTTCCATAAACTGCAGCTGCGCTGCATTTGGTTTAACATCGAGCTCTAGATAGACTGCTGCACGGCGGTTTTTTCCTTGCAGCAACACCGTAATATCGTGCTCTGTTTGTTGATGCTTGGCAAAGTCAAAGCAGTTCTGAACCTGCATAATAACTCTGCCATTGTCTAGCTGCTCTAACCCTTGACCAAAAAAAGCTTGATAATCCGATGTACCACCGAGCACCACAATGCGTTTATCATCTCCATGATTACCACTGACAATACCATTGGGCTCACTGCCCAATATTTTAGCTAACTGCATAACCACAGCTAAACCAAACGTTTTCATATCGCTATGCCCTAAAATGGCATGAGACGCTTCAAGAATACGAGTTAATGCTGTGCTTTGTGCCTCCAGCTCACAGATTTGTTGATAGGAACGGATCGCTGTCATTAAAGAAGTGACAAGTTTGCTGCGAGTAAGCTCTGTTTTCATTTTATAGTCATTAATATCGTATTCACGGATCACTTGCTCTTCAGGCGCATATCCTGGTTGTCCCGTTCTCAAAATAATACGAACATTATGATTTTGTAACTCATCGCGCACACGTCTAACTACGGTAAGCCCCGCATCATCGCTTTCCATTACTACATCAAGTAACAGAATGCATATTTCAGGATTATGTACTAAAGCATCAATCGCCTCAGTTCCTGAATAAGCATGATGAAAACGAAGTGCACGGCCCCAAAATTCAACTCCAGAGAGAGCCAATTTCGTCACTGAATGAATTTCAGGATCGTCATCTACAACAAGTACATCCCAAAAGTCACTGGTTGTCACTTGTTCGTACGTATCTTCATCATGATCTAAAAACAAAAAATCATCTTGCTCAGACGCCATTCTCTATCCTTCAACTCACTTACCGCTTTAAAGTTAAAGCTTTGCGCTTAATCGCTTGTTTACCATACTACGAAATGTGGTACATTTTTACTACCACGTTCAGAATTTATTAACACCCAAGAAATATTATAGACGATGTTCAAACACTTGCGTGAAGTAAGTTGATAAATAAAGCTAGGAGTTAATTATTAAACTATTCATATCTGCTGTGAAAGCACTGCTATCTGTTGTGCTATTAGCCATAATCTTTGGGCTAATACTGCCACATCAATATCAAGTTACTCAAAGCAGAACAATCCAAACTCAAAACACTTCAGATGTTAACTTGTTGTTAGACCTTAAAAATTGGCCTGAAATCATGGCTTGGCATACCTACTCGGGGTTAACGTCTCCCAAAATATCTACTCCTAGTACAGGTATAGGCGCACATATAAAACTTGAACATACCATTGGCTATTTAGAAATAACCATTGTAGAGCAAACCACAAACCGAATGGCGTTTTCTGTGCTCATTAATGACGAGCACACAGGATACGGAAAACTCACCATTACGCCTACAGGATCTAGTACAAAAATTGAATGGTACTTGAACGGAACCATTCATTCGAGCATACTCGGAGGGTATATGGCACTTTACTGTGAATTCTTTTTAAAACAAATGATTATCTCAGCTACAAACAACCTAAACTCACAGTTAAAATTACAGGCAGACCCATGACCGTAAAAAATGCACAAGTTAAATCCAGTCTGGCATTATTAATCGAAGAAAAACTTGGGATCACCATGATTAAAAAGCCTTTTAGGGGCAGTCATAGTGGCTCTGATGATAGTTATAGTGCTAAAGGAAAAACACAAATTGATTACGTTGTGCAAAGTAATCAAAGTCCGCTGAAACGCGCGCTAAAGCGTCAACAGCTCAGTAAAATTCAAAGACAGTTAAATATCGAAACCATTATGGGTCAAGCATTAGCACTGTGCCCCGATGTCACAAGCCGAGGTCGGCCCGACCCTGACTGGTTAGAACACTTTATTGGATTAGCTGAGGACATTGCGAACCAAGCCATGCAAAAACTGTGGGCCAAAATTCTCGTTGGGGAAACTGTCTCGCCTGGTACTTTTTCAATAAAAAGCTTGCAAACATTGAAACTGATGACGCAAAGAGAAGCCACTGCGCTACAAAAGTGTGCGCCACTTTGCGGCTATTTAGAAAAAGAAGACAGCTACTTAATTTTGATTGGCTATTACAAAAAACCATCATTTTTTGACTTGCTGAAAAAAGGTAATAAGGAGTCGATTAATTTAAGTAAAGCGGGGTTAAGCTTTCCTAATATTCTGACTTTAATGGATATTGGTTTACTTTATAGAAAAGAAATAGAATCATCAAACCTAAAGCCCGAAACCCCATTTACGCTGTCTTTTCAAGGAAAAAAACTTATATTAGCCCCCAAAAGCAACGAACTTGTACTCAGCTATTACAAGTTAACACAAACTGGTGATGAGCTTAAAAAACTGATCACAATGCCCATCAATAAGCAATATAAAAACCAGCTAGAGCACATATTCAGTGAAGAGTTTGAGTGTCAATGGACATAAAAAAACCCTGAACACTCAGGGTTTTTTACAATACCTTAAAGATAATATTGCTTAGAAATGCAGCTGAATACCAGCGAATGGCCCTGATGATTCAATATCTGTACTAATGTCATCAACATCATCTAGTTCAAGTTTCATTGAACGATATCCCGCACGTACAGCGACATCTACCGCTAAATTATCAATAAACTCCCACGCAATACCCACTTGATAATCTCTGATCTTACTATCGTCAATGGCAAGCATGCTTCCTTCAGCAAATAAGCTCAATCCAGTCATAGGTAGTCCAACTTCTGCCCGCGCGTAGCCCAAAGGGACCACACCAGAGAAGTCTTTACTTTCAGTCACTGACTGTCCATCGGCTGTACCGGTCAATTTAATCGAGCCATCAAACTGCTTAAAGTTAACACCAAAGTCAAATGACACTAAGTCATTATCAAACAATTCATAATACAAAGTGTAATCGATATGGTTTAAGTCAGTTATGGTATTAGCCTGAGTACCAACGGTATAGTTCTTGCCATTAAACTCAAAGGTTTCTGTAAGCGTTGCCGAGCCATTCAGCTCAAGCTCTGTGTACCTGAGCTTTATATTAGGGACCAGTGGAACCGGATGTTCCAACGCAGCATAAAAACTTGTAAAAGTTTCATCTTCAAAATCAAATGTTTGTGCATTACCTTTTTCCTGGTAACTGCCCGAGCTATCGGCCTGCCAACCTTCAGCTCCTAAATATAAACCAAGCAGTGTATCCGCTTGTGCTAATGGTGCTAAGCTTGCCATAGACAAAGCTGCGACTAAACAATACTTTTTCATTTTTGATCCTTGCGCTAAGAGTTCACTAAGTTCAATGCCAGCTGTTTCAGCTATGAATTGAAGCGTGCCGTAATTATTCCAAACTTAGGCTAACTATACAGAAAAAATATGAAGATATGAGAGAATTAAGAGTATTTTTTGTAGTTTATTGTAAGGCGTTAAAGCCAAATATCACGCCTTTAAGTTAACCACAAGCACGGCACTACTTAATACGCTACTACTTAATACGCCACTACTTCATAACCTTCATAAAAAAGGCGCTATACGTGCCTTTTTACATAACATTACGATGGCTTAAGGCCGGTAATAGCACACTTTTAGGGCGCTAAGGTGAGGTAATTTTCCTTGATAAGTCGCCATACATTGGTACCCCATTACTGCTAAGAACTCCTGTAAAGCATACTCGTCATCAATTGACGATAAACTTGATTTGTCGACAGAATATACTGCAAAACTAGCTTACCCTTGAGCCAGCAACTCACTTAACTCTATCAGTGCTGCATTCGCGCGCGAAATATAGTTTGCCATCACCAATGAATGATTCGCCACAAAGCCGAAGCCACTGCCATTTAAGATCATCGGGCTCCACACGGTTTCTTGAGTCGCTTCTAATTCACGAATGATCTGCTGTAAACTCACTCGAGCATTTTTCTTTTCCAATACATCTGCAAAATCGTGTTCAACGGCTTTTAAAAAATGTAACAACGCCCAACTCGCGCCACGCGATTCGTAAAATACATCATCAATTTTCCACCAAGATGTTTTAACTTGGGTACTACTCGGTGCATAGGTTGCTTGATGAGCTGCGCTGTCCCCAGCTAAGTCTGTATTTACTCTATCTTGGCCAACACTGGCACTCAATCGCTGACTTAAGCTCCCTAAACGCTTTTCAGCCTCTTTTAACCACCCTCGTAAATTATCGGCTCTGGCATAAAACTGACTGTCTCTGTTATTCGGATCAGCAATCTGATCGCGATACGCCACTAAATACTCAATACCCACTCGGTATTCGCCTTCAGCGCTCGGCCAAGCCCACGCTGTAGAACTAATATTGAACTGAGGTTGTGCTTTTTTAAGTGCCAAATGCTCTGTAGATTGTGACTGAGAACGACTAAAGTCTTTGCGCATAGACAAGGCCAAATCACGTACCATTTCCAGTGCGCCGTACTCCCATGCTGGCATATTATCCATAAACACACTTGGCGGCAGCACATCATTCGACAAATACCCACCGGGTTTGTCTAACAACGTCGTGCTCACTTCAACCAATGTGTTTGCCGTCACATAGCCAACCACTCGCTGCTGTGTTCCTTGCTGTGATTGCTGCTCAGCTGCTGCGATAACATCAAACAACGCTGGCTCAGAGCTCCAATAAATAGCAAGTATATAGCCACCTAACAACAAGGTGACGAAGCCTGCTATTACTTTATTTAAATGTTGCTGCATGATCACTCCTCATGATGATGGTGTGCGTTTTTAACTTTCTTAAATGAGTCTTTTAAAGAAACAACGTGTATTTGTGTAAAGGCTTGTTCGCCATTTGCAAAGTGTAATGTTAATTTGCGTTTTTCACCTGTCGTTAACGCTGATTTTGGCTCAAAAGCCATTAAATGATAACCTCCAGGTTGAAATTTCACTTGCGTTTTTGCTTTGATAACAAGTTTGTCCACTTGCTGCATTTTCATCATACCATTGTGGTGCACATGCTCATGGATCTCTACGCGGCCAAGGCCTGAAATGGTTGCCTTAACCAAAGTCAGTTTGGTATCTTTCTTATTCTCTAAAGTAAAGTAGGCTGCAGTTGATTTTGCAGCAGGAAGAAAAGCCCGTATTTTTGCATCATCAATCGATACATACATCTCACTGTGATGATGCTTTTGTGCACCAGCAGATACATGCTCATGATTTTGATTAGAAAAAGCGAACGTTGTAAAAAATAAACTCGAACTCAACATAATATACTTAGCAATCATATGCTTTCCTTAAATAAAACAGCCACAGTTCAAATCATACCATGAAGTCAGCTATTTCGTGCTAATTAGCCTATGATAGCGTGTAAAATCATGTCGACACCCCCTCGCTCAGTAACCAACCGACCCCCACCAGCATCAATAGCGGGATCGCAATAACCACAGAGTTAAATAATAAAGCCAGTATGCCTCCAACTAGTAACACTAAACCAAGGCCAACTACACCAATACTTGCCAACGCGAACAAAGCGATAACCGCGACAATACCAACAAGCAATCCCGCTAATTCCATACCAACCCAGCTCAGTTCACCCATAAAATTCGAGATACCCAGCCATGCAAGTGGCGCGTTTAGCCATGAAATCGTTGAATAAAGAAAAAGTGCAATCAGAATTAAGAAAACAGTTTTCATGGCGCCCTCCTTAATGGCTCTTTGTTGGCAGTGTATAATAAGCAACACCGTAGGCAATCAGGGTTAATACCGGAAACTTTAAGAATAAAAACAAGACGACAACTCTGGTCAGCCAACGCGGCATATTAAACCGCTCTGCAAGCCCAGCACACACACCGCCCAACTTCTTATTTTTTATATGACGAAAACACTGCTGTTTAAAATTCGATTTAGATTGTGTATACATAATAACTCCAAAATAACTGATGTTGTTGCTTTATTGCTATGTACTGACTTGCAAAAAAACGGGCTTTAGTTAAGCGCTAACCTGAGATGTACGTGCCGCTATTTGCTGTTTCAATAACGCCAATTCACTGCTCAACTTTTCCTCTTTATCTAACGCATCAAATTGTGCTTGTGTACTCTGTTGACCAACATCATAGCTTTCAACTTCAGATTCAATCCGCTCAACTTTTCGTTCTAAATGCTCAAACCTAGCCAATACATTGTCAACATTATCTGATGCGAGCGCTTGTCTCACTCGTACTTGTGCTGATACCACGCGCTCACGTCGCAACAACTGTTGTTCGGTATGACTTAACGCATTAATTTTAGTTATTAAGCGGTCTGCATCAGCATTTAACTGTTCAAGCGCTTGAGCTAACTTTAATTGCTGAGGCTGTAGTTCATCAATCTGTCCAATCAATGTATATTTATGATTTAGCGCTGCTTTTGCTAAATCATCCCGTGCTTTAGTTAATGCGTGCTCGGCTTTTTGCTGCCAATCATCAGCTTGCTTTTGTTTTGTTTCAATTTGCCGTGTGAGTGCCTTTTGTTCACAAATAATGGTCGCTGCCATAGATCGACACTCAGCCAAGGCATCTCGTAACTCGGTTTTAATGTGAGATGTCATTTTCTGTGGATCTTCAGCTTTATCTAAAAACGCAGACACTTCTGATTTAATAATATCTTCAATTCGATTAATTAAGGCCATGGTCGGCTCCTTTGCATTGGCGTAAATAAAATAATGACTTAATGTATAAACAATACACTCCAATCTTTATGCCAAAGATAAAAAGAAACTAAAAATCAGCCAGTTAACATGAAAGAAATAAAATTATGAGAAAAGATAATTGATGATTTTGACTAAAAAGTGGTGTTTTAAACTAAAAAGCCACACAATTTAATTGCATGGCTGTATTAAATAAATGTAGCCTAGTAATTACTCAGGCACGCATTCCAACGCTTTTTCCATCACGCGGATATCCGCCCCTTGTTTATGGCCATTTTCAGACAAATGACGCCTAAACGCGCGGCCTCCAGGCTGACTTTGAAAAATACCCAGCATATGACGCGCAATGTGCCAAAAATTAGCCCCTTGCGTCATTTGGGCTTCAAAATAATCATACATACTGCGTACAACATCGTGCCGACTTAGTGTAAAAGCGGGTTCGCCATATAAAAGTGCATCAACTTGGCTCAGCATATACGGGTTGCTATACGCTTCTCGGCCAATCATCACCCCGTCAAGATGCACCAAGTGTTTTTGACAGTCTTCCAATGTTTTAACGCCACCATTTATACTAATATGTAACTCTGGAAAATCTTGTTTCAGCTGATATACACGTGGATAATCAAGCGGTGGCACCTCTCGATTTTCTTTGGGGCTCAACCCTTTCAACCATGCTTTACGTGCATGAATAATAAAATCATCACACCCAGCTTTTTTCGATGCATCAATAAGCGCAGTTAAAAATGCATAAGAATCTTGCTCATCAATACCAATACGAGTTTTAACCGTTACCGGTATATCTACCTCTGCTTTCATAGCAGCCACACATTCTGCAACCAGCTGAGGTTCAGCCATTAAACACGCGCCAAAACGGCCATTTTGAACTCGGTCTGATGGACAACCCACATTTAGATTAATTTCATTGTAACCGTATTCACCTGCACGCTTGGCGCATTCTGCCAGCGCTTTAGGGTCAGACCCACCAAGCTGAAGCGCCACTGGCATTTCATGTGCACCAAATGCCAAGTAATCGCCCTTGCCAAACAAAATCGCACCCGTTGTGATCATTTCGGTATATAGTACCGCATGTTTACTTAACTTTCGGTGGAAAGTGCGGCAATGTTTGTCAGTCCAATCCAACATCGGGGCCACGGAAAAGCGTCTAAAATCACCTGATTGTGTTATTAAGTGATCATTGCTTTTGACTTGATTCATTTGGCTCATTGACAACCCCATCCAGAAACGATATTAAACCGCGATCATATTACGAGGCAAACATACCATAAGCCAATCATAACAGCGCATAAATTAGGAGCGGCAGTATACACTATCCCCCTTAAAACTGCATGTATTCACACCTCGGTATTACTTACGCCAAGTAACTTGGTTGGGCTGGTATTATCAGCACATGTAAGTAAAGGCTGGTTAACTAAGCGGCCAATTGCCATGTAAAGTTGCCTGCATATTTGCCAAGCCTCTTTTCCAGCGTACAAATACAATATAAACTAGCGACTTAGGTATTAAGTAGGTAAATAGTTTACATGAAGTCGCATTTAGGCCGCCGAGCATTTTCAGCTATGGAACTACACACGCTTTTTAATGGTTATATTTACGCTGATGAAAGGCAGAAACGCGAACAACCTAAACATTGGCACTTTTGGCTACCATTAATTGCTTACTATACAGGTGCTTATAGCGATGAGATTGGCAGTCTTAACTTATCTGATATCATTAAAAAAGACGGCGTACATTGCTTTAGCTTTACCACACACGGGAAAATCCGCCACCGACTCATTCCCATTCATACCGCCTTGTGGCAAGCTGGTCTTGAAGATTACATCAAACATGTAACCGATGAACAACACGCTCGGTTACTGTATGACTTACCCAGTAAGTCGGGTCGTTATAGTGAAAAGGTCAGAATATGGTTTTCTGGTGAAGGTGAACGGTTAGGCTATTTACAAAAGTGTGACTTGCCTTCCATTGATCAACAAGGCCAAAAAACCGCAATCAGCAGCTTAAGACTCAACTTTGAACAACAGATACGGATTGCAGCGCTACAAAGAGCCAATAAATCGGCTTTTTATTATTTATTGGGGTTAAAAGATGAGGTGTTAACAGCGCCACCGCCATTCGCTATCTTAAAGCAAGTCGTCGCCCCTATTCGGGTGATTAATAACAACGTACATTGGCAGCGATTTTTAGCCCGACACCACTGATATGCCATAAAAAGGCAACCTCTTTCCAAACCTCTCTCTCAGTGACACCGTATTACCTTTTGTGGCTTACAGGCCCACACAAAAAACAGGACCCCTTTTCCCTGTCATATGGCAATGCAGCCAGATAACGATTAAAACACGTATAAGTAAGTGCGTATCACTAAGCTCATATCACTAAACGTATACAAATAAACACGCGCAAAAAAGCCGCTAAAAAGCGGCTTTTTTAACTAAGGTATTAACTAATTAAATTAGTTAGCACCTGTTGTTGATGTTTCACACGTTACACGTACATCACCAGTCTCATCTGTACCGTCTGGCGTTATTGTGAATGACGTAGTCGCACCATCAGCCACTACTACACCACGAGGAATAACATTTACTGTATAAGTAGCAGTAGTACCTTCAACAATATTTGGAAGAGCATAAGTACCCGCTGTTGTTTCTAACGCAACCGCTGGTGCTTTATTAGCTAAAGCATAAGACACTACCGCGCCACCAAGTGGTGCACTAACGTTAGTATCGTTTGCACACGTTGCCGTTACAGCAAATGACTCTGCCACAAATGTAACTGGGTTTGATAATGCAACCTCGGTAGTACCACAGATGTTACCTGTTGTAGTACCCCATTGGTTACCATTGCCATCTCGTACTGTGACAGTTGCATTTTCTGTTGCAGCAACACCGCTTAAGCTCAGCGCGGTTGAGTTACCAGTAATACGTACTGTTTCAGAGCGCTTAGGTGATTGAATAAACGCAAATAAGCCAGATGCTGGCACATCATCACCAGTGGTTGTAAGAGTAATTGTGTTAGCACAAATTGCTGCTACATCATTAGCAGCAAAGAATGTTAAGTGGTCAGTCATGAAGCTACCAGCAAATGTATCACCTGTTTGCGCACCAACTGTAACTTCGTTCGTTTCGTTAGTCCACTTACCCGTGTCTTCATTATGTGAAGCCAGTTTTAACTTATCGCCAGTCTTAACCGTTTCACCAGTGCTTAACACTGTCGATGCAGGAATCGCAACCGTGATTTCAATATCTTGACTAAAGCTCTTAATTTTGTTGCCTTGGTCATCTGTCATTACAACGTTTGCAACACCGACTGGCTGCGCTACCGTTGTCGTGCTACCTGCGTTTAAGCCCTCAGGGATGATTGCACCCGCAACATTAGAACTCGTATCTGCCGAGCTAACATTTAAAGAAACTTGGGTACCTGTTATGGCATTACCAGCTGCATCTCGCAGTACAGTATCTGCTGGAATTTTTACTTCCGCACCTGCTTTGCCTTTTTCAACTGTTGCTTTAATTTCTTTATCAGTCGTTCCACCAGCAACTGTTTCTGAAACTGTGTCTGCTACAACAGCAGGATCATCTGCTGATGTTAAAGCCAGTTGCACAGGTACTACACCTGATGCACCCGTTAGGTCCATAATAAAACTTTTAGAAATATACCCTTCAGCTGATACCGTCGCAGTCACTGACGTTAACGTTGCACCTTCTTTATTTGTGAATACAAATGCGCCATCGGTAGTGTCAATGCTTGGCGCAAGAACAGCTCCATTTGCATCAACTAAATTCTCAGTAGCTGCGCCGTTTTCTAAAAATGAAATTTTTGCCGTTGTAATAACATTCGTGTTAGCTGTATCTACAACACTACCATTCACTACAAGTGACAGCGCATCTGGTGTCGTTGGCGCTACAACAACTGGGTCTGTAGGTGTTACTGGTGGTTCTACAACCACATTATTATCGTCGTCACTAAAACAACCAGTAAGGGTTAGTGCAGAAGCAACAGATAGAGCGAGAAGTGATTTTTTATTAGCAAACATGGTTGATCCTTGTGTTCCTTTCAAAATTAACAACTACTTTTAAGTGCGCTGTTAACAATACATTAAATTCAACTACTACTATATGCATAGCAGCAGTTAATGGCAATTTAGACATTAAAATTTAATAAAGTTAAACAGGGACTTTTTTCACTCCCTGAACTTCTGCCAAATTTAAGTTATACCTAAAGCTTATATAAGCAACTGATTTTAACTTATAGCGTTACAAATGTAGCATATGAAGCTCAAAGTTCCAACAGAATAATGACCATATGCAGCGCGAGAGTGTGCTTTACAGTATGAAAGTGATAAACATTTGTCATAAGTCATAAATTTCAGTTAATACTTTGAATTTTCCTTCTTAATTTACACATCTTTAGTCGCAACTCATTGGTATTTTTAATTAACCTCGATACAATCATATTTTAACGCATATAAACTCTTTTTTGAGTTGTTGCGACACGGAATAACACAACAATACGGTTGACTCATGCGCAAAAAAACCAACACCATGATATGGTCTTGCTTTATAGCAAGCTCCCCAGCGATGGCTGCAATAACAGATAATCAATCTTTTTATGGCTACACTGGGTTAATTAACATTCCTAATGCCTATACTGCTGATTTTGGCAGTCTACACACACAATATAATAACCAACTTGAATTTAGGCAAGATATCGTTGATGGCCATAATTTTACTATAAATGCGGGCGTTTTTGATGGTCTTGAAGTCGGTGGAAAAATAGCGAGTGTGAGTATTCACGACAACCTATTTCATGAAAGAGCAAGAGGTGAAGAACAAATTCGTGATTTATCATTCAACGCGAAGTACCAGCTTCCATTCATTCCTCATAACTGGTTTTCACTTGCCATTGGTGCGCAAGATATTGGCGGCGCGGCAAACAACTATAAAGCTTATTATGCAGTAGCCACAAAACGTTTAGGTGATTTCGATTTAACTTTGGGTGCTGGCTCAACTGATAATTTAACAAATCGACTAGACGGGGCATTTGCAGGTGTACAGTGGCATGCGACTGATTGGCTAAGTATTACCGCAGAACACGATGGTGAAGCTGCAAGCTCAGGGGTTAAAGTGCACGTACCTAAAAAATGGTTAAGTAATAATTTAGCCATCAGTTTGGCAGCAAACTATTATGACCATAAGCTAAGTGAAGACGACATTTATTTTGGGGTAAACCTTATATACCAACTCAATAAGCCTGAGCATACAAGTTATAGACCTGTGAAACCAGCACCGCAAATGGTGAGCATCACTTCTGACTCAAACAACCCAAAAGTAAATGCCGCTGCACTCACAAGTCAGCGCTCTCAACAAGCTGAAAACACAGTTAGAAAAGGTAAGCCCTCACTACTAAAATCAAAACTAGTGACACACAATGCCACAGATTCAGAGTTAGAACAAACAGCCATGGCCTTTAAAGCAGCATTACTTGCTGATGGGTTCGAAAACATCCATGTTGGTTATAGCCTATCAAGTGTACACATCATTATTGAAAACCATGTCTTCAACCAAAATGAACTGGATGCTATTGGCTTAATATTAGGTCGCTTACAAGCGCACTTTAACTACCCAGGTATGGACTTCAATTTGGTGCTACAAAAACTTGAAGTGCCGCAAATCCAAATATCAGGTCAATTAGATGAATACAGAGATTTTATACAATCTGGTAGTGCACCTAACTTGGCGATCACCAACCGTGTAAATATACAACATGGTGGGTTAACTTGGGTTAACTTTGGCTCGACTAATAGCCCGTATTACAAACCACGCCTCACATTAAGCCCTGATATTGTTAAAGGCGTTGCTACTGAGCTTGGCGTACTTGATTATTCCCTCGCTTTACAAGCACAACTAGAGGTGCCAGTTTGGCAAGGCGGTTCTTTCGTCGCTACAGGCACACAAGGTGTTGCCACTTCCGATGATTTCAAAGATAACAAGTCTTTTACGCGATTTAGGCATAAAGATGGCCTTACCAGTTTAACCTACAAACAAAATTGGCAGCTGTCGTTCAATATCTACAATCAAACACAAATTGGCTACTACTATGACTTTACAGACTATTTAGGTTTTAAACATCAAAGTATGTGGATGAGCGAAGATGGCCGACATCAAATTAGTGCGCAATTAGGCTATTTTGACTATCAAGACTATGATGGTGACAAAACGGTTTACAATACCAGTTATCAATACAACTTATCAGAGTACGATATCAGCCTATCAGCAAGCATTGGTAAGTTTTTCAACAAAGACAGCGGTTATAAACTCAGCAGTAAGTTCTGGTTTGGCGATACATCACTAGACGTGTATTACCTCGACACCAAAGGTCGATTTGTCGGCATTGGCTTAACTGTGCCATTAACCCCACGTAAAGACTATACAACCCCGTACGGAGTTATAAAAGGTAAAAGCAACTGGAGAGAGCGTATACAAACAAGAGTAGGAAACGACGCTAACACTATTGCTTTTGGGTTAGGTCAATTGCCATTTAATGATACATCAATTGAAACCGAGCTATTTAATCAGAGTCGCTTGTCTGAAAGCTACATTCAGCATCATTTACCTCGATTAAGAGAAGCGTACAAAACGTTTAACAAGTAATGTTTGTGTAAAGAAAAGCTGCTAGCCTTTTTCTAGCAGCTTTGTAAGCTCATAAAGTATCAGTGATACTTATTATCTAAACTTCACAACTTTGGTATCGCCAAATCCACTTTTAGGAATGCTCCCTACCCCACGGTTGTTCCAAACGAGATCACCGATTCCATCGGTTGGATTAAAGCCTGTAGGTGCGTCTAACAATAATTGACGTATTGTTTCATGATCAAAGTTATGACACGCAATGTCCATTGCATCTAGAAATACCGTTAACTCTGCTATCGGCAGCATCACTTCTTTAGCGGTCATGATCCTTTCATGATCTGTTAGCTCTACGTTGTCTCCAATTAACAATTCCTCATAAAGCTTTTCACCGGGTCTTAAACCTGTACATTTAATCTCAATATCGCCATGAGGGTTAGTGTCTGACTGTACTTCCAAGCCTGATAAATGCACCATTTTAGTCGCCAAATCTTTTATTTTTACAGACTCTCCCATATCTAACACAAACACATCTCCGCCGCGCCCCATTGCGCCTGCTTGGATCACTAATTGCGCAGCTTCTGGGATCGTCATGAAAAAACGAGTAATCTCAGGGTGCGTTAAAGTAATTGGCCCGCCTTCTTGTATTTGACGCCTAAATAAAGGAACAACTGAACCAGAAGAGCCCAATACATTGCCAAAGCGCACCATGCAAAAGCGTGTTTTATGCTTAGCCGAATCTTGTGCTAAACCTTGCAATACAAGCTCAGCCATTCGTTTAGTCGCTCCCATAACATTGGTAGGCCTAACGGCTTTATCAGTTGAAATTAGAACAAATGTATCAACGCCTGCATTCACAGCAGCTTTAGCTGCATAATAGGTACCAAAAACATTGTTCCTAACCCCCTCTACTACATTCTGCTCAACAAGCGGAACATGTTTATAAGCAGCTGCATGATATACAGTTTGTACACCGAATGACTTCATACACGTTTCAATGCGGTTAATCCTTTGTACTGACCCCATTAGCGGGATCAACTCAACATCAAGCCTATTTTTATTATTAAACTCAGAAAGTTCTTTCTCAATGTTATATAAAGCAAACTCAGAGATTTCAAATAAAACTAGTTTAGCCGGTTTTAACTGAATTATTTGCCTGCATAATTCAGAGCCAATTGAACCACCAGCCCCGGTCACCATGACAACTTTTTCGGCTATATTCTCAACTAATAGTTCAGCTTTAGGTGCAACTGAATCTCGACCTAACAAATCTTCAATTTCAACAGCTTTAACTTCATTGATACTAGCTTTTCCTTCTACGACATCAGCCATCCCAGGAACAGTCATAACTTCGACAGGTAGCTTTTCTAACTTAAGCAATATTTCTTTTCGTTTTGCGCGGCTAGAACTCGGCATAGCTAATAGTACTTTTTTTACTTTGTTCTGATCAATCAAATTAAAAATTGCATTGAAACCAAAAACAGGCACCCCTTGAATTACCGAATTATGCTTAGTTTCATCATCATCAATATATGCAGTTACATAATAATCAGGGCCTGTCACTAACGCGATTGCTAACTGCCTGCCTGCATCTCCTGCACCATAAATAACAACTGGCGTTTTACCCACGGAAACTAACCGCCCAATCATTGCGCGTACCATGATCCTAGAACCACCGATAGACATAACCAACAATATCGCATATATCACAGGCATTGTTCTTGGAATGTTTATCTGCATAAAAAAAGCGCTAAATACCATAACAATGGTACTTATCAGTGTACCTAGCAATACCGCTCCTACCGCATTTGCACCGACATAGCGTAATACAGCTCGATATAACCCTAATTTAATAAACGCAGCTAAACTTACAGGGAGGATAATTCCCAATATTAACCAGTTATCTAAATTAAACAGTGACGAAACGCTATCAAGCCGTACAAATAACGCAAGCCAAAATGCCAAAAATATAAACATTGAGTCTATTAGTAGCGTAACAAGTCGTTTATGCGAGCGAGACAAATCTAATAGCGAGTGAAACAAACGTTCCATGAAGTTTCCTATTTAAGTTTCTATACCCAACCTCAATTGAATGTAGTCAAATATATACTATTATGGCTTCAATATATAAATAACGTTGAGGCACATATTTAAAAGTATGGCTCACAATTTAACGAGCACGCGCAAGGGTATATACTTCTCGAATAACATTACAAGCTTTTTGCATTTCTGACTCAAGTAAAGTGGGATGCACTAAAAACATTAATGACGTTTCACCCAGCGTTACTGCATTCTTTAAACGCGCTCGGGGTCTCCATTGCGTGTTGTCAAAAGCTTTTTCTAAATACACTTCTGAACAACTACCTTGAAAGCACGGTACACCACGTTCAACAATTTCATTAACTATACAATCTCGATCCCAACCTTCGGCTAATAGCTCAGGCTTAACGAACATGTAATGCTTATACTCTGCATGCTCTATATAATCAGGTACTTCGACTAAACGAATAAAATCAAAAGCTCTTGCAGCTTCATCAAGTTCAGCCCCAAAAGCTTGCCGTTTTGCAGTCCAACCACTCATACGACTCAATTGAATTCGACCAATTGCAGCCTGCATTTCAGTCATACGCCAGTTAGTACCAAAGCTTTCATGTAACCACCTAAAGCCAGGAGGGTGCTCACGATTATAAATAGCATCAAAGCTCTTGCCGTGATCTTTATAGCTCCACATTTTTGACCACAGCTCTTTTGAGTTAGTGGTCACCATGCCACCTTCACCACCAGTAGTCATAATTTTGTCTTGGCAAAAACTCCAAGCACCAATGTGACCAATAGAACCTACTGAATGCCCTTTATATTTAGCACCGTGTGCCTGCGCGCAGTCTTCAATAACATAAAAACCATGCTTTTTGCTTAAAGCCATAATGTCATCCATTTCTGCAGGCATACCCGCTAAATGTACAACAATAACAGCTTTTGTTTTGGGTGTAAGTACCGCCTTGATTGATTCAGCAGTTATTGCCTGGCTATTTAAGTCAACGTCGGCAAAAACGGGGGCAGCTCCCGCTGTAACAATACTACTTGCAGAAGCTAAGAAAGTACGAGGAGTCGTAATTACTTCGTCGCCTTCACTCACTCCTAATGCTTTTAATGCAATATCGAGCGCAAGTGTACCATTACCTAGTGCAACTGCATATTCACTACCAGCCCAAGCCGCAAATTCTTTTTCAAATTCACGACCTTCAGTACCAGTCCAATAATTAACTTTATTTGATAATACAACACAGCTAACAGCATCAGCTTCTTGCTGAGTAAAACTAGGCCATGGAGAAAAAGGAGTGTTTAACATTAAAAAACCTTACTAACTGAAGAATCAGCTAAGCTATTTAAAATATATTCATCAACTAAGGTAAACTTATTACCATTAATATTTACATAAGCACCGTCATAAGGGGGGAACCAAAAAGCTCTAATTTTTCTATGGATATCATCCCCATCCTTAATTTCCTTCATTAACTCCATTTCAGCTCTGGTAACATATCTTCCACCGCGGTTTGGAGTTGTAGGTAAAACACTTCTTTTTTGTAAGACACAATCAACTACATTTACAAATAGTTTAAACAAGTATTCTTGCGAAATTTTTTCCAAAGATTTAGCCGTTTCTGTATTTTTGCAAATCGGAAACTTCTGAACTTTAATGATCTCACCAGTATCGATTTCTTCATCTACGTAGTGCGCAGTCATCGCCCATTCATCTAACCCATGTAAAATAGCTAGATTATAGCCTGCAGTTCCTTTATATTCAGGTAAGGGTGCAGGGTGAAAATTAATTGTCTTTAGCTCAGGTAAATGAACTAGACCCTCTTTTAACTTTCGCCAAAATAACATAGACAAACCTAAATCAAATAATAACTCTCTTGAGTTTACCTTGTCTAATGCCTCTTCAAAACTGAATAGAGAAACACCATTATCAGTAGCTATGTCAGCACATATTGATTGAGACAAATGAGAATCAGTAACTACGCCTACAACTTCTACGCATTCTTTAGACAATAGCCATTTTAAAGAATCGCCTGCCACTGGCTTACGACCCATAAATAAAACTTTTACTTTTTTCATCAAATTAAACCTTCGTAGTAAGATACAATATTGCTTTCTGCGCCTCTTGGATACCTAACAGTATTCTGAAAAATAAACTCATCATTAGGATCTGGGTTTAATTGATTTTCTAGACAGTTCCAATGAGAAATCCAAACATCAATATGGTGCGTAAGTTCTAGTATGTCTCTTTGAATATCAGTAGGGCAAACACTATAAACATTTGATAGAATCTCGATAATCCTATCATTATTATCCTTTAAAATTCTTGCATATAGATATGTAGAACCACACTCTAAATACCTTGCATATGTATTACGACCTCTTTCAAAGTAAAACAATAAATTGCCCAGTTCCGTTTTAAGATTCATTTATCATTACCCTCAAAAAACTTGGTAGTCACTTCACCATGGCCTGTTATACCATCCCTTAGTAGTACTTTTTTAACCGTTAAAAACAATATTTTTATATCCAACCCAAAACTTTGATTATCAACATACCAAACATCATACTTAAATTTTTCTTCCCAACTAATTGCATTGCGGCCATTCACTTGTGCCCAACCAGTTATACCTGGCCTGACATTATGTCTACGCACTTGCTCTTCGCTGTAAAGAGGAAGATATTGCACGAGTAAAGGACGAGGGCCTACAAGACTCATATCTCCTTTTAAGACATTCAGAAGCCCCGGTAACTCATCTAAGCTAGTAGCTCTTAACAATGCACCAAACGGCGTCATACGCTGCTCATCAGGTAATAAATTTCCGTCTTTGTCTTGCGTATCTAACATAGTTCGGAACTTCATCATTTTAAATATCTTCCCATTTAACCCTGGGCGAGATTGAGTGAACAAGATTGGTCCACCAAGTTTTAACCTTATCAGTATTGCAACCAGCAAGATCACCGGTAACAAAACCATTAAGCCAAAAGCAGAACAAAAGAAGTCAAATAGTCGCTTCACCTTTTCAGCTCCATTATTTCAAACAAATCGTCATTGACTTTTTTAACATCAAATTTATCTAGTGCCATCTGATAGCTTTTTTCACCCATCTCTTCAAGCTTATCGGCGTTATCAATTAGCCAGCTCATTCGAACCGCTAAATCATTGACGTTACCTTTTGGTACCAAGAATCCATTTTCTCCATTTACAACTGTTTCTTTGCATCCAGGTACATTAGTCGTCAGTATGGGTCTGGACATCGCCATAGCTTCAAGCACGGTTCTCGGCATACCCTCGTGATATGAAGGCAGCACAAAGGTGTTACACTCGGCAATAAACTGTCTAACGTCACTCGTCGCGCCTTTGTAATCTATTACCCCTTTGTTATGCCAAGTGGAAACTTCCTCTTCAGAAATACCATCAGGAGAAGGGTCAACAGGGCCAACTAAACCAAACACAGCTTCAGGGTGAGTACGTTTTACCTGTTCTGCAGCATGAAAATACTCCCTAATTCCTTTTTCTCCCAATAAACGAGCAATAAGTAAAAAGCTTGGAGATTTTGGTAACGCACATTTTTGATAATGGGATAGGTTAACTCCCGATCCATTCACTCGATAGCACTTACTTTTGTCAACAATAGTATTTTCGATAAACGTTGTTCGATTATCCTCATTTTGAAAAATGACACTCTGTGCTTTTTTAAGGGAAAACCTATAAAGCTTTTTGACCATTGAAGTTAATAATCGTCTCTTGACCCCCCCTTCCTGAAAGGCAAAACCGAGGCCCGTTATTAGCGCAATAAACCCTTCAACACCATTGACTCTCGCAGCAATCCCTCCCCATATAACAGGTTTGATAGTGTACGACAGAATTATGTGCGGATTATGCAGCTTAATTACCTTATTCAACTGGATAAATGTTCGAATATCTTTCAATGGGTTTAAGCCACTTCTTTGAACATCGTAATCAAGATAACTTACACCCAACTGCTCAATTTTCGATATATCTTCCTTACTTGCATTAGAAGCCATGGCAATTACGTCATGTCCCTCAGCCACCATTTTTCGAAGTAAGTCACCTCTAAAATTGTAAAGCGAAGAGGGTAAGGTACCAATTACTATTATCTTCACTTTATTCTGCCTACTCTATCTTGTTTTGCATCAAACCAAGCCTGTGACATCAAAACTCCCCATAATGCTGATGCGTTATTTTGTTTACCAGCAATATGATTCTCAAATGCAGGTATCACGGTATTTGGGTTAAATATGCCATGCTTTAATAACATTTCTTTGGACAAAAGGTCCCCAGCCCACTCTTTAAGCTCCGATTTCAGCCACAAATGAATTGGCACACCAAAACCAAGCTTTGGCCTATCAAACGCTTCTTTAGGAACATATTTATGTAGCACTTGCTTCAGAGGCCATTTCGCATCTCCAGAACGATGTTTATCAGACAATTTAAATCGCCAAGCAGCATCAAAAACATTCGGGTCTAATAGAGGTATGCGACCTTCGAGAGAAACCTGCATCGCCGCTCTATCCACCTTGGTTAAGATATCCCCAGGCAAATACTGCTCCGTATCATACGCCATCATTCGTTCAGCAGGTGCCAATCCCTCTTCTTCGCCCCACATCTGTGATACATCAGTTAAAAAGTGACTGCTATTACGCATGACACTCGCGTCTGCCCAATGCCTCATACTTAACTGATAGAGTTCATCGACACTTTGCGCCGTTATCCAATCTGCAAACTTTTTAATTTTTAAACCTAAATGACCCTTACGCCCAAACTTCTCCGCATAAGGCTTCAGAAAGAAAAATGCATACTCTAGCATTGAAGGAGGTAGCATTTTTAACATTGCAGCAATGGTTTTCCTGCAAGGTACTTTACCAACCTTATTCCACATCACTTCAGCGGCTTCGTAGCGTTTGTAACCGCAAAAAAACTCATCTCCGCCATCACCACTTAAACAAACTGTCACTTTTTCTTTTGCAACTTTACTTACTAGATACATAGGGATTTGAGATGCATCAGCAAATGGCTCATCAAACATCTCACCGAGCTTAGGAATGACATCTAAAGCATCTTTTTGTGTAAGATACCTTTCATGATGGCGAGTCCCCAAATGCTCTGCAACCATTTTTGCAAAGTCGGCCTCATTATACCCTTCTACATCAAACCCTATAGAGAAGGTATTAATGGGCTCAGATGAATTTTTTTGCATCAGTGCCGTTACAAGGCTGGAGTCGACACCACCAGATAAAAAAGCACCAAGCGGGACATCAGCATGCATTCTGAGCTTCACCGCATTTGAAAGTACTTCCTCCAAATGAAATAAGCCCTCGTCTGTTGACTGATAGGCGTTGCTCTTTGCATTTAAAATTGCACTTCGCGAGGACCAATATTGTCGCTTTTCCATATTACCTGAAGGCGAAAACTCTATATAACACCCAGGCATCACCTTTGAAATTGAGGTGTAAATTGAATACGGGGCAGGAATATACCCAGTTTGGAGTTGCTTTGAAATGGCACGTTGATCGACTGAAAGGTTTAAATGAGGAAGCTGCTCAAAACAGGTGATTTCAGACGCAAAAAAGAACTGCTTTTTGTCCCAATAATAGTACAAGGGCTTTTCACCAAATCTATCTCTAGCGAGGTATAACTTAGATTCTTGTGTATCCCATAAAGCAAAAGCGAACATTCCATTAAACTTCTGCAAAGACACTTCTAATCCCCAGTGTGAGATTGCCTCTAAAATAATTTCAGTATCAGAGTGACCGCGCCATTGTATATCAAATTGAGCATCCAGCTCTCTTTTTAATTCGGAAAAATTATAAACTTCGCCATTATAAGCAATAATATACCTATCATTATGGGATGCCATAGGCTGCTTGCCAGCATCAGAAAGATCCATAATTGATAATCTTCTGTGCGCAAGTGCTACCTTACCATCAAACCAAACACCACTTTGATCCGGCCCTCTATGCACTATAGCTTGGGACATTTTTTCCACTTCAATATGTAACGTTTCAGCACCTAAAGCCGAAACACCTCCTGCTAATCCACACACTAGACATTCCCTACTGACATAAATTCTTTTGTAACCTTTTGAATAGAATACCTACTTCTCACTTCTTCAGCTGATTTTAAAGAGACTTCTGTGAGTTCATCCGCGCTGAGAAGCAAATAATTAGCAATGATTGACACGCCCTTATTAACCTCCTTTGGTAAAAAGACCCTGTTTGTATCGTTGACAATGAGCCTCGCATCTCCCACATCGGTAGAAAAACAGATACACCCATGAGACGCCGCCTCAGCCAATACATTAGGGAAGCCCTCCGTGATAGACGATAATAAAAAGAAATCACATTCTTTATAAAATGAGGCCATATCATCGGTTGGGCCTCTTAAATTGAATCGATTTTTATCTATGTTTAATTCATCAATCCATCTATTTAATATCTCGCTTTGGCTGTCCATACCGCGGCCAACAATCACAAATTCAATATTGGAGTGCGTACTTTGTAACTGGGCAGCTATTCGAAAAAAAGTCTTGAAGTCCTTTGCTTCATGCAATCGGCCTGCCCCACCAATAACTAACTTTTCACCGCTAAAATATTTAGTCTCAAAATCAGAAAAATAATACCCATTAGGAATATATACGGCTGTTTTTTGTGGGGAATAGCCAAATTGAACATGCTGTTTTAATGCTCTTTGCGCACAATATACAACCTTATCAGGTACTTTACCTAACAGTTTACCAGCTCTAATTGCTACCTTTGTGCTTACAGACTCTGAGGCATAATCATCTAATGAATGCCTTACTCCCCAACATAAATGAAAACGTTTAAATGAAATTACTTTAGAAAGTGCAGTTACAAAATTTGCATGATACATCCAAGAAAATACTGTATCTACATATGAAAGTTCTCTGATTAATTTTAAGCTTGTCATAAGCATGCTCACCGGCCCTGAAGCTCCAAGCGCAGTCGATTGAATATGCTCAGGAAGGCGGCTCTGCATATCAGGAGTAATTTGCATTAATGAAATGACTTTAATATTTTGGTCCTGTGGAGAGCTATTAAGCACTCTTATTAACATACTTTCAGCACCACCTAACTCAGAAAAGTTAGTGATCACATGTACTATCTTTTTCAAAGTAAATACTCCTAAAGTGGCTGGTACCTTCGCATATAAAGTTCTCCATGTTCAACTCTGAGATCTTTCGCCCCCCAATCAAACCAAGAGGCATATATTACATCATTATAATCAAAGAAAATTAAGCTGTTTATTAGCGATGGGCGATCTATCATCAAGAAGAAAAATATCAAGCAAATACCAATAGAGCCCGTTTTTAACAAAATACTAGGAATATAAACTCGATTAAAAACATTTACACTTTCAAGTAATTTGGCTTTTGCTAACACACTGAATCCAAGCAGTACCGCAAGTCCCATTAACTCGTTTGCTTTTCGTTCATATACATGTGTCAATACAATACTAACCGTTTTGAAATTCAAGTCATAACGGTACGTTGTATTTGCAGATGCGGTGAATAACGAAAGCTGGCTACACACGTAAAAAAGCAGTAATGTACACAATAAAATTGCAAAAAACTTAAGCAAATCCCTCTTTAAAAATATTAACCCAGCTAGGAAAATTACAATACCAACTGGGTGTAATACGCCACCAAATAGGAATACTCTTTTCTTTGTAATTAAGTATGCTAAAAACCATAACAGGACTAAAGATAGTCCAGAATAGAAAAAACAAAGTAGAAATGAAAATCCCATAAGGACACAAACATAAACAGAGTAACTTTTCCCACATACATTTGTTGCATTATTAATCAGCCCAACGGCAATTTTATTTACAGGGTAAACAATTAAAATCATTGAAACCCAGCCTAGAGGAATACCCAGCCTAGAAAAAAACTCATAAATATAACTAAGCATCAGATACCTGGGCAAAACCACATGACCAAATAAAAGATCCGAACTATTTATTACAGAGTCATAAAAATAGTAAGACACACTATGGGAATAAAAATCGAACCCTGTAGAGTTACATGCAAATAAAAAAACAGCGATGAACGAAAAAAACAATCCATTTTTATCAACAGTTAAAAACTTCATTTCAAAATTTTAACCCCTGAATAATAGGCAATTCTAAATAAAATACCAAAGAAAGTAGTAAGCGTTGCATATTTAGCAAATTGCAGCGTTTTAAAATGGTACTTTAAAAGTTTATCTGCACGGTTTTTTATCGCTTTTTTAGTACTAAGTCTGTCATCACCGCTTGAGTCATAACCTCTAACTATTTTATCACTCAAGAAAATGTTGTAGCCTTCTGATGCGAGTTTTAAATACGATAAACTCTCACACCCCCTGAGTGATTCATTGTATGGAAACTGCTTTGCGACTTCGCTTTTCATTACTGGTAAACACTCACCTGGCGTACCTCCATTGAGTAATTCACTTATGGAAATTTCTTGCGCCTTCTGCTGTTGACCAATTAATTTGCCTGAATCTAAATCCGAACACCTGAAATAAAATAATGAAAACCCAGAATTTGCAATCAGTTCAGAAACAAGAACTTCTCCACTATTTTTAAGAAATATATCATCAGAGTCCATGAAAGCAATCCAGTCACCTTGAGCAAGTCGTGCACCAGCATTCTTAGCTCCAGTTACACCTACATTTTGTTCCAGCTCAATAAACTTAATTTTTCCAGACTCAAGTTCATTACGATATTTATTTTTAATGAAAGAAACAGTATTGTCAGTAGATGCATCATCAACTAATATGATTTCCTGTGCGAAACCTTGCTTTATCAACTCTAATGAAGAGTCAAGTGCCCGAGAAACAACACCTTCTCTGTTAAAGGTTGGTGTAACAATCGAGAGAGTTGGACTAGTCACAAGTTACTTTCCTTATTTCCCTTGCAGGTACCCCTGCCCAAATAGAATTGCCCGGTATATCTTTCGTTACAACACTATTGGCACCAACTATCGAATTGTCGCCAATTTTTACCTTACCTAATACTTTTACTCCCGTGGACAACACAACATTATTCCCCAAATCTGGTTGCTCAATTTTGGTTGACTCCGTATTTTTATTTCCTAATGTTACACCATTAAATATTTTATTGTTTTTCCCTACTTTTGCGCCTGAGCCAATTACTATATCGTGCCCATGCATAATATTTAACCCCTCACCAAATTCCGCTTTACATGAGATATCACTGGCATAAATAACTCTAATGAGGTACTCAAATATAAAGCTCAGAACACTGCCCACAATAGGTATTTTTCTCGAGTACGAACCCATACGGATCAACAATGTCATGTGGAAGCTGTGGCTCAAAAGACAAACTTTAAACTTCGCTTTCCAATTTCCATCATTTGTTATCACTTCTAAGTCTTTTTTCAAACACAATAGTATTGATTTCTGTTCACTCATTTCTTAGCCCCAAAAAGTGACAAAACTACCAAGCCTAAAGCTGTAATAGTAAAACGCTTTTTCATAGAAATGAATAAATAGTCTCTATAATACTGTCCATCATTTAAATGGCGCATAGAGCGATATATTAAGGATTCTCGTTTTGATACAGCTTTACGAAGCTTTGGCGACTTATTTAGAATAATAGAACAAGTTGTCAGTAAATCTTGATAGCTATTTAGTCTAATGGTCTTATTAGTATCGCTGGTAACATTACTTTTATGTCTTCTGTGACCAGCTAGTACTTCATCAAGGTATCGAACTTCCCCGCCACTCTCTAAAACATCCAACATTAACTTCCAATCAGAACCTATTATTAGTCTCTCATCGTAGCCATATTCTGGTACCTTGCTGCGTCTTACCATCGCTTCACAGCCGCCTACAAAACACCCTTTTTCTATAAGGTCAATAAAACTACCGTTCCCAGAGAAGGACAAGTTTTTTGAATACCCTAAAACTTCTTTGGTCTCGCTTTGAAATACTTCTGAATTATGATAAGAAATATGACATTGAGGATGAGCCAACATATGTTTTACCTGTTTACTGATTTTTCCAGGTAACATCAGGTCATCTCCAGCGGTGAAAGTTATAAAGTCCCCTTTAGCCATCAACAAAGATTTATTACTATTTTTTGTAATACCTAAATTATTTTCATTAAGATTGATTCTTATTTTTTCCGGATATTTTGCTTGATACCCCTTTAAGATCTCTGGAGTTCTATCTGTCGATGCATCATCTGAAACAACGATTTCAAAGTTTTCATAGTCTTGCGCTAAAATAGATTCAAGACATTCAGCAATAAAATGCTCTTGGTTGTATGATACAACCGTCGCACTAACCAGTGGTTTTTCTTCCATTAATCTAACCGTTTTTTAAATGAGATTGAGTACAATATAAAAAATATAGTAAACATCAACGTCGAGTTGACGAAAAAAGCTAATGTTACACCGCTAGCTCCTCGCTCAAGTATAAGCCAATAGCTTAATAAGACGAAAGACACTGCGGACATTACTTCTAAAACAAAAAAAGACTTCGTTTTTGCCCGTGCTAGTAGCAAGTAAGTAAATAATATACACCCCACTCGCATAACATCTCCCATAAGCTGAAACAACATTAAGTCGCTGGCCTGAGTAAACTCTTCACTGAAAAGAATAACAATCACTAAATCTCTTAATAGATAAATCACAAAAGACAGTATAGAAACTATCGGAATAATGACTGCAAAAGACTTTGCGACTTCACTTTTTAGTTCGTCTAATTGCTTAATTTCTGACAGTCTCGGTAGATAATATACACTCAAAATCGTGGATATCATCATTAAGTACATAGTAGATATATACCAAACAGCTTGCCATTGACCTGCTACATCCATTCCAGCACTAGACATAAGTTCTTCACGGACTAACATATGTGCCAAAGGCCCACATACCGCTGTTGCGATACCTACGGCACTATAACTCAATAATTTCTTTACCTGCCCTTTATCTAACTTCCCTTTAAAATCAACAGCAGAGACATGGTTTTGCTTTTTAAAAAATGGAATGATCAAAAAGAAGACAACCGATTGATTTATTGCCATTGCTATTAAAGCGCCTAATAAACCATATAAATAAACTAATATTGATGTTACAAATAGTGAAACTACACTTTGCGTAACATTAACCTTAACAAACTGCCCTATATCTTTAAAACCATTAACAATAGAGATATAGAGGTTATTAAAAACAAATAAAAACAACCCCACGCTAAACAAATAAAAAACATACTGGTATTCAGTACTACCAGTTACTTTTACGGAGATAGGTTCAGCAAAGATAGCAACAATAACCGAAACGACCACTGAGGATGCCATACTCATCATAAAAGATGAACTAAGTAAGGATTTTAACTTTTCAGGATCATCTTTATACTCTGCAGTATACTTTGTAACTCCAGTATTGATCGCACCTTGAGCCATCGTCATTGCAATTTGAATAAAATTTTGAAATTGGCCAACAACAGCAAGCCCTGCTGGGCCAACAAATAATGCAAGCGCTTTATTTATTACCAGCCCAGACAAAAACTTAAATGCAGTTGCAACTGCACTCCAAAATGATGTTTTCAATAAGCTCATGAGAAGGTATTAATTGAGTTGATAACTACCGAGATATCATCATAAGTTAAGTGGCTTCCAATCGGCAAGCTAATTACTTGCTCATGAATAGACTCTGTAACAGGTAAGCTTAATCCATTAAGTTTCTTATATGCTGCCTGTTTGTGAGGTGGTAATGGATAGTGAATCAACGTTTGTATGCCATTTTCCTTTAAATGATTAGCAAACTTCTCTCTTTCATCTACTTTTACAACAAACAAGTGGAATACGTGCTCTTCAATGTCTTCCCATTTAGGCAAGCACACTAAGTTATTTTTGATTTCATTTAGATACCTGCATGCAATTGCCTTTCTTGCACTCACTTCTTTGTCTAAATGCTTTAGCTTTACATCTAACATTGCCGCTTGTATTTCATCAAGTCGAGAGTTGACACCAACTAGCTCATTTTCGTATTTCTTTTTACTACCATAGTTACCTAAACAACGAACAACGTCAGCCAATTTGTCGCAACTAGTTGTGACTGCACCGCCATCACCCAATGCACCAAGGTTTTTCCCAGGGTAGAAACTAAATGCTCCAGCATGACCCCAAGAGCCAGCTTTCTTCCCTTTAGTAATAGCCCCATGAGATTGTGCACAATCTTCTAGGACTAATAAGTCATGTTGTTGTGCGATGGACATGATTTCATGCATTGGGCTGATTAGGCCATACAAGTGCACAGGAAGAATGACCTTCGTTTTATCAGTAAGGGCTGTTCTGATACCTTCAGCATCCAAATTAAATGTAGTTGGATTTGGCTCAACTAAAACAGGCACAAGGTTGTTCTCTGTAATCGATAAAACTGAAGCAATGTAAGTATTAGCTTGAACGATGACTTCATCACCATCTTTAAGTTTCCCTAGCTCTTTCCAAGCTCGTAAAGTCAAAGTCAGTGCGTCTAAGCCATTCGCAACGCCAATAGCATGTTCAGCACCGCAATAATTAGCAAAATTAGATTCAAATGATGATACCGATTGGCCCTGAATGTACCACCCAGAATCAATTACTGCCTCACAAGCTGCAAGCATAT
The DNA here is from genome assembly GCF_018100885.1 of Pseudoalteromonas sp. MMG013. Classification (NCBI taxonomy): domain Bacteria; kingdom Pseudomonadati; phylum Pseudomonadota; class Gammaproteobacteria; order Alteromonadales; family Pseudoalteromonadaceae; genus Pseudoalteromonas; species Pseudoalteromonas sp. MMG013. Next base: position 111,293 of record NZ_JAGJEE010000003.1, on the reverse strand, counting down.
CTTTCTTATACTGCGCATTTATTTCTTTTAAATTTAAAAACTGAATCATATTTACAACTTTATTAAATAGAACTGGTGAGCAATAGAACCAGAACCAAACTGTCGCTTGAAACGGTAAAGATTCTGATTCAACACCTTACCACTCTCTTCGTTAGACGTGCCAAATGCTAAGGATGTTTTACCAAGCGTTTCTAGTTCTGCAATTTGTGATTCGAAAATAAAATCTAAACCACCTTTATCATAACCTTCTGCCGATGACGCTATATATTGAGCATGTAATACATTGTTAATATGAAAAAACAGCACACCTGAAATAACTACACCCTCTTCGTTTCTCGCAACGACAAGCTCTAGATTTTTTTCAAAACGTGATTTCAAATCAAGCAGTTCAGCTACAGTATGTACAGGCTTAGCATCATGTTTTTGAGCCAAATTATCACTTAATACAGCATGGAACTCTGTAATACTCTCGAAGTTATTATCTAAGGTTAATCCTGCTTTGATAGCCTTTTTAAAAGAACGCTTGCGTTGACTGCTCACTTTTAGGCGGCTATCTGGATAAACCACTGCGCTGATGTCACATCTTCTAAGCTGCGCATTGAGCCTAAATAATGTGTAAAGCTCATCTTCATCAGTAGTATCATGATAAATACTCGGTGTTACCTTGTATTCTAACTCTACAAAGCCCTGTTGGTTATAAAACCTGCATACTTTATCCAATATATCAATAAGTTCTTCACCGTATACTGAGGTTGATGTAATAACCCCTCCATACGTAGCACCAACATGGCTAACTACTACTTTGTCATCGCTAGGTGATTGCGCAGCGGGCATTACTGCAATAATTTTGCCACCATCTTCTACTATTACTGAGCGATCTAAGAATCGCTCTCCATGGTAGCTCAAAAACTTTCTCGTATGTTGAAATGTCCCTTTATGAGAATTAACAATAAACAAATCCCAGTTGCTGGAATCATTATCTTCAAAGTAGCGTACAGAAAAATCAGTCATCTAGATTAAACTCCGCAACACCAAAACCAGTTTCACCATTATTATTTCCGTTGTAAAACATAAGTAAGCGATTATTGAGCTCAATGACTGCTGGGTAACAGGTCATTTCACTATCCCAACCGCTTTCCGACACGTCCAGCCCAAAATCTCCAGTTTGCCTATCCCATTCAAAGCCATCGTTAGATGTTGCATAGGCAATTCTATACATCTTTTCTTTCAGACGTACGGAGTACCACATGTGATATGTTTCACCTAATTTAATGACACAGGGTCTAGCGACAGCAAACTCTCCAAGTTCAGAAATTGGCGCTAAGCATGCCCTTTCATGCATATTCCATGAAAAGCCATCTTGAGACTCTGCATAACCGATGTGATAGTCAATGAAAGGCTTTCCGTCCACCTCAATCCACTTGGTACCATACCAATGCCACATTCTATAAGTACCATTCTCAAAAATAACCCATGGAGCGCCTTGGGATATTGGCCTTTGTGGCGTTCTCGGTAAGATAGGTGCCTGGGAGTGTCTTTTCATTGATAAAGGCTGATTGACTTCGCTTGTAGCTAAACCAGCAAATAACATATAAGGTACTTTTACACATCTTTGAAAACCGACGGTATAAAGTAAACTTTGCTCGCCTTTATGGATCATACATGAAGGTACGACTCCACAATCATCAAAAGTACCTTCGTCACCTAAATCAAGTACGACATCTGAGTGTTCATACAATATTTTTGTGGGATTATCAGCATCAACTTCTATATAAGAAATTCGACCAAAATTTAATTCATCGGTTGAACCAAAGTAAATGCGTATACGATTTTCTTCTTCAAGTAATTCAGGTACAGGTAAAATGGCATACTTCTTATTCCAAGCCTGCTGCCCTCTGGGACTATAAACTAGCCCCAATTTTTTCCACTGCATATTAAAGTTCTACGTCAAAAGCGGATTTACGAGGAAGAAGTTTTGCTGGATTGCCAACATAAACACTATTCTCTTCCTTTAGACTTTTAGTAACGACTGCGCCTGAGCCCACAATAGAGTTTGCAGCGAGGGATGTTTTATCGTTAAACGTTGAGTTCACACCTACAAAACTGCCTTGTCCAATTTCACAAAACCCTGAAATAACAGCGTGAGACGTTATAAAGCTGTTCGCTCGAATAATTGTTCTATGACCGACATGGTTACCACTCCACAAGATCACATTATCTTCGATTATCACGAATGGCTGAATTGTATTGTCTTCAAAAACAAAACAATTTTCACCAATTTGGGCATTACGCCAAACGAAAGCATGCGAACTGATATACGATGCTAGTTTATAACCTTTAGATTTTGCCTCTTCGAACAGTTGAGTACGCACTCTGTTCAACTTAGTGGCAGGGATAGCTACAAATGCTTCAAACTCTTCGGGTGGATAAGTCTTTTCTAAGGTTTCTAATTCTACAACTGGTACTGAATTAATCTCTTGTTCATTAATGTATTCAGCATGAACAGAAAAAGCTACAACTTCATAATCAGAGTCGTAAGTAAAATACTCATAAGCTATTTGTGCTAATTCACCGGCACCTATAATAACGAGCTTCTTATCTTTCATTTTGTTTCCCTCGCAGCTGTAATAAATTCATCATAATTACGAATATAATCCGATTCGTCATAATGCTCACTCGCCAAAACAAGCAATACACAGTCATCGCTAAAATCATGCATTTCTCGCCAAGTCATGCTACTGATTAGCAGACCTTTTGAAGGTGAGTCTAAAGTGATGTACTCGACTGCCTTACCGTCATCTAGCTTAAACTTGCAACTTCCTGCAACGCAGATTGCAACTTGAGTTAAGTTTTTATGAGCGTGAAAGCCTCGGCTTTCTCCGTGTGTTACATCGAAAATGTAATACACTCTTTTAATTTCGAAGGGTACAGAATTGTGATCGTCAGCTTCAAGAACTATAAGCCCTCCACGATGATCCCCTAAACTAGGAAAATCGATAACTGTAATCAAACTCATCACTTTCCCTTCATAAGATCTAGTAAATACTGACCATAGCCTGTTTTCTTTAACTTATTACCACGCTCTATTAGTTCATCTTTTGACAACCAACCTTGAGCGTATCCAACCTCTTCCAAGCAAGCTATCTTAAACCCTTGCCTATTTTCAATTGTTTCTACAAATTGTGCAGCTTCGAGCAAACTTTCATGAGTACCAGTGTCAAGCCAAGCATATCCTCGGCCAAGGACTTCCACATCAAGCATACCACGCTCTAAATAAGCCTGATTGATACTTGTAATTTCTAATTCTCCACGCTCAGATGGCCGAACATCTTTAGCAAAATTTACAACTTCATTGTCATAGAAATAAAGCCCTGTTACCGCAAATGTTGACTTTGGATTAACAGGTTTCTCTTCAATTGACACCGCGCACTGATTTTCATCGAACTCGACGACACCAAACCTTTCAGGATCTTTCACCTCATAACCAAAAACAGTTGCACCTGAAGTTTTTTCCGCAGCTTTTAGCAATTTAGGCGAGAAGGATGGCCCGTAAAATATATTGTCACCAAGTACCAAGCAAACGCTATCTTCACCTATAAACTCTTCCCCTAAGATAAAGGCTTGAGCCAATCCATCTGGTGAAGGCTGAACTTGGTACTCTAAACGTATCCCAAATTGTCTGCCATCACCAAGCAACCTTTTGAAAGAGTCGAGATCATCCGGTGTTGTAATGATAAGTATCTCTCTTATCCCTGCTAGCATAAGTACAGATAAAGGATAATAAATCATTGGTTTATCATAAACAGGTAGTAATTGCTTAGAAACACCTTCAGTTATCGGGTACAAACGAGTACCTGAACCGCCAGCTAAGATAATCCCTTTCATATTATTTATTCCCTATTCTTTTTAAGCTGTAGCTTCCATCTAATACACGTTGCCACCATGCTTGATTTTCTAAATACCAGAGGACAGTTTTCCTCATTCCAGACTCAAATGTCTCTGACGGTGTCCAGCCTAATTCATTGTCGATTTTGGAGGCATCAATTGCATATCTAACGTCATGGCCCGGTCTATCTTTTACAAACGTAATCAGATCTTTATAATTTGTAACCCCATCTGGTTTTGATGGAACAAATTCTTCTAGCAGTTCACAAATATAATGAACAACGTCTAGGTTTGCCTTTTCATTATGGCCACCAATATTGTAAGTCTCACCGACAACACCTTGTGTAACGACTTGATAAAGTGCACTTGCGTGATCTTCCACATAAAGCCAATCCCGTATTTGTTGACCATCTCCATAGACAGGTAAGGCTTTCCCATCTAACGCGTTTAGGATCATGTGCGGAATAAGCTTCTCTGGGAAATGGTAAGGGCCATAATTATTAGAACAATTAGTAATGACTGTTGGTAACCCATAAGTTCTTTGCCATGCCCTGACAAGGTGATCGCTTGATGCCTTCGAAGCTGAATATGGGGAGCTAGGTGCATATGATGTATCCTCTGTAAAGAGCGTATCAGTCCCTTCAAGGTCACCATAAACTTCATCTGTAGAAATATGATGAAATCTGAACGCTGACTGCTCTTGAGGCGGTAATGTCAGGTAGTACGCTTTTGCAGCTTCAAGTAAATTATATGTACCTATGATATTCGTTTGAATAAACTCAGACGGCCCATCAATTGAGCGATCTACATGTGACTCAGCTGCTAAATGCATGACAGCGGTTGGACGATGTATTTCAAACAGTTTGTCTAACTCAGCTCTGTCACAAATATCAACCTGTTCGAACTGATATCTCTCGCTCTCAGAAACATCAATTACAGAGTCTAAGTTTCCAGCATAGGTCAGCTTGTCTACATTGATTACGCTGTCTTGCGTATCCTTAATAATATACCTAACTACAGCTGAGCCGATAAAACCTGCACCACCTGTTAACAGTACTCTGCGCTTCAAGATAAAAACTCCTTGTACCAAGGCATCGCTTTGCTGATCCCTTCTAAAATATGATACTGAGGTTCATATCCTAATAAATTGTTAGCTTTATCAACATTAGCCTGAGAATGACGAACATCGCCAGCTCTAAAATCTCGATATATCGGTTTTCCATTAACCTCAATACCATTCTCATTCAGTACTTCCGAAATAGCACTATAAAGCTGATTTAACGTTGTACGATCGCCAACGGCAACATTATAAACGTTATCCTTCGCTTCATCTTTTGCAGTCGCAGCGAGAATATTCATCTGAACTGTATTTTCTATAAAGCAAAAATCACGACTGGTTTCCCCGTCGCCATTGATGAAAACTTCTTCACCCTCGATCATCGCAGCAATCCATTTTGGGATAACTGCTGCATAGGCACCATTAGGATCTTGACGTTTTCCAAATACATTAAAGTATCGCAAGCCAATTGTTTTGAAACCATATGTTCTTGCAAATACACTCGCATATAACTCGTTTACGTACTTTGTTACTGCATAAGGGGATAGAGGATTACCAATATTCTCTTCTACTTTAGGTAAAGCGGGATGATCACCATATGTAGAACTACTTGCCGCATAAGTAAAGCTGTGTACTTTCGCTTCCTTCGCTGCCTGTAGCATATTAAGAAAGCCAGTAATATTTGCAGTATTACTAGTGATAGGATCAGCTATCGAACGAGGCACTGAACCAAGAGCTGCTTGATGGAGCACATAATCAACCCCGTCTACAGCTTTTTCACACGTAGGGTAATCTCGGATATCTCCCTCGATAAAAGCGAAGTTATTCCATTGAGTGTCACTAACTAAGCCCTGTACTTCATCAAGATTATGTTGGTGTCCTGTCGCAAAGTTATCCAATCCAATAACTTTTTGCCCAAGTTTCAAAAGGGTTTCTAATAAGTTTGATCCTATAAAACCAGCTACCCCTGTTACTAGCCATACTTTAGGTGAAGCGATTAAATCATTTTGAATTTCGTTGAAGCGTATCATTATTTTTCCATGAAAAAAGTAGAATCAGTTCACAAACTAAGCCTATTTAGTAATTTAGTCTTATAAGCGCATATCCACGGTATTTTTTTCAAGTACATATTTCAAATCATATAAGATATGTTCATCTTTACCAAACTTGCGGATAGTTTCACTACCTAACTGTTTGAACTCATTATGACCAACAGCCAGAATAATTGCATCATAGTGACCTTGTTTGACTTCAGCAGCCAACTTCAGACCATATTCATATTCAGCTTCTTCACAAGAGCACCATGGATCTACCACATCAACATTCACATTGTATTCTTTAAGCTCTTCAACAATATCAATAACTCTAGTGTTACGAAGGTCTGGGCAGTTTTCTTTAAACGTAAAACCCATAACGAGTACATTTGCACCTTCAACATGGATGCGTTGCTTTAACATTTTTTTGACTAATTGAGAAACAACATATTGGCCCATGCCATCATTTAGTCGGCGACCTGCTAAAATCATTTCGGGGTGATAACCAACACTTTGCGCTTTATGTGTTAGGTAATATGGGTCAACACCAATGCAGTGACCCCCCACCAGACCCGGGCGGAACGGCAAGAAGTTCCATTTTGTACCAGCAGCCTCTAAAACTTCCAAGGTATCTATACCAAGTTTGTTAAAGATAATAGAAAGTTCATTGATCAACGCAATATTCACATCGCGCTGCGTATTTTCAATCACCTTTGCAGCTTCAGCTACTTTGATGCTTGAGGCTTTGTGAGTACCCGCGGTAATAATTGACTGATATAACTCATCAACCACTTCGGCAATTTCATCCGTTGAACCTGACGTGACTTTTAATATATTAGTAACTCTATGCTCTTTATCGCCTGGATTAATTCGCTCAGGTGAGTAACCAGCAAAAAAATCTTTATTAAATTTGAGCCCTGAAACACGCTCTACAACAGGAATACAATCTTCTTCAGTTGCACCTGGATAGACTGTCGACTCATAAATTATAATATCGCCTTTGCTTACCACTTTACCCAACATGTCACTCGCTTTTATCAACGGTGTTAAATCAGGTTGATTGTGCTGATCAATTGGAGTAGGGACCGTTACAATATAAACATTACAAGTTCTTAAGTCTTCTAAATTATATGAATAGCTAAGTAACGGAGCCTGTTGAAGCTCCTGGTCACTTACTTCTAAAGTAGTATCATGACCATTCAACAATCCTGAAATTCGACCTTGATTTATATCGAAGCCAAGAGTCTGATATTGTTTACCAAATTCAACAGCTAATGGTAAACCTACATAGCCTAAACCGATAATGGCTATTTTTTTCCCTTTTAATAACTCTTGCATACTCATTCTCTTTTCTAAAACTTAAAATTACTTATCTGACTTATACTCATAGTTGTAATAACCGTAATAGCCGTATGTGTTACTTGCTTTTTTTAATACGCCGTTGAATACAACACCTTTAACATCTATACCATTCTGCTCGAAGCGGTTTAGTGTTAACTCTAGTTCTTTAACATGGTTCTGACCAAAACGTGTGACTAGTAGTGTGCTGCCTGCATGCGCACTTACAATTGCGGGGTCTGTTACTGCTAGTATTGGTGGTGTGTCTATAATAACAAGGTCATATTTAGCACAGACTTCCTCAACAAGTTTTGAGAAGTTTTCGTGCATTAATAACTCCGAAGGGTTTGGTGGTATTTGTCCCCGTGTAATTACGTCTAAGCCCTCAACTTGACTTGCTTTGGTGACTTGCTCTAAATTAATACGACCTGAAAGGAAATCACTTAAACCGTTATCCCACTGCATACCAAATTGAGTTTGAAGATAACCCTTGCGCATATCGGCATCTATGATCAGGACCTTTTTATCACTTTGAGCCAGAACTGTTGCTAAGTTTACTGAGATAAATGATTTACCCACACCTGGACTTGGTCCTGAAATTGCGATTACATTATTCTTTGCTTCCAACATCGCAAAGTGAAGACTGGTACGTAAACTTCGCATCGCTTCAATAGATAGATCTGCAGGGTTGTCAACTGCGAGAATTGACTTGGCTTTTTGGGTTTTACCTTTACGTGCCCTTGCAAAACCAGTAAGTTTAACTTGGTATTCTGAGTAAGGAACGCTTGCATATACAGGTAAGCCTAACGCCTCAATTTCACTTGGATCCTCAATACCTTTGTGCATTGCTTTTTGCACCAGTACAACAACAACAGCAAGCATACCGCCCAGTAAAGTTGCCAATACTACGATTAATGCTTTTTTCGGTTTAACTGGTTTTGAGCGATTTACTTCAGCATAATCAATGATACGCACGCTACCCACAGTGCCTGCGCGTACTATATCAAGCTCTTGGGTTTTGGCGAGTAATAATGTGTAAATTTCGTTATTCACTTCAACGTCGCGCGTTAAGCGCAATAATTCTTGTTGAATTTCTGGTAAAACCTTTACTTCACCTGCTAATTTAAGCTTTTGCTCTTTTACTACATCAATTTGCTCAATCACACCTCTATAAGATGGGTGCTCTCTTTTAAACTTGCGACTAAGCTCTAAACGTTTTAAATCTAGTTCTTGGAGCTTTGTATCAAGTTTTACTATTTGCTCAAGTACCGCCTGAGTTTCTAATGAAATATTAACTGATTCACGTTTCACTTGGTATTCATTGAATAACTGTTCAGCTTCTTCAAGTTGCTTTTTAACTTCTGGTAATTGTACGTTTAAAAACTCTAAAGACTTTTGGGCCTCTGCACTATTGCGCTCAACGTTTCTGCGCACATAAACGCTAGCGACTTTATCAAGTACTTGCTCAGCATAAACTGAATTGGCATGTTGTAAACTTAAACTGATGATCCCTGAATCTTTGCCTTTTTCATTTGCACCGATTGCAGCTTGTAAATCAAGTACTGTACTTAACCTGTCTTTTTTTGAAATAAAAAACTCAGTACCAACTCTAGCCACTAATGTTTTAATTGTTAGCGTAAACATACCATTAGTTAGCTCGCTACCTACCGCACCACTTAAAATGACATTGCCATTAGCATCTTGTAACTCAATTTGATTTTGCCCTTTTGCTACTAGCGCAAATTGCTGACCAGTCGCATTAGCTGGTACGTCAAATCGAAAAACCTCTAACCGCTCACCACCCCAAGCATAACTATTGGCGCCAAAACTTGGCGCAGCGAGATCGCCATATTGACTTGGTGAAAATGAACGAAATATTCTTCCACCAATAAAAGGGAAAAGTTTATACTCAATTGCAATATCAAGTTTTAAGGCTTCAACCGCTTCACCAATCATACTGCGCGATTTAAGGAGTTCTATTTCAGTCACTGCCGCTGATGTGCTTTCAAACATGCCTGCCATGTCATCAAAACCAGGGACTGAGCCCCCCTTTTCTTCTACCTGAATCATAGCAGTTGCTTGATAAATCGGTGTGCTCAATAATGCGTGAGCAATACCTACAAGCATAAATAACGTAGTAACCGAAATAATAAATAGCTTTCTATCAAGTAGCGTACCAAACAACGCTATTAAGTCTATTTCTTGAGAGCCATGTTGAGATTGTTCTCGCAATGGTTTTGATTGTTGGTTTGCAACAAAATTAGGCTGAGCATTCATAAACGCACCTTTATCCTTATAAATACTTTTGCCAAGCGCCACAAGCGCTCTCGATTAACTCATAAACATGCTCAAACGCTTCTCGCGACTGGCGGTATGGATCGGGTACTTCTTTTTCATCAAGCCACTTACCCAACAAAAAGGTTTTACCCCGCGCTTGTGGGTACCGGTTGCATAGGTCAGATAAGTGCCGTTGTTCCATTACTAAAATCACGCTATTATCAGCGACAAGTGATGAGCTTAACTGTCGACCTTTATGAGCTGACATATCGATATTTTGCTGCTGAGCAATTTCAACGGCAGTAGCATCAGCACTTTTTCCTTCAAGCGCAGTTAACCCTGCTGAGGAGACTAGAATAGACTTGCCTTGTAACTTGTCTTTTAAAATATACTCCGCGGTGGGACTACGGCAGATATTACCAGCGCAGACCACTAAAATACTATCAAACATATTGTGCCCTTACTGGTTTTCGATATCTTGTAATGCATCGACGGTAGAAAGTGATGGTAATAGTAAGCTAATTACGCGGTTCCAACGAGCCAATGGCGCACTGGTTACATACACGATATCGCTTGGCTGCAATTCAAACTGTTCTGCCATAACAAGCGCAGCAATACTTTTAGCATCTAATTGGTACACATCGGCAAGTACGCCATCGCGCTCAAAGTCACGCTTGCGTAATACAAATACACCACTAGCATTCGCTGTCGTTTCATTTAAACCACCAGTTTCACTGAGCGCTTGTGCCAAATTCAAACCATAACGGGTAACTTGTACGGTACCCGCGCGTTTTACATCACCTAAAACAAATACATTTTGTTTATCATTACGTGATACATGAATGATATCACCATGTTGTAATAGGCGATTTTGTGAAATGTCACCCGCTGTATAAAACGCATTTAGCTCTATATTTTCAGTTACATCACCTCGCGTGAAATTCACTTGTTGCCAGTCTGCATCGCCAGTTAAACCACCAGCTTGACTTACTGCATCAATTAACGTTAGTGGTGTTTCTGTAATAGCATATATACCTGGTTTTTTAACTTCGCCTGTCACATAAGTTCGCTGACTTTTAAAACCCACTACTTTTACATCAACTTGTGGGTCTTCTATTACGCGGCTCAAGCGTTTAACTAATTCTGCACGCACTTGATTGACGGTTTGACCTACAGCCTTAATACCAGGCGCATAAGCAAAGTTGAAGCTACCATCGGCTCGTACTCTAAAACCATCAAACTCAGCAGTTCTTTGTACTGCTGCGGGTATAGTTAATTCAGGGTGGTCCCAAACACCCACACTAAGCACATCGCCAATGCCTAGCTTATATTCATAACCAGAAACATCAACACCTTGAGAAGGTAACTTTTGAGTTGCTAACGCACTCTGTTGTAAGTTTTCTTTTTGTGCGCGTATGAGGTGAGAGTCAATCATTTTAACATTAACGTGCTCTAATTCTTGTTGGGCATTATTATAATCTTGTCCACCACTTAGCCCTTCAAAGTGGCTACCAGGGATAATATTACAACCAGAAAGTGAAATAAGAGCGAGTGATGAAAGAAGTTTAATACAACATTTAGCCATTTTTATTCCATATAGCTTTTTAAAGACAGTTATCTACCAAATTAGAACACGAGCACCGGCAGACAGCAAGCACAACACGCACATATGTTAATTAAACATTACAACAGCTTTATTTACCTGCTGGCTTTTATTTAATAAATTAAAACAATAAAATATGGAAGAAATATGGAATTTAAAGCAAACTTGCTTTAAATGGCGTAAAACTAAGCCTAGCACGTAGCAAAAGGTTTATAATATTGCAGCAATCCATAGCCTGCCAAAAAGAACACAATTTAATTGACGCACATTATAGTCCGCTAAGTTGAGTTGTAAAGGCCTAGTGTGCATAAAATTAAAATAATGATATGTGATTGAATTAAACCTTGGGTTGTTTGTTGGAATTATGTGGCGCTTTAAGTGGATTTAGATGTTGGGTGGAATGCGTTGTAGGCAGAGCCTGAAATAATGTTGGGTGTGAAGCCTAATCATGCGAGACGTTTAAAAATGCGAAGCATGAAGCCTCGCCTACGGCGGTGGGGTTGGTGATTGTGGTAATGGTAGGCGAGCATTTATTGCTCGCTTGTGTTGTAAGGCGGTTGATTGATTTTTGTAAATTCCATAATGGTGGTTTTGCTTTCAGGAATAGGAGTAGCATTGAATATGGGGCAATGCCTGAAGAGATAGTTAAAAACCTAAGCCAGCGATGCGTATGGCCAAAGGTAAATTGTGACACGTGAAAACATGCGAGGCGTAAAGCCTCGCCTACGGCGATAGGGTCTTTTTTAAGCCTTGTATGACTATGGATAACAGGTTTTGTGCTCGTTGTTTTGAGCTGGCTTCAACATAGCAGCGTAGTTCTGGGGCATTACCAGACGGTCTAATGTGTACATACTCATCATTATTAAAATGCATTCTGAGGCCATCAAGTGTATTTATTTTTATGCTATTGAGTTCTGCACTATTTAACTGCTCGTTCATTGAAGTGTTCGTACGCTTCGGTATACTTATTCCAAGCTTTTTTAAAAATGCCTGTGGGTTTTGTTTTGCATCTTCTAACAACTGCTGACTGAGCAAAGCAGGTATGTTTTTCAGTCGATCACTACTGGTGTAACGTTTGGGTAATGCTGCGACGAATGCCGATAAAAGCAAACCTTTGGTCGTTGTATTAGCTAAAACAATCAGTGCAGGTAGTAAAGCATCGCGTGTTGGTAAAGCCTCAAGTAATTTTCCGTTGTAATACAACGTTGAGCCTAGTAAAAAGCCACCATTTGCTTCAAAACCAGCAACATAGGCTTGAGTGACTCTCTTTTTATTACAAACTGCACGCTCAAGTGCGCGTTGACTATCATACAAAACTGAGCTTACTAAATGAGCTTCACTTGAATGACGAGTATTCAACCCTTTATTGGCTTCGTCTTTTCCTAAGCCATTGAGCACCTCTATCACATAGGGTGAACCAATTTTTGTTCGAATAACGCGATTAAACGCACCGCATAGCTCAATGGCAGTATTGCAGTTAATTGGCACAGCTAACGCGTCGAGATGTAACGCTTTGGCACACAACAAACCTAATATATCACCTCGTAACCATTCGCCTTGCTCATCTGCAAGTAATGGCCTGTCTCCATCACCATCAGTAGAAAATAGCGCATCAAGCTGATATTCTTTAACCCAATCACGGGCTCGGCGTATATCATCCGCTGATACCGCCTCGGTATCAATCGGTACAAACTCATTGCTTCTACCAAGTGATATAACATTAGCACCTAACTGCTTAAATATTTGACGGTAAATATCTCGACCAGCACTTGAATGCTCATAAATACCAATGCGTTTACCAGCTAAAATTAGCGAGCCAGGCTTTGCTGAGTTATTTTCTTCAAATAAACCCGTATAACGTAAAATATAACGCTCAATTGCAACTTTATTCATTGTGAGTTCAGGTAAGCGCGTAGCGGGCTCAAATAGGGTATTGAGTGTGACTATACTCAACTCGTCTTGCTTGGTTATTTCGCCGTCAGGCCGATAAAACTTTAACCCATTTCTATCAAATGGAATATGGCTACCCGTTACCATAATCGCCGGGATTTTGTCTTGCATCGCACTATAGGCCAGTGCTGGAGTGGGTATTACACCGTAATAAATAACCCGAGTGTTCAACTGCGCGCATATTTGTGCACAAGCTTGTGCCATTACGTAACTACTGGGCCTGTTATCAACCCCGATTGCTAGTTGGTCAAACTCAAACAACTCACGCATTGCAGTAATAAAATTAGCCGTAAAAGCGCCGCATACATTAGCCGTTAACTTACTAACTAGGCCTCGGGCGCCACTGGTACCAAATACAACAGTACTATTTTTTATTACCTCAGCACTTGCAAGCATACGTTTTATGGCCTGCTATACTTATCTTCAAAACGTATTATGTCATCTTCCCCTAAATAGCCCCCAGATTGTACCTCTATAAGCTCTAGTGCCACTTTCCCGGGGTTCTCTAGAGAGTGCACTACCGTAATGGGAATATAAACTGACTCATTTTCGGTTAAATACTGCGTAACATCATCAATAACCACCTTAGCCGTACCCGATACCACCACCCAATGCTCGGCTCGATGATGATGCATCTGCTTACTCAATTTGGCACCGGGTGTTACTGTTATGCGTTTTACTTGAAAACGTTCGCCAACATCAATTAAATCGTACTTACCCCATGGGCGATACACTTCTCGGTGTTCAGTGACTTCTTTGCGCGCCTGTTGCTTTAAGCGCTCAACAATATTTTTTACATTACTTGCGTACTGTTTATCCGCCACTAATACCGCGTCTTTCGTTGCAACCACCACCAAGTTTTTAACACCAATAGTTGTTACCAATGCACCTTCTGAGTGTATTAAAGAGCCAGAGGTATTATTGGCAATTACATCACCCAGTAATGCATTATTACTACAATCTTTATCAGCTTCTTGCCAAAGGGCTTCAAAACTCCCTAAATCACTCCAGCCAGCATCCATGGGGATCAACACCGCATTGTCAGCTTTTTCCATCACCGCATAATCAATAGACTCAGACGGACATGCCAAAAACGCTGATTGGTCAACGCGAATAAAGTCTAAATCATGATTGCGAATGTGTGTTGCTTTTTCACAAGCACCGTAAATATCGGGTCGGTCACTCTTTAATGCATTTAAATAACAGCTTGCTCTGAATAAAAACATACCGCTATTCCAACAATACTCGCCTGATGATATGAGCTGTTCAGCCAATGGTTTATTCGGCTTTTCAATAAATTGTTCAATGACAAAGCCATCATCCACCGCCTTGCCTTGCTTTATATAACCAAAACCTGTCTCTGCTTTGTCAGCGGCAATACCAAAGGTGACTAATTTATCACCCTCTACGTGCTTTAAAGCACGTTGCACTGCGGTTTGAAATGCACAAACATCTTTGATGGCATGATCTGCAGCAAGTACTAATAATAAAGGGTCACTCCCTTTTTGCATTGCTGTAAACGCCGCTAAAGCAATGGCTGGTGCGGTATTCTTACCTTCTGGTTCGAGTAAAATACCACTATGGGGAATATTTAATTGCCGCACTTGCTCCGCTGCAATAAAGCGATGTGCTTCATTGCAGATGATAAGCGGGGGCTGATGTTCAATACCTTGCAAACGTAATAGAGTCTGCTGGAGCATGGTATGTTCATTGCCCGTCAGTGATAAAAACTGTTTGGGGTAATGCGCCCGAGAAAGCGGCCATAAGCGCTCGCCTGAACCACCCGCCATAATAATAGGAAGAACTTTTTCGTGTGTCATCGCCAATATCTGATTTTATATAGGTTAATTGGCACTCAACTAACCTATCAATCAGTCGATGCCGAATATATCGCGAGTATATACCTTTTCTGACACATCAAGTAGCTCATCGACCATTCTATTTGACACAATAATATCGCTACTATGTTTAAGCTCAGCTAAATCATGCACCACTTTAGAATTAAAAAAGTGTGGTTCACTATAGCTAGGTTCATACACAATGACCGTCACCCCTTTGGCTTTTAAACGCTTCATGACCCCTTGAATAGCAGAAGCTCTAAAATTGTCAGAGCCCACTTTCATCACAAGTCGGTAAATGCCTACAATATTTGGGTTTTTCGCCCAAATAACATTCGAAATAAAATCTTTACGCGTTGTATTGGCATTTACAATCGCGGTGATCATATTGTTAGGTACATTTTGATAGTTAGCCAATAGTTGTTTTGTATCTTTTGGCAAACAATAGCCACCATAACCGAATGACGGGTTGTTATAATGGTCACCAATACGCGGATCAAGCCCTACCCCTTCGATGATCTGTCGGCTATCAAGGTTGTGAGCTTCTGCGTAGCTATCTAACTCGTTAAAATACGTAACACGCATTGCTAAATAAGTATTAGAGAATAACTTAATCGCTTCAGCTTCCGTCGAGTCGGTGAGGAGAATGGCTACATCTGGTGTTTTAGCACTTTGTTTTAACAGCTGGGCAAATTGCTCAGCCTGCGCCGATTTACCGCCAACCACAATACGTGACGGATACAAATTATCATGTAATGCGCGTCCTTCACGTAAAAACTCAGGTGAAAAGTATATCGTTAATTCAGGGTATCGTTGTTGTATATCTGCCGTAAAACCAACTGGCACTGTTGATTTTATGATGACAACACTGCTGGGTGATATATCTTTAAAGTACAGACTCTACCGATGAGGTATCAAAGTAGTTCGTTTCAGGGTCGTAGTCAGTTGGTGTTGATATAATAATAAAATCACTGTCTGTGTATGCAGCGGCTTTATCCGTGGTAGCCTCAAACTGTATGTCATCTCTAGATAAGAAAGTGCTTATTTCACTATCAACAATAGGCGATTGTCTCGCGTTGAGCTGAGCTATTTTGGCCTTATCAATATCATAAGCAATCACATCGTTATGCTACGACAATAGCAATGCATTAGAAAGACCAACATATCCAGTACCTACAACCGAAATTTTTGGCATTTCTACCTCCATCCAATCAATCTACTGACTATCTATCATAGCTTTACGCTGTAAAATCAAACGTGCTTTTTCAAAACCATATCGATGAGGGTAAAACGTGGTTAAAATCACCATCACCCCTACCACGGCATATACACTGTTAATCGAGCTGACCGACGCGCCATTTAAAAACAAAATGGCCAATACAGCCAAGCGAGCCTTAGTCACCACATGACTTAACTTTAACAAGTAGTTTAAAGCAAAAAAGATAAAAAATAGGCCAATAAAACCATGGTCAAAAATCGTTCGCGTGATGTAAGTATGTAAAATCACCGAGTAACATATACTCGGGTCTTTAGCACTAAACAATGATTGATAATACGTTAGCCTGTCGCATACTTCTGGTGGTAACGCCGTGAGTGTTTGTGAGCCCAATAAATACTCCCACCAACCCCAATCAGCAATACCCAATAAAAAGCCTTGAAAGAATACCACCCTATCTATTTGTTCGATGCCGCCACCAGCCAATCGACTGATAAATATAGCTGCAACCCCGGCACCAACGCCACCCACCAAGCCCAGTTGTAGAATAGTTTTCCAATTCATTTCTTTTATATACAGCAATACAAACATCGCTAAAAAACAGATCACCCCAGAGCGGGAGCCCGACAAAAACGTAACGCCTCCTAGCGCCATCCACTCGTACAAGGTTAAATGGTTTCTTATACTCCAAACAGCACACCCTATCAGTAGCAAAAACATAATTTCAAAATTGTTTTCAGTAAATAAGCCAGGGCGGCCTTCAGCACCTAATACGGTCCATACAATATATTTAAAAAAGAATAACCCAAGTAAGGCGTACCAAGCTTTACGAACAAACGCATGACCAAATAATACTTTTGACGAGAAAAAGCTCAAAATACATAAGTAAAAAAATGTTTTATAAGCAATAAAATAATCAACCGGGTGCACAGCTCTGAGTTTAGCCAAAGCCAATGTCACCAGTAAATAACCCAATGATAATAAGAATAAAGCCCATGCGCTGGGTTGCATTCTTTTACCAATAAACAATAAGCTTACCAGCACCAACAACTCAAAAATCGCATTGGCCGGCAATAAGTTATATTGGCTATAGGATACAATCCCAACCAAAGAAAGGAGTAAAAATAAGACTAAATATTGCTGTTTTACCATAGTATGGTTCGCACTGAGTTAATTGTTATTAAAGCGACGCAACTTATTTGAGCTGAGTAACCAGCGGGTACAGCATTGAGGTAAAGGTACAAGCAAAAATGCAAAAGCACGATACCAGTCCCACTGTAGCAAGGGAGCATGCACCAATAAATTAAATGCTTCTTTCTTACGCCCTTTTAGCAAATTACGCTTTACACTGCTCATCACCGTTAAATGCATTAAGTACTTTAACGTAGGCTGCATTTTACTCGGCACAACCCCTTGCACTAATAATTGTTCAAATGCCTTTAAATGTGGAGAAGGTTTTACATAGTCAACTTGTGGCTTTTCAGAAACCGATGCAGCTAAATCGTACACAGCACTCACCTTATTTGCATACGCAACCGGCCACTTACAAGCCATTTTTGCCCAAACAACTTGATCTTCTCCTAAGCTTAAATCCTCAGGAAACCCTCCTATTTCTAGCAAACTGCTTTTTTCAATACAAACAGATGATGAGGTGATCGGTAAGTCTTGTAAACTACACGCTGCAAAATAATCTGCCAATATTCCATACTGCTCAGACATAAACGTATTAACTGCGTTAGCACGACTGTGCTGTGTACTAAACTCATAGCCAGTGCAGAGTAACTTGGCATCCGGCTGAGCATTATTTAGCGCCTTAATTTCAGCTATAAAATGCTCATGCCAGTAATCATCTGCATCTAAAAATGCCACAAATGGGCTAGAACACAGTGACACGCCTATATTTCTGGCTGACGACACTCCATTATTTGACTGGCTATGTAACGTCACCTTGTTATTGCTTAATGCTGTAACAAGCTCAGCGCCATTATCAGTTGAACCATCGTCAACAATAATGACTTCTGCCACAGGCACAGATTGCGACAACACAGAGCGAACCGCTCTCTCAATAAAAGCAGCTTTATTATAAAGCGGGATAACGACCGAAATATCCATTTTATCTATTAGCTACCTATCTGTTCTAAATGGCTGCATGCAAAAAAACATATTATAAATAGCCATGCATAGGTAAGCTAAATACAGAACGCGCTAACTTTTCAGCAATGGGGAAATCCCCTAATTTATGGCCTAGATCTGCAAATGCCGTTTGTTCATGCATGCAAGTGCCATAGTAAATCACGGTAGGAATGCCCTGTGCTTTGTACTTAGCCATTGCACTGTCTCGGTCATCACTTTGCAGTGTATATTGCGCCCATGAGCTCACATAACCCTTTGGAACGCGTGGGGTTTTGTAAGTACTGCTTAGTTCATGTGTATATTGCTGCGCTGCTTTATTTCTGTTTTCTAACTCTGTAGGGAATTCAGCTAACTTCTCAAGTAAAATCGCGGCTTGAAGCGTGTCTAATCGGCTATTCATACCAATACGTACATTGTCGTATTTATCTTTGCCTTTACCATGTACTCTGTATGAGCGGATCAATTCAGCATAATCATCATCATTTGTAAAAATAGCACCGCCATCACCATAACACCCTAATGGCTTTGCCGGAAAGAAGCTTGTGGTGGCAATATCACCAAATGCGCCAGCTTGGCGTACTTGGCCATTGGCATTCGTTATTGAGCCGCCAAAGCCTTGTGCAGCATCTTCTATCAGCGTTAAATCATACTTTTTAGCCAGTGCTTCTAGCTTTTCATACTCTGCTGGTAAGCCAAATAAATCAACAGCGATAATGGCTTTAGGTTTTAACTTACCTTCTGCTAACACAGCCAAAATGCGGGCTTCTAAATCTTGCGGGCAAATATTAAACGTATCAGGGTTTGAATCTACAAATACCGGCGTCGCCTTTTCAAATGCTATGGTCTCTGCCGTTGCAAAAAAAGTAAAGGTTGGACAAAAAACCGCATCTCCTTCACCCACTTCCAAAGCCATTAATGACAGAGTTAGTGCATCAGTACCATTAGCACAGGTGATGGCGTGTTTAACGCCAACAAAGTCTGCTAATTTCTGTTCAAGCTCTTTAACCTCAGGCCCCATTATATATTGACCATGCTCCAACACAGTTTGAATTCGCTTGTCTATTTTTGTTTTTAAGTGTTGGTACTGCGCTGCTAAGTCAATAAATTGCATACTTGTTCCGTTTAAGCTTTTACTAATGTTAAAACATCATGATTAAGATGGTACTGCTCATTGGTATTTGGGCACAACGCAGTTGCAGTGCCGGTGAGTGGTAAATCTAACTGCTCGCCATATTTGCTGATCCACCCTATTTGCTTTGCAGGCACTCCCACCATCAATGCAAATGCTTTAACATCTTTGTTGATCACAGCCCCTGCGCCGATTAAAGCATATTCACCAATGGTTACCCCGCATACAATGGTGCAATTGGCTCCGAGTGTTGCCCCTTTTTTTACTAAGGTGTCTTTGTACTCTGTTTTTCTTTCAATAAAAGCACGCGGATTATAAACATTGGTAAACACCATACTTGGTCCGCAAAACACGTCGCTTTCTAGGTGTACGTTATCGTAAACCGACACATTATTTTGTATCTTAACGTTATCGCCAATCGTCACTTTGTTACCCACAAACACATTTTGGCCTAACGAGCACCCTTCGCCAATTTCAGCACCACCGCAAACATGTGCAAAGTGCCAAACTCGGCTATTTTCACCAATCACCGCACCGTCATCTACAATGGCACTGTCATGCTTTTGGTAGCCCATATTATTATTTACCAACCAAGAATGAGTGACCCTTTTCAGGCTCAGCATTAACTACATCACACGTACGTATATGACTCACAATCTCAATACTAGGCCTCGCTTCTTCTAATCCAAATCCTTTCCCTTCGAGTATGTGTTCATAACTGGCGGTGTGTAAATCAGTGAATCCACCTGAGAACTCAATTTCCTCATCATTGACAGTTATTGAGCGGTAAGTCCTTTGTCCTGAGTTTTTTACAGATTCAGGCAGATAGTTACTGTCAACAGACAAAAACCACCTTACTCGAGCATTTTTAAGCTCTAAATATCCGGCTGACGCATTATCTTCTCGTAGGTGAACTTCACTTGCCAAGACGGGGCCAAAAATCCAAGATAACATATCATAAAAGTGGACGCCTATATTCGTAGCTATACCACCGGACTTTGCATCGTCACCTTTCCAAGATGTAAAATACCAATGCCCACGACTAGTCAAATAAGTTAAATCAATTTCAAAAATTGAATCAGGGTCGGTTGCAAGTTTTTCTTCCACTTTATTCTTTAAGGAAATAATACTTGGGTGCAGCCGCAATTGCAGAATATTATATACTTTCTTTCCTGTTTCTTTCTCTATTTCTTGAAGAGCATCAATATTATGCTGATTCAAAACTAACGGTTTTTCACAAATTGCATGAGCACCATTTTTTAGTGCAAAACGAATATGAGAGTCATGTAAATAATTTGGAGAAGCAACTGCAACATAGTCGACCTTCGAGCCCTTTCTGCGCAATAAGTCTATATGGCGATCAAAACGCTCATATTCTACAAAAAAATCAGCTTCGGGAAAGAAACTATCTATGATCCCAACAGAATCATTTTTATCCATAGCAGCAACTAAATTATTACCCGTTTCTTTAATGGCTTTCATATGACGTGGTGCGATATATCCTGCTGCGCCGATCAGTGCAAAGTTTTTCATTTTTTAATCCAATTCAGTTTTATAGTCTAATGTCAGCTTGGTTTGGGTCTAATACATGCTTTACATCATATAAAATGTGCTGTGCTTTTCCATAAAAGCGGACTTTATCAACACCCCATTCTTTAAATTCATGATGATCAACAGCCAACACAATACCATCATATTGACCTTGCTCTATGGTGTTTATTAACTCTATGCCATATTCATGTTTAACTTCTTCTGGGCTTGCCCAGCTATCGTACACATCAACCGACATATTAAAATCAGCAAGCTCTTTGACAATATCAATAATTTTTGTATTTCGAACATCAGGGCAATCACCTTTAAAGGTAAAACCTAAAACCAACACTCTTGCTTCATCAATGTGTATTTTTTTGCTTGATAGCTTTTTAACCAACTGGGTGGCTACATATTCCCCCATGCCGTCGTTGATACGTCGGCCTGCTAATATCACTTCAGGGCGATAACCCACCTCTTCGGCTTTATAGGTTAAATAATATGGGTCAACACTAATACAGTGACCGCCCACTAAGCCCGGCTTAAACTTTAAAAAGTTCCATTTAGTGCCAGCTGCGTTAAGTACTTCTTCAGTATCAATATCTAAGCGATTGAAGATTTTGGCAAACTCATTAATAACCGCAATATTTAAATCTCGTTGAGTGTTTTCAATCACTTTTGCCGCTTCTGCAACGCGAATTGATGACGCTTTATGTGTACCCACTTCCACAATTGAGCCATATAAGTCATCAACAAATTGCGCCACTTCAGGAGTCGAACCCGAGGTTATTTTTACAATCTTCGTTAGTGTATTTACCTTGTCACCCGGGTTAATACGCTCAGGTGAATAGCCAGCATAAAAGTCTTGATTAAACTTAAGACCCGACACTTTTTCAATGATCGGAATACATACTTCTTCTGTCGCACCTGGGTATACGGTAGATTCATAAATCACAATGTCATTTTTCGCAACATATTTGCCCAACAACTCAGACGCTTTACGAAGTGGAGTTAAATCTGGTACATGATTATCATCTATTGGCGTCGGTACTGTAACAATATAAATATTACACTGTGCTAAGGCATTGCTATCACAGCTAAAATCAAGGTGCGAAGCTGCTTGTAATTGCTCAGCTGTTACCTCGAGCGTCGCGTCAATACCCGCTTTAAGCTCATCGACTCGCGTTTTGTTAATATCAAAGCCAATGACATTTTTAGATTTGCCAAACTCTGCAGCTAACGGCAAGCCAACATAGCCGAGGCCAATTACGCCAATTTTTAATTCTGGGGGTATGTTAAACATGGTTACCTACTTTAAAATTTAAACTTAGTGAATGCACTAACTCACTCGCCTCACTTTGCTTTAAACTGAGAAAATATATAGTTGCAAATAAACTTAGGATAATCTTGCATTAAACGTGTTCTCACGTGTTTATGCATGATGGCGCGCTGCACCCAACGTAATCCAAACCTTTTTACAAGCGGATGGTAATAATCGGCTTTAATTGCAGACTGCTCTATAAAACCACCACAGGTGAACAATAATGCTGGGTTACTTAACCGCTGTTTCAACGTCAAAATAAATTGTTCTTGTCTAGGTGTACCCATACCACAAATAACAATGTCAGCAGATATCGTATTTAGCTCATCAATTACCCCGTCTTCCATGCCGGGTTCATTTAAGTAACCATGATGGTGATAAGCAATATTCAATCCAGGGTACATTTGCTGATAGTTTTTTGCAGCTTGCTCAACTAAGCCTGGTTTGGCGCCCACCAGAGCGACCTTCAAGGTGTTCTCTAGTGCAAATTGCAGTACATCGTGCGCGACCGATGAAAAATCAAAGCTGAGCCGCTCAATCTGATTGGTGTTAAATATATTGTGCAAATATGTATGTAATGCGCCATCAGAATAAATATGATCTAGCGCTGTTAATAACGATTCATCATCTCCAACAATTGGGTAAGAAAATGGGTTTACAAAAGTGGTCGCAACACTCTGAGTCAACCCTCGGCGCTGTTTTAAGAGCACCTGATCAAACGACAGCTTATTACCAATTTTTTTATCTAACGCTTTACAATGTTTCACTACTAACGGTACTCACTTAATATCAACGTGTGCGAGAATGACTTTCAATTTACTTTCCATCGTTAGATTTTTTTCAGCATAGTCTCTTAATTCCTGAGGTGCTAATAACATGCTATTTGGCAAATGTTTCAGTAATACAACAATATCCTCTATTGAATCACTATTACTGACCATCAGCCTAACTTGTGAGTCATGAGCAAAATCAGGATCATCGGCAGCGCCTATCACACTTAGCCCACGTGCCACATATTCACGGGTTTTTAGCACTGAGGCCTCATGCAATCCAATGCGGTATAATCCAAGGCTTGCAATACCGATATGTGCATCATAAAAATGTGCATCCAAATCAGCACCCGACAAAAAGCCTGTAAAGGTGACATTACCTTGTAAATTTAATTCACTCACCAAAGACTGCAAAGGCGCATATGCATCCCCTTCACCGACTATGGTCAACTTAATATCATAATTTACTGAGCTTTGTTTGAACTGATGTATCGCATGAATTAAACGGTCGTAACCATGCCACTGTGCTAGCTGCGCAACGGCAATCAAATTCAGCGGTGTGGCTTTATCCCAACGGCTATTAGCAATTGCTAGTGAATCAGGAATGTTAATACCATTACCAATAATAACAGTACGACGCTGAACCCCCCATAAATACCAACTCGAATCTTGTGCATATTGCACCACAACACTTGCGGGCCATAACACCCAACTACTAGATAATATAGAAATGCTTTGCTTTACAATTCTTACAAACACATTCGTTTCAGAGGTTTTGAGCTCAACCAACACCGACTTTCTCGGTGTGGGCACATCCACCACTATTTTTACGCCTTTGAGTCTGGCAAACAATAATGGGAAAAACAAAAATGGGAATAGCAAACTTGAAAAACGAATAAACAGTACATCACACTGTGTGGTAAACACGGCTTTTATAAAGCCAAACACACTGGCAAAACTTGGTGCAAATAACTTGCTAGAAACATCATGCCCCAAGTTTTCTGCCGACTTTACAGTATTGATAACTTTTTTAGCTACCCCAGGCGTCTTTTGTTGATCAACAAAAGCAATATATTCAATACGCGCCTTCATTTAAGCGGTATGCTTCGCAATTAACGTACTTAAAATATCTTTACTGGCGATGCCTGAACCATATAGTTCAGAGTCAGCCGCCACAGACTTCTCTAGCATGCTTTTAGCTGACTCAATGATCAATTGCTCATCTGCTCCAACTAACGTGTTAACGCCTGCTTCAATGAGCTCTACCCATTCTGTTTGGTCACGCATCGTTACACAAGGCTTTGAGAAAAAGTATGCCTCTTTTTGTAAACCGCCGCTGTCGGTAAGCACCAAAGAGCAGTGCTCAAGTAACCAAATCATTTCAAAATAACTGACCGGTTCAATAACCGTAAAGTTAACTTCAATATTCAATTTGTCAATTAACTTTCGAGTTCTTGGGTGCAACGGGCACACAACAGGCGTAATTACCGACAAGGTATTCAAAGCACTGATAATGGATCTTAAGCGCGCCTCATCATCGGTGTTTTCAGCTCTGTGAATTGTACATAAATGAAATGACGAAAATTCAGGAATATTTGGTCGTTTTGATGACTTAGTATAATGTTTAGCGGCATCAAGCATAACGTCACCCACATTCACCACATCGCAATCGCGTGTATTGAAGCCTTCAGTTTGTAAGTTACTTACAGCAGTCGCAGTTGGGCAAAACAAGATACTGCTAATTTGGTCTGTTAGAAGCCTATTTATTTCTTCAGGCATACGCATATTATAACTACGCAAGCCAGCTTCGACATGCGCAATAGGCATGTGTAATTTCGCTGCAGCAAGGGCGCCGGCAAGGGTAGAGTTTGTATCTCCATACACCAACACCCAGTCAGGTTGTTCTTTAAGTAGTACTGTCTCGATTTGTTCAAGCTGACGGCCAGTCATGGCACCATGATTACCCCCGCCAATACCTAAGCTATAGTTTGGTTTTGGGATATCCATTTCTTCAAAAAACACATCACTCATGTTTACATCAAAATGCTGCCCGGTATGAACAATCACTTCTTCTACTGTGAGCTCACTTTGCTTATTGTGTTCTCTAACAGCACGACTAAATGTCGCCGCTTTAACAAATTGGGGCCTGGCGCCAATGACAGTTACAACTTTCATATACTTGGTGATCGTTCCTAAAATAATACAAGCCATCGCCTCGTAGCGAGCAACATGCTTGTCATAAAAAATGTTTAATATTTATATCGCGGCATAGTGTGACAGTTAATATAACCCTTTACTGTTAATATTTGTAATAGCTCATCAGCTTAGTTTCTGCGCGTACAGTACCAAAAAACGCACAATATCTGGGCCTATTTACATACATCAAGTCAATTTAGTTATATATCAAAATAAAAATGCGATAGGCCGAGATTGTACACCAACGGCATAAGTCTGTACAAGAGGGTAAGCAATCGTTTGCGCAGTAAAGCGCTGTGTTTGAAAATATCCAGATTAGTCTTATTACCCAGTATAATAAGGCAACGCACACATACTTTCACATAAACACTAATCTGCCTAAAGTCACCCCAATTGCTTAAGCACTCTAGCTGGAGAACCTCCGATTAACAGGTTTCCACTCGGAAAACTTTTCGTTACTACACTGCCAGCAGCAACAACCGTCCCTTTACCTAATACAACTCCCGGTAATATGACACTGTTCATACCTATCCAGCACTTCTCGCCAAGTAATACACTTTCTCCCGGTAGATGTAGTTCTAAGTTATTTAAATCATGATTTGAGGTAATAATACCGACATTAGGCGCTATATATGTACCTTTCCCTATAGTGATATGACCTTTAAAATTTTGAAAATACGTACCCGGAGAGTTAAAGTTGTTAATGTCTTCAGGATCAAAAGTAATATTTTCTAGATTCGAAATGTGACAATGAATACTTACAGGGCAAGAAAATGACGGGCCTAACCTCAATACATTCCTTCCTATAAATGCGCGAAAAGCATAACCATAGCCTTGCATACTGTGGTCGAAAAACCGCCCTTTCAAATATTTTCGGTCGAAAAAAATACCTAAAAAAGGTAAAAGAATATATTTAGCAAAAAACATCTTCATTTATAAAAAAACTCCTCTCAAAATTAATACTAATACTATACTACTAGTGACTATTGCAGCTGGAAGTTTTAATAATGTAAATAACCTCGCGTGATCTACTTTCGCTTTTCTAGCAAACACAAATAAGCAAATACCGTAATAAATACCACATGTTACACCTAACACTTCAACATATGAATTAGCACCAAGCCAAAAAACAGTGCATAACCCACCGATTCGAATAACAAACCCGAAGATAGTTAGATAAAGCATCTGCCTTTGCGCTTCAGCTACATGCATAATCATAGAAATAGGTGAGGAAAGAAATTGAAGTACAAACCAGGGTAAAAGTATCACCATAATCTCACCAACTCTTTGCCAAGCATCTCCAAAAATATGTATAGCAAAAATCTCAAGAGTCCCGCCTAAGAAAATAATAGGGCCGACACCCAAGCGCATAAGGGATGAGATATTTTTTTCTGTAATTTCAGAGATCTGATGCGCATCTGATTTTGCTATTTCTGCATAAAAAACTTGCGCAATGGAGCCACCAATTAAAGCCATCGGAACTTGCATAAGCTTCAGAGCTAAGAATAAATACCCAGCTTCAGGCCCCACCACAAAGTATGCAATGAGGACAATAGGAAGTTGGATCCCTCCATTATTAGCGAGTACCTCTAAGGTAGAAAGCTTTGGGTATTGGTCGTATTTCTTTGCTATAAACCATAAACGTTTGCAACTCAAAGCCCTTAAACAGCGCCAATTGTCTCGAACCAAAAATCGTGCTATCGAAAAAATACCAGATGAGTAATTTAACAGTTGGCCAATAATCAACCCCAAAGGTATCGAAAAGTATGCACTAATCAATTGTGTTGAGTTGCCAAATACAGACTGTGAAATGCGAGTTTTTGCAACTAAGCGAAATGCTTTTTGTCTTGTTGCCCAAAACTGTAGAACATTAAACAATGCTGCACAAAAAATACCTGCAGGTATTAAATACAACACCGTATTACTCAATAAAAACGATTGAACCAGCCAAGGTTCAAGTGTGATGATTAGTACACATGCTAAAAGAGCAACAATTGAGGCACTCATCACTGATATCAGCAACAATGCCAATGCATTTTTGTCATGCTTAGGTAGGGGTATCGCAATTTCAAAACGACAACATGCAGCACTACTTACTAATGTAGTGATGGCAACAAATACCGCAAGTACTTCAAAATCACTAGGAGAAAAATATCGAGTTAATAGTGGTAAAGCCAAAAAGGTCAATATATGACCAAAAGCACTACCACTAACAAGCATTAGAATAGAATGTAGATACTTATTTTCTTTGATTTTTCTAAACATATTAACTAGAAGCGTCGGGTTACGATAAAATAACCAGCTAACGCACTACCAATAAAACCAGCACCACCGGTAACCACTATTCTTTGGGCCGTATTTGAAATTGAGCTTTGTAACATTTTACAGACTACCCTCCATGTACTTTTTTATATACTGCTTTTTGTTTATTAAACAAGCCCGCAATTTTGCCAATTTGCCTCGCTAACAGTAAGCGACCTTTCATTTTCTTGGGTTCACTATTTATTGGCGTTATATACATCAATAGCCCCAGCAAAGTAGCAAAAATGACTTTGCAGCTCTCAATGCACAATTTTAAAAATGATTTGTGGTGCTTTAATATAATACGCATATCAGCGGCCCCAATGCGATGGGCTCGTTCTACGGCCCAAGACTTGGTAACACGAGATTCGTCAAATAGCTCATAACTCACAGCTTTATGGGCAAGCGCAAATCTAGCTCCCTCAGCTTTCAGACGTGTAAAGTACTCTTTATCTCCACCACCATATACCGCATAAAAAGGGTCAAAGCGTTGTTTAGAAAATTCAAAATAAATCGCTTTATTCAACAGAACATTGCCAACACCTTCGATTAAAGATATTTCTACCGATTCATTGGGGTTACGCGGATAATAAATAGATAGCTCACTAACCCAGTCTGGCGCGACTGATGGGAATTTAGGAACTACGACACCACCGACAACGTCACACTGAGTATTCTTCTGTGTTTTTAATAACTCATTGAGCCACTGCGCTTCAACCAACTCGTCATCATCTATCATGGCCAGAAAATCAGCTTGGTGTGTTTCAAAAGATTCATATAGCAGCTTATTTCTGACATAAGAAATACCGCGTTGCTCAACGCATATGGCTTCGATGTGATATTTGTATTCTTGTTTAAGCTCCGCGACTACTTTCGTGCCTTGTTTTAGCTCTGCATCATTGTCTGCAACCAGAATAATGAGTTCGATATCGGTAATATATAGCTCGGCAATAGACTGTAATAAATTATTCAACCCAACAGGGCGTTTACATGTAGGAATACCAATCACGACTTTGGTCGATGGCGATGTATTTTTTGCTAATGGTTTCATCATGCTTACCGCTGTACAAGCTTATCAATAATGTGGATGCGGGATTTTAGCAAATACACTGAAATAACCAAACTAATAATCACGACGAAAGCATAAAGTATTGCCTGCCAAAATTCATCAATACTCATCAATGGCTGTAGAATCGACGAAATAAAAATAATGATCACGGCGAGTGTTAACGGAATGCTAGGTATCTTAAAAAAACTAAATAAGCTGGTATGGATCATTGGGCGTATAAGTACATACCAATGCGCAAACAGAAACAAAGCTTGTAATATGAGCAAAGCACCTAACATCACTTCTATACCAAAAGGCACTGAAACAAAGATCACACTTACTCTGATGATGGTCACAACCACGTTCCAATAAAAAGATCTTTTTACCGCTCCCATTGCTTGCAATAATGAACTACAGGGCGTGATCATCGCCATTATTAAATAGGTCAAAGCGAGTAAACTCGCAACCAAGTGGTGCTCTCCCCAACTATTGTTCAGTACAAATATCAAAAATGGCTCTGAGAAATACGCTAACCCCAAGTACAAAGGCATTGTAAACGTACTTAACAACAAAAGTGAGCGCATATAAAATGCCCTTCGCTCTGAAAAGGGCAGCTTTACTAACAACGGAAACAATAAACGGTTAATGATAGGGTTGATAAGTTGCAATAAAGGCTTGCCAATTAAATCTTTGATATAACTATAAATACCAAGTGTTTCTGCACCTAAAAACTTTAAAATAATCAGCTGATCACATTGACGACTCAACATGCTCACCAAACCCTCAAGGGATTGATATAGGCCATACTTTGCAGGAGCAGATATCTCTTTTAAACGAGGGAGCATGATCCCTATATCACGAAAAGCAACAACCAAGCCTGAGCCCAGCAATAAAATGACAAGCAAAAGTTGCCCATAAACGGCACTACTTGCACCGTAATCAAGGTGTAGTAGCAAACAAATAACAATAAGTGATAGTAATTGTGCAAATATCTCTATATACGCCAGCACTTTAAACTTAAGTGCCTTTTCCATAATCGCGATAGGCTGAGACATGGCGACCCGACAGAACGCAATCAATGCAATTAATAAAGAAAATGACTGCAAGTTTATCAAATTAAAAAAGCTACCGAGTACAGGAATTAGTAAGTAGACCACCAAGGCAATCACACAGCTAAAAAATAGACTCAATGTATATAATTGCTTTTTAACTCCCTTATTCAACTCATCAAAATATATGATTGCGTTAGATAACCCCGCATCACCCAATACCTGTGAGAAGCTCACTAATATACCTATAAAAGCGATAAGGCCCAATTCAGATAACGACAAATACTTAGCAAGTATGATGAACTGAACCAGCTGCAGGCTCACTTTTAGTATGGTAGCAACCGTACTCCATGATAACCCTTGTTTAATCGTTGTAGCATTAAGCATTAACTATTAACTCAGTCATCATTTTCGACCAATGCGGCGCCAATGCTTGCTCTGTATAAGTTGAAGTCATCAACGCTTTGTTTTTTTCATTGGGTTTATCAACCAGTGCCTTCAGATCAAGCATAGATAATTTACTCAAATGACAGCAGTCTTGGACATCAAATCCTTGCTCAGATAAATTCACAAAACTAGAGGTCTTTGAGTCTAAGAAAATAGGTTTGCCCATGAGTAACATAGCATAAACAGCATAAAGCCCTTGCTGCCGTTTATGTGCAAAGACTGTTATATCAATATTTTGTAATAAAGCATCATACTCGGCTTTACTCAGCATGGCTTGAATTGGTTTAAAGCGACTACCAAACAGCTTTAAGCCCTCTTTCACAACCGTATCCACATAGCATGCCGAACCACCATAATTTAGAGGTACAATAACCTCACACTCTAAGTGCTCAATCGCTTTAAGCTGTTTAAAAATAGTAAGGTGGTTATTACTTGGGTCGGCAGAATTGCCAACTAAAACCTGTAATTTTTTTGATGGCTTCATTATTTTCTTATCAGCAAAATTAAAGCCTATCAATGGATAAGGTAAAACACCTGCGTTACGTATTAGAAGGTACTCCCGAAGCTTCTCCTTATCTCCCTGATTTAGCGTGTAGACATGCCTAAAGCGTCGTAACAATAAACAGTGGAAAAACCAATTTATATACGCTTTTACTCCATGCTGAGCCTCATATCTATACATCTCGCCACCCCAAATAACACACACACTGTCTCTGAGCTTTTTAATTAAACACAATGAGCGGATCAAGCTTGGATCAAATACGCCATGAAAAACTAAGCGACAATCACTAGGTAACCCATTAACTTTTGATAGTAACTCGCTATTATCAATAAAATACTCAACCCCCGTATGATTTACTCCAGCTTCATAAGGCGCCCAAAAACGCTGCTCTTGAGCAGTGCAATGCTGTAAAAAAAATGAACGCATCGGGGCATAATGATGCGCTGAAGCAGAAAATATATGGACAATCATTTATAGCTCGACTCTAGTCGCTTCTGGTGTTCAAGCATGGCTTTACTTCTTTGATTTATTTTTTTTACTGGCACACCAGCAACAATCGTAAACTCAGGAACATCACTAGCTACTAAGCTTAAAGCGCCAACAGCAGCGCCAATATGACATGTTACATTGGGCAGTATTACCGTGCCAGATCCGATAATTACATGCTCAGCAATATAAACTGGCCCATGTGTTACATTCGTAAACTCTGCAGGCACCATTGGGTTAGTCATGTAGTCACCACTATAGTCGTCTGAGCTAGAGTAAATAGACACCCTTGAAGATATGTTTGTATAGCTATCTAATTTAATGAGGGATTGACCTATTAGAGACGAAAAAACAGCAATATGAACGAAGTTCCCCAGAACAATGCCCTCTTTCCCCGCAGACAACACGCAAAAATCATCGATGCGAACATTGTTTCCTAATGTAATTCGGTTAATACCATAAAAAGAAGCCTTTTTGGATATAAGGCAATCATTACCTACTTTAGCAAACCCAAGTTCAATTAATTCGTTATATGTATAGTGCATAGGCTTCTTCTAATAATTTTTAATGGCTATTTGTAATGCATCGCAAATAATATCCACATCAACTTTGGTCAAATCATAATACATGGGCAAGCAGAGTACTCTGGATGAAATGTCGTCACTAATAGGCATTTTACTATTATGTCTGTAACTTGTAACGCTATTCAAGCTAGGGTAGAAATACCGCCTCGTTTGGATCCCTTGATTACTTAAACACTTCTGTACAGACTCTAGAAGCGCTTCAGAACCCAATAATACCGGCATGTATGCTCCGTTAGGCTTACCAAGCGGGTGCCATTGCTGTAATTTAACAACGCCTACCAACTTACCGCAGTAGTATTCAAATAGCTGCTGCCTATGTGCCAAAATTTCATTTACATGTTCAAAAAGTGCCAACCCCATTGCCCCATGTACTTCAGAAAGCTTTGCATTTGTACCTGCGCTGACTGGGATATTTTGAGTATTTTGCCCAAAGTTTATCAATTGTTTTGCTCGCTCAAAATCAGCCTTACATTTAAATATGACAGCGCCCCCTTCCACACAATGGAAAAGTTTAGTTGCATGTAGGCTTAAAGTCGCACAGTCACCATACTTTAAGAGTGACCCAATATCATATTTACTACCAAAGCAATGTGCGGCATCGTAAATGACTTTTAAGTTGTGTAACTGAGCAAGTCTCTGAATAGATTCAACATCACACGGATTGCCAAACACATGGACAGGTAATATAGCATCAGCCCATACCAAATCTTGCTGTTTTATCTGCTGCGGGCATAAATTGAATGTACTTTCGTCAATATCACTAAATCGAAAGTCAATGTTCTGAAATGCCAATGAACCAGGTGTTGCAGCAAATGTAAAAGGGGTCGTTATCACATTTTTAATGCCCATAACAGCATAGGCAACATGTAATGCTTGAGTACCATTCGATACAAGGAGTAAATAATCTACTTCTAAATATTCAGCGAGCTTTTTTTGTAGTGCTTCAACACAAGGACCCTGATTGGTCAGGTAGTTACGCTCAAAAATTTGCTCTATATAAGTCTGGTATTTATCCAGCTGGGGTAATAAAGGTTTTACTATGGGGTATTTCACACACTTTACCTAAACAGTTATCTAGTATTAGTGTATCAAAACATAGGTAGGAGTCGTTAGTAGAAAAAATAAAGCGGTTTTTATAACTTTAATTAAGTAATAAAAAAGCGAGCATAAGCTCGCTTTTAAAAATAATAATAAGATATTATTTAACTAAAACACGGTCACCATCTTCTACGCTGTAGAAAAGACCAGTAACTTCAATGTTAGCTGAAGGTGCGTTTGTAGTTACACGAACACCAGCAAAACCTTCAATTGAGTTATCAGCAGCTAGTTTGTTAACAGCAGCAGAAATATCAGTTACAGTGTACTTTGTAGCTGTACCAACTGTGCTCGCAGCAACCATTTTGCCGTCAGCGAAAAGTTCAACCATGATGTCACCTTCAACAGTACCGTTGTTAGTTACAGCGAATGAACGTCTGAAGTCAGCGTGGAAAGGTACATACTCAATAAACTCAGAATCACCGTTTAGTGACCAAGTTGAGATGTTTGTACCAGCAGCTACTACGTTTGCACTTGCAGTTGGTGCAGTAGTTGAGTTAAGAACATTTACAGTTGCAGTGATATTTTGCGGTGCAGTTAGTACTTCACGCTTAGCATCTGCAGGCATTGTGAATACAACATTATATGCACCAGCAGCGAAAGCAGCACCAGTTTTTGCTGTTGCTGACAATTTATCTGCTGCGATAGTAGCTGCTTTACCACCAATAGTGATACCAGCAATACCTGTAAAGTTACCAGCAAGCTTGAATTCTACATCAGCATTAGTAAACGCTGCTACAGTTGCTGTAGCTATAGTCGCAGTGAAGCTTGGAGCAGGAACATCTTCAGTTGTAGTACCTGCTGTGTTCACAAACTTCTTACGAAGTTCTGCAACATCAACTGTAGCATCGTCTTTATTTGAAACGATAGAGAACTGTTGAACACCTTGGAATATAGTCGCAGAATCTGATTTACCAGTACCAGCTGTATCAATTACGATACCTGTAGACGTTTTAGCTACAGCTGTCACTTTAACTGTAGCGCCTTTAGCTAGGTCAGGAATAGCGAAGTTAAGATCATTACCACCAGTTGCAGCGTCTTTAAGGTTTAGTGTCTCACCAGTCGTTACAGTTGCAGCTGTACGAGAAGTTACACGGAATGTAAGCTCTGTTTTAGTTGCGTTTAGCAAACCGAAAGTTACGTTTGCACTGCCTACAAGGTGGTAAGCTGTGTCAGAAAACTCAGCACCAGTCGCTGTTACTGTGATGATATCACCAACAGTATACTCAGCACCTAAAGTAAGTGTAACTTCAGGAGAAACACTTGACGTTACAGTTGTAGTTGCAGCTTGACCTTCAACAGAAACTGTTGTAGCAGATGTAACTGAAGTCGGAACAGCATAAACTGAAGATGCTGCTGTAGTTAGCGCTAGCGCTAGAAGAGATTTTTTGAACATTTTTTCCATTCTCCAAAGTTTCATGAAACGGGAACAATGATTGTTCCTATTTTTATATTGTTTGATCACTCATTTAGGCCGTCACCTAAAGTGACATTCCGATCAAATCTATGCTTAGTCTAAACATTGTATTTGTATTGTCAAGTACTTAGCCCGCTCTTAGAGCATTGTAAACTAGGCTATTTTTTTATATCTACTCAAAGGCAATAAAAATAAAAACAATACAATCACTTAGCAAAGTCAATGATATGTTAACTCCGACATAAAAAGTAATGGGGCTTTGTAAAAAAGTGTTATACCCAGTGCCTTTAGTTCTAAATATGACCAAATATTATGACAATAAGTCAGTATGTCGAAAGTTTAAAGTTTAAGTTACTTAAGTTTAATCGTTAAAGTTTAAGTTGCTTAAGTTTTCCTTGAACACATTGATAACGCTATCCCACTGCTCAGCTGAATCAATGACTCTTGGTGTCACCATTACGATTAACTCAGTTTTCTCAGTTGTATCTTTTCTACCATCAAATAGCCTGCCAAGAATGGGGATATCAGAAAATACAGGCACCCCGGTGTTTGTTAGGTTCTTATTTTCACTGATCAAACCTCCTAGCATTACTGTTTGCCCATCTGCGGCGATAACTTCGGTCTTGATACTACGTTTAAAAATAGTTGGCTGACCTTCAACTGCATCGTCTCCCGATGCGTCATTACTTATTTCTTGCTCAATCTCCATCAGGATCACACCTTGAGCATTCACTGTTGGGGTCACATTCAGCATGATCCCCGTTTTTCTGTAAACCACAGAAGTTCTATTGCCATTGGTCGGATCAGATACAATTTCACCAACAGTCGGTATTTCATTACCAACGGTAATATTGGCCTCAACGCCATCTCTAACTGCAATTGTAGGTTTGGATAAAACATCCACATTTTGATTCTTTTCAAAGAGACTAATATCAAGTTTGCCAGTCACCCCTTCAAGCACATA
The DNA here is from genome assembly GCF_018100885.1 of Pseudoalteromonas sp. MMG013. Lineage (NCBI taxonomy): Bacteria > Pseudomonadati > Pseudomonadota > Gammaproteobacteria > Alteromonadales > Pseudoalteromonadaceae > Pseudoalteromonas > Pseudoalteromonas sp. MMG013. The sequence continues at coordinate 76,123 of NZ_JAGJEE010000003.1, read as the reverse complement.
ACTTAAACCCGTTTTAGATCCTCCTGAAAAACTGTGGTAACCCGTTTGCAACGCACGATTATTTGATAATGCAAACTCAACGCCTTGACTAAATTCATCCGTCAAAGTGACTTCTGCAATTAAAACCTCTAAAACAACTTGCTTCGGCATAACATCTAGTCGCTTTATAAGCGGTAACATATTCCGATATTCAGTCCCAGATGTATGAAAAATCAACGCATTAGACCTTTCATCTACGACCATACGTAAGTGCTCTGAACTAGCTGATATACTCTTTTCGGTCGCATTGTTTGCTTTTTTGTCTTCTGAACTCGCCGAAGTACGATTTGTCAGCGCTGAGCCCCCGCTAATGAGGTTCTGTAAACTTTCACCTAAATCTATCGCGCGTGCAAATTCAGGTTCGAAGATGAAATATTGTTTTTCAGTTCCATCCGCTGGCTGATCAATATGCGATGCCCAAAATTGTAACCTATTAAGAAAACTCTTATTGTTGGTAAAAAATATCAAACTATTCGTCCGTTCAATATTCACAATAGATATCGCTTTTTCAGTAGTTCCAGTTGTTGAACTACTAATGCCTTCTTGTTTAAGAACTTCAGTAAGCTTTTTACTTAATTCATTCGCTGGCACAAATTCAGACTTATATATAGCAATATGACGATTTCTAAAAGCGGGGCTATCCATGACTTGCATAAACTCAATAGCTCTCACTATATCATTGCGTTTACCTTTAAACATGATTGCATTTTGTTCAAATAACGGCGTAGCCTCAACCCCCGTTAGTTGCTTAATAGAATGTGCCAGCGAAGTTTGCATACCATTATTAAAGGGTGCTATTTGTAAAATTTCACCACCTGCAATAGGGATATCCTTAACTTGATTACCATAGCCATACGTTAAGTTACTGCCAGCTGAATTACCTGAACTATGGATGTAAAAGATATCACCTTTTTCACGAATAATAATGCCTCTTTTATCAAGAAGCTCTTGACTTAAATTGAACAACTTCCGCTTCGATAATTTGTCTTTTAAGTTTATAGTGATGGCATCGTCACTATCCGCTATTTCATCGCCTAAAATATAATTTACACTTAAAAGCTCACCAAAAACATAATGTAGATAGTCTTTCACTTTTAAACTATCAGCGGTTAATTGAACCATTTCATTTTCTGAAAAATGAGAGTCAATTGACACTTGCTGAGATTGTTGAATATCACTGCTATTTAATGCAGGTAAATACACTAAACCACTTTCGACATTTTGAGTTTGATTTTTAGCAACAACCTGTTCAGCAACAACCTGTTTTTTTGATTTATTTTTAGCCAAATAAGAGTTATTTAACGGTAATGGCTTTGAAATAGTACTACATGCAGCAAGACTAACCACTGTAATAAAGCCGAGTAAAATATGTTTTGCTTTTTTCATAATAATCTAGTTAGCCTTTGTATGCGTATTCTTATACATCACAAGGGTAATATTTTGCGATGCTTTTTGTAAACTTAGCTGGGTACGGGAGTTAATGATAACAGAAAACCCCCCGAGTGAATCACCTTCCTGCACTTTCAATAACTCTGAAATCTGCGTCTCTTTGTTCAGAGCACTTATCAAAGCATACTGTTCAGATTTTGTGAAAAAAACCGCTTTTAACTTAAATGCTCTGTCTTTTGTGTGCACACTACTCATAACCCCTGAACCAGAGGTTACTCGTGAAGGTTCTCTAACAATCAATTCAGGCTCGGGATTTTTCAGTTCCTGAATCGCTGAAAGTACTTCTTTATCAAATCGCTGACTATTTTTTCTAACAACTGACTCAGGTATCGGTTCAATCTTGAATTCGCTATTATTATCTACAACAGATATATTTAGCCTTGATAAAAAATCAAAACTAAAAAATAGAAGAATTAATGCTATAAAGTACCAAGCCTTTAGCGTCACAGAGTATCTCCTGTAAATTGATTAAAATAGAACGATATCAACAAACTTGCCTCTGCCGTACCGCTTTCATCAGTAGTTAAACCTCTAATATTGAATGAAAGCTGCTCTACAGACACCAACTTGCTGTGATTTTCGATAAAATAAATAAACTGAGCCACACGGTGGGTTTCCCCTCCTATATTTAAACGTACTTGCTCTCTATGAAGCTGCGCATTTAAAAATTGTAATTCTGGTTGCCAGCCAATATTTAAAAGTGTCAAGTTATTTTCTTTAAGGTAACTAGATATTTCTTTTTGCTTATCAATCTTAAAACCATTTATTTTTTCTGAATCAAACAATGCGTCTTTATATTGCCTCAAACTTTCTCTAGCACTATCAGCCGCTAGAATAAAGCTTTCTTTTTGCGCAATAATACTATTTGCTTTAATGAGTCTTAATTGCTGAGACTCAGCTTTACTGATTTGAACTGACTGCCAGTTAAAAATAGGAACGATAATAAATTTAATCACTACTAACAGTAATGTAACAAGTAACAGTAACTTATATTTCTTAAACTGTTGAACTACCTCCATCATCCCTCTCCTCCCTCACTTAACAAGCTTTGATTCACTTCCTCATCGTGGTTATTAAATTGAAAGCTCACCACAAACTCCTCAACCCCTTGGTAACTTCGTACTGGCTGATGAAATTTAGCCTCTATGACTCCTGGTATGCTGTTAATAAACTCTAATACAGCAATTGAGCTACCACTTTTACCTTTGAATAAAACTGTTTCCCCCGAAAAGCTCACTCTTTCTATGCTCGCAAAAGCTCGAACCTTGTTAACGATAAAAAATATAAAGCTTTTTTTATAGTGCTCGTTAAACACGCCATTCAACTCATTTAAATGGTTAGTATTTTTTTGATATTCTTCATACTTAAAAAGCGCTTCATTAATAGCCTGTTTATTATTCTCTAGTTCCTTAGTCAAACTATGGTTTTTCCAGAATAAGTAGCCACTCGTAGCAAGCAAATAACCTGACAATGTTAAACCTAGAACTTTAACTCCGCGAGATATGCTATGTTTATAGCTATTTAAAGCTTTAGGTTGTAATAATTGAGATAAATTATTGACTAACGTGAACCAATAACCTGTAAAAAATGCATTCGCTAATTGAGCATCATGTTCCACATTCAGTGTTTTTTCAAATGCAATTCCCACACTATTAGCAAAGCGCTCTGGCTTATTAATTACGCCTAATTTCAAAGCCGAATAAATCACATTATTATGCATGGCCAAAAAATACTTATTTCTTATAATCGCAACCTGTTTTTCCTGTAATTGCTCAGCCAATAGCATGTTTTCTGGGATCTGAATGAATGCTCCCTTATTTTGAAGTTGCCAAATATTAACAAATGTAGAAGAGTCACTCTGGTGACGAACCGAAGTAACTGAACTAGCAGTTTCACTTTTGAGACGCAATAATTTGATTATACCTTTTAGTGCCGTTTTATTTGCAGTAGGTAATTTTTTTATACTTTCTTCACAGTGACATGCAGCAACAATTTGTATTAATTTCGTGGAGTCAACTTTTTCTAGTTGTAATTCACCATTCGACTCAATAAAGCCATAATGTTGATTGTCTCTATAGTAACTGACAAACCTAACAAATAACTTTTTTTTAAAATCAATACGCTTTTCTTTATTTATCACAACCTAGCCTTCTGTTGCCATTAAGTTTACAGGGGACGCTTTTCTCGGGTTTAATTGATAATATAACACTCGCTTTATTTTCGCTTCGCCCACTTGAGTTTTAAGCTCAATTTTATAATCATTTGATGGATAAAAGTACACTTTATTCTGTTCCAATTCACCTGTTATCGAAGTAAATAATGATGGTGATAGCAAGTTTTTCTCTCTACTGGTGAGTATTTGTTCAGAAATCACTTTGCTATACAACGCTTTGATCAAAACTGAGGGGGCTGTTATTGGATTAAAAGTGCTTCCTTTATAAATAGTCGCCACTTTTGCTAATAGTTTTTTCTGTTCAGCTGTATACTCCAGATGCTCCCATTCATTTAAACTTTGGATAGGGCCATTTTTAAAGCTTTTCTCTTGTAAATTATAACTGGAAACCGTATTAACATCTTGCCAATCTTGGGTTTTACGTAAAAAATTCATGGCATTATACTCAGAAGTTCCTATGTGCTGTAAAACCTTGAACCAACGCGACTCGTTAGGAAAGTGGATGCTTAACAACCCCCTAAGGTCTTGTAATCTAATATACTGTTCTTTACTTACCTGAAATTCATCACCATGAAAATTCTGTAAATAAATATTCTCTCTGACACTATTACCCAATGTTGAGTGAAAACCTTTTTTCTCAGTGAGTAAGCCAAAAAGCACATTAGCTTCAAGATCGTAATTTTTCACTAAAGCCTCTGTTTTGTTGTTAAATTGCGTTGCAATATATACTTGTTGTTGAGCGGTTTGAGTAAGAAAAAGAGCAAGAGTACTCAGTATCGAGGCTATTAATAGAACCTGTAGTAATGCGATCCCACGTTGTTTCATATACCACTCTTAAAATAGCTCAACCATCTGTTTGCATTATGGTCTAAAGTAATTAAAATCGCCGTATCCTCTATAGAAAACCGAAGCTTTGTAGGGGTTAGTCTTTTTTCTAACGATGAATAAACGCTAAACCATCTAGGGCCAGTTTTAGATACCCTGGCTATTTTTGTCGACAGATCAGGCCAACCAAAGTAATCAAATTTTGCAGTATTAATGTCTTTCAATAAAATGATAGTATCTTGAAAGTCAATAACCTGCTCCGCAGAGGTTAAGACCATGTGATTCAAAGACGTTGATTGGTAAACAAGATCAAGCTTTGCGCTTTCATTCTTAATAATCGAAAGCTTAAACACCTCACTCTGCCCACTTTGTAACCCTTGAGAAGTTACAGCGAGTAAACTACTTTCACTTCCAACAAAAAAAAAGGTTGGCTTATTTGAGCTGCTTCTAATTACATACGGTATAATGCCTGATATCACCCTATCTAATTGATAGAGTCTTTGAGATTTTAGTATCTCACTATGAAACCCACCAAGCTCCTTATCCCAACGACTCGCTAATTGCACATAAGTGTAACTACCAGTAACAACAATAAGGCTCAATAAAGTTAGCGATATCAATAATTCAATTAAAGTAAAGCCTCGCAGTTTACCTGTCACGCCAACTCACCTCGCGATATTGATAAGTATTTGATATCCCCTTATAGCTTAACGTTAAAGATACATCCCACAGGTTATATGCATTTCCAAAGCCTAAGCCGACCCTTTCTCCATCCAGCACCGAGCTTTTAACATTTTTACTAGAAACAACCGAGGCATTCCAAACATACTCAACCTCTCCATTCATACCTGTATTACTTAATGAAGTATTACTAAATTGACTATTGCGGATTTTTTCTCGAACTGTAGCTAAAACACCTGGCATACTTGATGATAATCGAACATATGTAGCCGCTTTCTCACTACTGATGTAAGCACCTCTATAAACAAGTGAAACAGATGTCACCACAACAACTAAAATAATAACTGATATTAGTATCTCAATGAGCGTAAAGCCTGAGTTTTTATTCATTGTCATTACCTAAGCTGTATTGACATAACTTGCTCATCATTTAACGCCATTATTGTGCTAGGAGTAGCGATGCCAAAACTATTAATTTTAATCACGACAGGTTCAAAATTAAGGTGTTCAAATGTTTTATTTAACTTTACACTTTCACTCTCAATCAGTATCGCATTGTTTCTAGCAACCTGAATTTTATATTCAGTCTGAGTAAGGAACGCTTTGTTTCTTAATACTCTCAACCAATTTTTTGTCTCTTGCAACTCAACCCTGGCCTCTGACTTAGATATTGCACTTAGTGATAAAGGTGCAACAATTGACATTAATAAACCCATAATTGTCATTACAATTAATAGTTCCATTAAACTAAAGCCATTTTCACCACGATAATTAAGCATAGGTTTAATTAAAACCCAACATCATTCAGAGACATCATGCTGAGCATCATAATAACAACAACTCCGCCAACAAATACCCCCATGAACAAAATCATTAAAGGCTCAAGTAAGGACGTCATTCTGTCTGTCCATGATTCAAAGTCTTGCTTGGAGCGGGCCGCTATTTCTTCAAATACTTTCTCCAAGTTTCCGGTTTCTTCTCCGACTTCAAGTAGAGAAATATAAAAATCTGGGTAAATAGATGTTTGCTTTAAGGCAGGCGTTAATTGCTCACCTCGCTTGACTTTCTTTTGAGCAACTTTAATCTCATCCCTTAAAACCTTATTGACAACATTCCCTGTAGCCAGCTCAAGCGCTTTATCTATGGCTAAGCCCGCTTTTAGCATTAATGTTAAGCCCGTGTTGAAACGGATCCGTTCAACTGTTTTTACTGCATTTGAGGTTACAGGTAATTGTAAAAGTACTTTTTGCCACCATACGATAAACACCGCTTTTTTTCTTAAATACAGTATACCGCCCACAAAGCTGACTAATGCAAGTAAAAGCAATACTTGATTATCATTCATCCAACGGCTGGTGTTAAGCATGAGTTCTGTATACCAAGGCAAGTTTTGTGCCTGACTAAACATATCAGCCATTTTTGGAATAATGACATTAAAAATAAAGAATATACTGAGTAAACAGACGAATAAAATCACTAGAGGATAGGTCAATGCACTAATAATCTTAGTTCTTAGATCGCGTTTAAACTTTAAATCAAGCGCCAAGCCTTCAAATATACTTGTCAAATCACCAGTCGCTTCACCTTGCTCAACTAAATTACAATACAAGGCATCAAACACTTTTGGGTGCGCTCTACACGCAGATGACAAGCTCATTCCCGCCTTAAGCGATCCACTTATATCGCCTAATAACTGCGCCAGTACTGGTTTTGCCTTAGTTCGTTTAATGATATCTAAGCCGCGATCTATTCTCACGCCAGTAGCTAGTAATAAACTAAGCTCAGAGGTAAAAAACTCCAAATCTGAAAGTGATACTTTATTACTTTCAAACTTCCAAAAGTGACCCTCTTTTTTTACTTCTTTTAATTCATAAGGGATTAAAGCATCACTCTCTAACGCAGCTTGGGCAGCAGAGCTAGATAACGCTTCAATCACCCCATCACTCTTACCACCAGACGAATCATATGCTTTATATTGATAACTGGGCATTATCCTGCAACTCTAATAGCTTCTTCAATGGTTGTCTCACCTTTAATTGCTTTATAAAAGCCATCCTCAAGTAAAGTTCGTCTACGTTGTTGCTTACTATGAGATTTAGCTTTTGTAATAAAGTCAGCATCTTTAGGTATCGCTTTGATCTCATCATCACATGCAAGATACTCTGTAATGGCCAAACGTCCTTTGTATCCAGTAAACCCGCATTGTTCACAGCCCACACCTTTGACTAAGTTTACCTTGTCAATCGAGAACTCCTGACTCAAAGTATGTAAGTTATATTTTTCAATTAATTCACTGGCGTCCGAACGAGGCTGTGCACACGAAGTACAAACCTTACGCGCTAAACGTTGTGCGACAACAGATATCAATGCTGCATTCAACAAAAATTCATCAACACCTAAATCCAGTAAACGCGTATAAGCACTTGCTGCATCATTCGTATGTACAGTAGAGAAAACTAAGTGCCCAGTTAAGGCTGACTGCAACGCAATTTGCGCGGTTTCTTTATCTCTGATCTCACCGAGCATAATAATATCGGGATCTTGTCGTACTATTGAACGTAGACCAGCTGAAAAATCAAACCCTATTTCACTGTTAACTTGTACTTGGTTAATGCCTTCTAACTGATATTCTACAGGGTCTTCTAATGTTACTATTTTTACATCATCATTGTTTAATGCATTCAAGAACGTGTATAAAGTCGTTGTTTTACCAGAACCTGTCGGTCCTGTTAACAATACAACCCCTGCGGTTTTCTTTATATCTTCTTGAATACAGGTGTGAATATCATCTGAAAGGCCTAGCACATTCATATCGTAGCGAACGCTTTCTTTACGTAAAAAGCGCATGACAATTGATTCACCATCATTCAGAGGCAGGGCAGATACACGTATATCAATTTCTTGATTGGCGATCTTCATTTCAATTTTACCATCTTGAGGCCTGCGCTTTTCAGCGATATCCATGCCTGATAAAATTTTCAATCGGGTCACTATTGGCAATTGAACTGATGCTGCTAGTAACTCAGCTTCATGTAGCACACCATCAACTCGAAAACGCGCGCGATAACGGCCTTCGAATGGTTCCAAGTGCATGTCAGAAGCCCCTTGTCGCAACGCGCGGCTAATTAATGAGTTTAAAAGGTTAACAATGGGCGCTTCTGAAGCCAACTCCCTTAACTTGCTTTCCTCTTCACTTGAAGATGCTTCAAATATTGACTCAGAGGTTGATTCAAACTTTGATGATAATAGCTGAACTTCACTCGGACTCGCTATAAACAATGAAGGGGTTATATTATTTTTATATAAACATTCACCTATCATACTATTAAGAGGGTCTTCAACAGCGAAGTGCCAAGTGTCACTAATGCAGTCAATAGGGATCCATTTATTGTCTAAGCAGACTTTTAAAACCTCGCTAGGAAACTCATTTTTTGTAACAGTTTCGAGCGCATTCTCTATATTAATGAGTGGCAACTCGAGATATTCAGAAAATAAAAGTTGCACCTGATCCTCAGGTAAACTTCCCATATTTACTAATATTTGCTCTAATCGGCCACCAAATTTAACTTGGTAAGATTTCGCCTTATCGAAGTCAATATCAGATACGTTGTAACGTGTAGTAATAAGCTCATCTAATGTCATGATTACTGATGCACTATATCTGCATTATCCCCTTCACCACCTTCCTTTTTATCAGCCCCATACGACAATAAAATATAAGGCGCGCCATTTTCACCTGGCGTTTTATAGAAGTATGGAGAATCCCAAGGGTCTAACGGCACTGCTTTAGGTAAATAAGGGCCATCCCACCTAGGCACTTCACTACTACGTAATTCTTCTAGAGATTTAGGGTAAATGCCTACATCTAAGCGATATGTGTCAATCGCAGTTTCCAATGACGACATTTGAACTGAAGCAATTTTCTTCTGAGATGATCCAAGACGCTTAAAAAAATCAGGAGCAACCAAAGACATCAACAACCCTAAAATAACAATAACAATAAGCAGTTCCATCATAGTAAAGCCTAACTGGCAATTTTTATTTTCATTCTTTCTCTGTGGCATACAATTAAACCCTTTTAACCTGCTTTTTTAAAATATTCTTGCGAAGAAAACGAGCGACTTTCCAAGCATGTTGAATACATGCTGAGTAGCTAATAAACACAATAACGAACAGAGTAAACATCAGAGATTCTGGTACCTCTAAAAGTTCCCCTAAAATACCCACTGATGCAAAGAAAATTGCAAATACACTGATGCTTGCTAGCGCTTTTCGAGAGCTAAAGCCGATACGCATGAACACGTGATGTAAATGATCTCTATCAGCCATAAAAGGAGATTGACGCTTTTTAACACGGCGTATAATGATTGCCATCATATCCATCAAAGGCACTGCGATGATCCACAGTGCAGTTACCGCACTAAAGGCATTATTACCATCTGACTGAGTTGCAATCATTAATAACCAAATCACACTTAGGCCGATGAACATTGAACCTGCATCTCCCATAAAAATCTTACGGTTTTTATGGCCAAGCACTCCCAGATTAAATGCCAAATACGGGACGATTGTCGCAATAATAATCAAAGGTAAAACACTTAATTCAGCGCCATTGACCATCATCAACATTAGAATAGCGGTAAATGTAATAATACTCATAGCGCCCGCCAAACCATCAATGCCATCGATCATATTGAACGCATTAATTGCGGCTATAACAGCAATTACAGTAAATGGAATTCCCCATAAACCAAGGTCTATTACACCTAAACCAAATACGTTACCCAAGTTATGAATGTAGGTATCTGAGCCCCACATCATTAAAAGTGCAACCAGTGACTGCACACACAAACGAATTTTAACACCGAGCTGACGGTAGTCATCAATTACGCCAAGAAGCACAATAGCTGCCGCACACACCAAGTACACCACCAAGCGCTTTTCCATGGGTAGGAAGACGATGATAGAAATCAACACAGCAAAAAATATAGATACGCCGCCAATTAAAGGAATCGCTCCAACATGCTGCTTCCTATTACAAGGCGTATCAACTAAGCCTACTTTTTCGGCCACTGGCTTTATCATAAAAATAGAGCAATAAGATGCTATAAAAGCAAAAAAGATGACCATAAAGATCCACATATTTCCGTCAGCTAACAATTATAAACACGCTATTGTATAGCAATTGCGATGCAAAAAAAATTACTTGTAACACTTAATAACACTTTTGCTTGTGCGATAGCTTCAAGCTTTTTTTGTTATTACAAAATAGCGAAATAAAACAAAACCAAATGAAAGGACAAGACCCACAAATGCAAAGCCAATACAAATTAACGCTCGCTTAGGTCTATCTTTAATTTCAGGCAAAATTGCAGGGTCAATGGTTCTAAATACATATTGTGATTGTGTGAGTGCCAGCATCTTAGTTTGCTCTTGTTGTTCTATCAATTGATAAAAGATTTTCTGCATATCTGCAACATTTGTTTCAGCTAACGTTTTCTTCAAATACTCTATTTTAGTTGTGGCTTGCTGAATATCGTCATTTTGAATTCTTGCATTAATCTCAACTACTAATTTCTCAACTAAATCTTTCGCGATATGCGGCGAATAGTGTGAAATAGAAAGCCAAACTAACCCATCTTTTTTATCCTCTATTACGCTTAGGTTAACTTCTAATATATGTTCATAAACTTCTTGTAAGCTAGGCTCTGGTTTAATCGGTAAATCGACTTCACGTACCCACTTCTCATTTTCAATATCGTACATATTATTATCATAAAGCAAAGTATTTGATGGGAGGTCCCAACCCTTCGTTCCCATTAATATTGGTTTTAAATCGTACTTCGCAACAAACTCGTTTAAAAAGCCCCGACTTTGTAATATTTGTAACGCTAACACAGATTTATTTCCACCGCCTCCGCCTAAGTTAACACCTGCCATAGCAGCCAAGCCTCCCAGATCTGACTTTAACCCGCCTAACAACCCACCTTGGCCATCTTCCACTGGTGATAAAATAACCGTGGCTTTATACTCGTTAGGTAACGACAATGCGTAAAAAACGCCCCCAATTGAAAATACTGCCGACAGCAACACAATCCATACTTTCCCTTGCCATAAAGCACGTAAAATCTCTGTTAGATCCACTTCATGGCTTTTCACAATATCTGACTCTTTAATTTCCACAAATACGCCTTTTACTTATTCAGAGTTGCAATTGATGCTGCGGCCAAACCTAGCTGATAAATGATTTGTGTTGCCGTACTCCACAAGGTCAAGCTATCTAAATGTTGAGAATCAAGCGGCACAACAATGGTATCACCTGGTGAAAGCTGGCTTCCTGCTTGATTTACCGCAAACCATGAATCACTATCATTTGGAAGCTCAACAGAGCCATTGGCTTTAATGATATAAATGCGCTCTTCATCTGCTTTTTGCTTAAATCCACCGCTGGCCTTGATATAGCCACTCACATCTTTATTCGCATCAAAAATATGAGTTGATGCGAGGTTAACTTCACCAATCACGCTGACCGAGTCTTGAATAGCAGGAATATAAAGCGCATCTTGACCTTCAAGCTGTAAGCTTTGCGACGAAGGATTATCTAAATCAATAACCAGTCGTCCTACGGCTTCTAGTTTTGATAAATCTTTCAAAATTTGATCTAAATCTTCGTAAGGTAATTCTGCACTAGCTGTCCTACTTTGACGTTGAAAGCTATTGGTGACAATATCTCGTCTTAGCTCTTGAGTTAATCTCTGGATTTGTGACTTCTCTTTACGCTTGATTGATTCACGCGTAAAAATTGCCGCTTCTTTATGGGCAAATTCACTGAAACCGCCAGCACGCTTGACTAAGCTGTCTAACGTTTCCCCTCTTTGAATTGTGTAAGTACCAGGGAACATCACTTCACCAACTACTTCTACTTCTAATCGCTCATGCCAATTTGGCTTAGGGAATATATTAACAGTATCTTTGCTTTGTAATGTGTGATTGGCAGCACTAAGCTCAGCACGTGCATTAAATTGGATATGCTCAACTTGCTTCAGATCATTTGCGTGAACCCGTGTAAGCTCTACCTTTTCTAAGTAAGCTGATTCTAAAAAGCCACCGCCGGCTGCAACAGCCATGGTAAAGTTGGCATTATTTGGTAAAGGATACACACCAGGAAATTTAACCCTGCCATTTACTGCAAACAATTTTGCAGGGTCTGAAGCTGTAGCTTGCTTTTGCAACTTCGCAATAATAGGCTTTAAAAGGTTATGACGACTAAAAACGGCATACTCTTCTTCTTTGACTTCGTCATCTTCTTCAAACAACGCATTTATACTGCTTATGACTTCTTCTTCCTCTTCGGAAAAGTCAAATTTATCATCCTCTTTTACGCCAATGAACTTAAGGAACTCGTCACGTTCGTATTGCTCCCATAACTCTATATTTTCTTTTAGCTTTAGCTGTTCTTGACTATAAGCCAAACTTTTCAACGTGGCTTCTTCATCGACTTTTAGATCATATCGGCTAAATACAATGATCGTATCGTTACTTTTCAGCTCAAGATTAGAGTCATTATTCACCAATACACTTTCTGGGGAAAACTGTAAAACCTCAACATTCCCTTCAAGGTTTACTTCACGAATAACCAACGCATACGAGAAGTCTGCTATCGGTAAAATGTCATCTCTTGGACTGGTAAATACATCACGTACTGTTTTACCTTTATGCCACTCATAATTACCAGGGCTTGTTACTGCACCAATTAACGTGATGGTATTTTTCATCCGTTGTGAAGCTGGATTAACAACAATCTCATCACCATTCATTGGCTTATACTGTGTTGCATTATTAAAGTTCACATTCAATGTAACTCGAGAGCCAAACCCATTAAAACGCGATACAACAACTTTATTTCTGTTTGCACTCGCTTTAAAACCGCCCGACATCGCAATGACACTTTGTGCGTCATCCGTCTCAACAAGCTCGAAAATAGCTTTACGCGTTACCTCTCCCTTGATCTTAATTTTTTTTGCAGCAGGTGGGATAAATACCACATCCCCTGGTTTCAAGCTTACGTCTTTTGAACTATCCCCAAACAACAATAAATCATATAGATCAAATGTCGTGATCTCTTTGCCCGCACGCTTAACCTGAATCTTTCGCAAAGAACCCAATTCATTAACGCCACCGGCGACAAACAACGCATGAGTTACCGTTGCCAAAGGAGATACTGTATAACTGCCAGGCTTATATGCTTCACCCACAACCATTATGCGCATGGCGTTAAGCTGCCCCATACTAACAAAGGCTCTAACACCTATCATTTCTTCAGATATTTTGCTCTTTACGAGTTCTTTTAACTCACGAAATGATAAACCAATTACATGTACAGGCGATAAATTAGGAATAGCTAAACGCCCTTCGCGATCGACTTGAACCTCATGCTCTTCACTGGTTTTACCATACAAATTAATTTTAACTTCATCACCAACCCCAATTAAATAAGTATCTGGGATCGCGGCAAGCTCAGTCGGAATAAACGTGGTCGGCTCACCTTCAAAAAGCTCATAACCAAATGGTTTTAATTCATCTTCTTTTGGCTTAAACTTTTCTTCTAATTCATCCGCTTCAATCTCTTCTTTACTTCGCGGCTCAATTGTAGACTCAGGAAGCTCAGTATTTTTATCATCGCTTTGTTTTCCTTTCAAATCCTTTAGATTCAAGCCATATTTTTTTGCAAGTGCCTCTTGCTGGGCTTTTGGCAGCTTTTTGAATTGCTCCATCTGCTGAGCGGATGGAGTGGCTGCAATAGCACGTTCCATAAGCACACTGAAAAATAAACATAATAAAGCCGCAATGACCGCCAATTTACTGAACTTCACAAATATACCCTTATCAATTAAGTGCGTGAGTTAACCGGCGTATTGTATCGTATTTTCAACATAAAAAAAATGGGACCAAAGGCCCCATTTTTGTTGAAAATTGTAATAACTAAAAGCTATATACTAACGTCAATGACGTTTCAGTATCTGTACTTTCTTTGCCATCATCTACTTCTGAATTGTTTATAATATTGTAAGCAACTTTCATTTGCAGCGAACCGTTAATTTTAGTTAACAAAGCAGACTCTGACGTACTCTTCGTATTTGTGCTACCGGTTTCGACAGAAAAAAGCTGTGTAAACTTGGCATTTTCAGATATTTGCCAACTGTAATCCATTTTTGCAACGCCGATGAATTCATTTTCTGACGTCCCGGCCAAAGGCATTCCGTTATCGACCTCTGTACTATCATCTTGATATTCAAAGCGCTTAATACCTGGGCCAACTTCAAAACTCAACTCCATGTCATCACTTTTTAATAATCTTAAACCATAACCAACCGATGCAACCGCTTCGGAACGATAAGCGCCAAAAGAGTCTGATACATATGAACCAAGCACGAATAAGTGACTGCTATCGCTATCAAGCTTATAATTACCTTGCATCGATAAAGAATATTTTTCGTTAGTACGCTCTTTTACTTTATTTCCATCGTCATTTTCAATTTCATCTTCTTTGAAAATGCCACTCACTTTATATTCATTGTGCCAATTTTCTAGCCGATGCTTTGCTTTCAAATTACCTTTTAGAGTCGTTGTTTCTGTATTACCGCTGGTAATGATAGCGCCCACTTCACTGGTCACTTCCCATGTTTGTTCACTTTTTATATCCTCAGCATAGGCATTTGACATCACAGCAGCACATACACACATAGATAACAATTTAACTTTCATTACTTTTATAACCTTTCTGTTAAGAGTCTTTATGAAGGTGGACATCCATTTGAGGAAATGGAATACCAATTCCTGCTTCATCAAGAGAAATCTTTATATTTTCTACCAAACTAAAGTAAGTTGGCCAATAATCGGATGTGTTTACCCAAGGTCTCACGACAAAATTAACACTTGAGTCAGCAAGTTCAGATACGGCAACGGTGTAAGCTGGATCTGTTAAAAGTCGTGTTTCTTTGTCTAATACATTTTGCAATACTTGCTTCGCTTGCTTTAAATCTGCGTCATAACTTACACCAATCACCAAATCGATACGGCGGGTTTTCTCTCTTGAGTAATTGACGATTGCACCAGACATAATAGCCGAATTAGGCATAATAATAACTTTGTTATCAGGCGTACGTAACTCTGTAGAAAATATCTCTATTTTCTCAACACTACCTGACTTCCCGCCAGCTTCAATGAAATCACCCGACTTGAAAGGCCTTAGCATAATAATCAACACGCCTGATGCAAAATTTGATAATGACCCCTGCAAGGCTAAACCCACAGCTAAACCTGCTGCACCGAGAATAGCGATGAACGATGTTGTTTCAATACCGACTTGCGACAGCGCCATCAATACCGTTGCAGCAAACACAAGTGCATAAATAATATTTGCAACAAACCCGCCAACTGCTTTATCCACTTTTCGCTTTGAGAATGCTTTTTCGGTCAATCCACTACAGAGTTTAGCAACCTTAATTCCTAACAACAGAATCACAACTGCCAGAATAACTTGAATCCCATAACGCAGTAACATATCTGAATTATCGTTTACCCAATTGATGATGGTTTCCATAGAGCCTCCTAGTGAGCGCTTATAATAGTTTTGTTGGATCTTACATAGGTTATATGAATATTTGCTGTATGGGATGACTTTTTTACTTTTTTCCTTTTTTAGAAAAATTTGCATTTTTTACTTTGCAAGACGTGAATTATTATGTATTATCCGCGCCACACCAAACGAGGTGTGTTGTGGCGGCTGTAGCTCAGTTGGTAGAGCCCTGGATTGTGATTCCGGTTGTCGTGGGTTCGAGCCCCATCAGTCGCCCCATCTTTCTTTTATGTATTCTTATGCAATGCCAACATTATATTGTTGAAAAACTCTTTAATATCCCTTCAAAAATACTATTTCTGAAAAGCATCTTTTCGAACGCCTAAACTTAGCGAATTTATTTATCAAAATCATGCTAGTAAGTACATTACATGCTCTCAGAATACTGATCCAATTTGTGCTATAAAAACTTAATTAGAATGTTCTCTTTTGAGAATCATTCTTGTATTAATCTCATTAAAATTGATAACCACCATGCCTTCATCGATTTTTAAAAAAGCCGCTTTACAGGGCGTTACACTCTCATAGCTTATTTATGGCAGACAAAAAAATGCCACCTTAAAGGTGGCATTACACACGGGATTATTTCTATTTACAGATAGAAATTCAGTTACTTCCAGCTCGTCATCTTGTGACCTTTCAGAGCATAGAACAAAATAAATAGGTAACTTGGTATCATTAAGCTATACGCCCCTTGAGCACCAAGGCCAGCTACATTTCCAAGGCCAATCAGTAAGGGCCCTAACGCACCGCCCGCAATACCCATAATAAGTAGTCCCGAAGCAGTACCAGTCAAGCGACCGAGGCCATTTAATGCCAATGGCCAAATAGCTGGCCATACCATAGCGTTAGCAAAACCAAGTAATGCTATACACAATAGCGGATCTGGTAATTGAGGTCCACCAAATGGAACAAGTAAAATGTTAGATATCGTAAATGAGTCGTTACTACCCATTACAACCGCTAAAACTGTAATGATACCAGCAATACCAGACATCACTAATGCATTTTGTTGAGACATAAAACGCGGGATCAATGCAATACCAATAGCATAGCCAATCAGCATACACGCCATAGTGTAAGACGTCATCACGGAATAATCCGCTATGCCTAGCTGTAATGCATAAGAACCAATAGTATCAGCTGCAATAACCTCGACGGCAACATACAATGCAATACCAATAACACCCAGTACCAAGTGAGGATGGCTCAATGCTTCTTTTAATTCACCCTTACCGTTACCACCTGACTCTTCAAAAACCAGATCTGGTAATGGTGCGATTTTTGCGAAAACAGCAAACAAGAAAATAAGGCCAGCTACCCCAATGTAAGGCATAATTAGACTGTTCGCCATTGCATCTTTTTGTTCTTGTGATAATTGTGACCCCGGCTCTACAACACCACTGACGACGACCGCTGCAAATATGATTGGTACAATCACACCAGCAGACTTATTCAATAGCCCCATAATACACACACGGACCGCTGCTGACTTTTCAGATCCCATTTTAACAACGTATGGGTTAACCGCTGTTTGTAATATCGTTTGACCAACGCCTATCATTAGCTGCGCAAACAAAAATATCTCAATCATCTGCATTTTTGCAGCAGGAATATACATTAACGCAGATGCAGCCATCACGACACACCCTAATGCCATGCCATTCTTATAGCCAACACGCTTAATTAGCATAGCCGAAGGTATTCCTGCGACTGTCACGGCAATATAAAACGAGGATATGATGAACGACGCTTGCAACGGCGTTAATTCAAGCATTTGTTGTAAAAAAGGTGTAATAGCCCCGTTGAGCCAAGTAATACACCCTAAAATAAAAAACATCGACCCAGCGAGCACCATAGGGAGCCAGATACTCTGCTTTACATTATCTTCAATTTCCACTGTCGCTTCCATAAGTTTCTTCTTGTTGCTAATTAATATACTAAAGATCTGTAGATTGCACAGATCTAGGACTAAATTCAGAATAACTTCTGTATAATTATTAGACACCCACGCTCATTTTTAAGCGTATTGATGTAGTGTTAGGGCTATCACTCAAAAATGACAGCGCTGACATTTAACTTTACGTTAAAATTTAACTTTTGACTAGCTAGAATTTAACCAGTTAATTTACTAAAAAAGGACCTTACGGTCCCTTTTTAGCAAACATCTCAAAAATATTACTTTAACTCTGTGATACGGCTCGTATTTTTATCTCCTACACGCGTCCTTAGTTGAACCGATTGACCGTCATTATGACTGATCGGATCTGAATAAAGCAGCCAAGTTTTTCCTCGATCTAAGCTATATTCGATATCTAAATAAGGGAAAGCGCTGTTGGCATAAACAAGTGCTCCTTTTTTAACTGCACCTGGTACTGGTAAATTCACATTTACACCAGACGCAACCAACTTAGGCAGTTCCTTTATAGCCAATGCTGCGGAAAAACTTTGCCAATCGTTTGAAAAAGGTTTAATTGCAATTTCATCCCCTTCCCATTTAGCTTTATGCCAAGCGCGCTCTGCTACAGATAAAATACGCGGGAAAATCATCGCTAATACCTGCTCTTCAGTTCGAATGGTTTCGCTCCACACTTGCCCTTGCATACCTAAGATATTTTCTGGCTTTTCAAGCTTAGGCATGGCACGTCCTACGAGTGCTTCTAAATTTACAATCGGTTCTCGAGTTCGCGTAAAATCAGCATTGGCGTATACATCATCAGGCATATAACTAAACGCTTTTTTAGTATCAATAAAACGCGTTGCCCAATAATAACCTCGCTCTTCTGGATGAGCTTCATATGGATGATCAAAATACAAGTGTGTGCCATGAGATAATACCACTTGATATCCATCATTGGCTAACCGGTATGCTCTATCTGCAACCCCCCATTCCCAAATATTGTCCCACACATTTGCAGTAAAAGTGTCATTGGGGAACTCATCTCTTTTAAAAGGATTTACTTTGTCATACATTAATCCATCCTCCCAAGCGCCAGGAGAAATACCGCGTTTGGCTAATATATGAGCCACCTTTTGGGTAAAGTATGGCTTTAAATCCGCTGGGCCTGCAATCCCATTATTCGCATCCATAAATAAAGCATCACAAGCGGGAGACTGTGTCCATGAACCTGCACCGACTTCATCTCCACCAAAATGTAAATTCGTTAATCGAGTCCCCGCATCTCGATACATACTTTGTAGCTCGTAAGTCACCTTCTCGATAAAAGCATACGTAGAGTCTAAACACACATTAAATGAATTGTCTGTGTAGTTTTGCACCGTGATATACTGTGACTCGTCCTTTGGATCTGTTAATAAGTAGGCTTTAGCTTGCTCTAACTTCCCTTTGGCTTTGAACGTATTATACCTCACTTCCATGGACTTAATCGCAGCGCGAGCGTGGCCTGGGCCTTCAATTTCAGGAATAATTTGAATATGTCGAGCATCTGCAAACTTAATGAGTTCGACAAAATCTTTGCGAGATAAAAACCCATTTCCAGAACCTGATTTAAAGGGCCCCGTACCCAACTGAGTTAATAGACAACGTTGCTCTTCTAAATCAAAACAGCGATGAGCACCAATTTCCGTTAACTCTGGTAAGCCTGGGATCTCAACACGCCAGCCTTCATCATCTGAAAAGTGCCAATGAAACTTGTTCAGCTTATAACGAGCCATTTGCTCTACTAATTTAAACAGCGCATCTTTGCCATGATAATTACGAGCGTTGTCATAGTGCATGCCACGCCATACAAACCTTGGGGTATCTTCAATTTCAACATTAGGTACAGTGATGGTATTTTTGCTGCCTGCTGGGAAGAGCGCCAATAAGCTCTGAATACCGTAAAATACGCCAGCATTATCGCTACCAATGATCTCTATTTTATCGTCATCGATTTCTAGCTGATAGCTTTCAGCTGCACCATCAGCCAGACTTTCGTCTACTTTTAAGTAAATGGTAGGCGCTTTAGAAGCTTTAATATGATCAGCTTCACTCTCTAGCTCTAATCCATAATCGGCTAAATCACTTTTTAAAACAGCTACCTCTGAAGTCAAACGACCAGCAAAACGTATTTGCCATGATGAATCTAACACCGCTGTTCCACGATTGAAATCAGCCTTTTGTGGTGTTGGAATGATCCGTTTCAATGCCGCTTCTTTTGAAATAGACGCAGAAGAAAGGTTACGCTCATAACGCAATTGAGCAGATGCTAGCTGCGTTTTATCTATCGGATCATTATATCGCCTAAGCTGATTCTCTCGCTCAAATGGGGCAATGTATTGCTTAAAGTCTTCCGTGTCAGTATTTGCAAAAATCGCCGGCGTATGCTGCTTGGAAACCATAAATGCTCGCGGCATAAAGTCACTATATGCAGCTATCCATGCACCTGCCTCAAATTCAACAGTGAGGCTTTCACCGACAGCCAGCCCTGCAAAATCTTTATTTGGTACAAAACGATGTAAATCACCATTTACATGCTCTATCGTAAATCCTTTAACTGATTTAGTATGAATTTTACGTACCGAGTGAATATAGATTTGCCAATCTGCTTTTCCCTTTACTAGGGCAATATCTGAATTATTCGTCAAAGTCATTGATGCAATTAAACTAGATGCACCATTATGAAAATTATCTTGTGCGCTAAACACAAGTTTAGTGTTTTTTGTGAACGCGTTCAGCTGAGACTGTGATAAATCGGCATTGGCGAACAGTGGGGTTGTGACAAGTAAACTTGCTAGCACATGTTGCTTTAGGGTCATAGGTTTGCTCCTTGGTAAACACCTTTGTTGCTATTCATCTATATAGAAATATGAGCGTAAAGTGTTCAGTCAATATTAACAATACCTCATCATATAAAATCAAAAATGACAGCGCTATCAATATTTACTCTGAAGTATGGCTTCTTGAAAAAATATAAAAAAAAACCCACAAAACAGTGGGCTATAATTATTAAATTTTATTAAAGTTAAAATCCTACCAAATTTTTACGCGTTCAGCCGACGGTATATACATACCATCGCCCTCTTTCACCTTAAAGGCTTTATAAAACTCAGGCATATTTGGTAGCACACCAATTACTCTATAATGACTTGGTGAGTGAGAATCAGTCATTAACCTATTTCGTAGCTCTTCATCTCGATATTGTCTACGCCAAATTTGTGCCCACCCCATGAAAAAGCGCTGCTCGCCAGTATAACCATCAATGATAGGGGCTTTTCTTTTCGCTAAAGAAAGTAGGTAAGCTTTATAAGATACCGTTAAGCCCCCTAAGTCACCTATATTTTCACCTAAGGTAAGTTCACCATTTACATGCGCATCTTCAAAAGGGCTGAACTGGTTATACTGAGCAACCAACTTACTCCCTCGTTGCTCGAATTGTGTAAGGTCCGATTCGCTCCACCAGTTACGTAAATTACCTTCTCCATCATACTTTGACCCTTGATCATCGAAACCATGACCCAACTCATGACCAATTACAGCGCCAATGGCTCCATAATTCACCGCATCATCAGCCTCAAGGTTAAAAAATGGTGGTTGCAATATTGCTGCGGGAAACACAATCTCATTATTTACAGGATTATAATAAGCATTCACTGTTTGTGGTGTCATGAACCACTCTGAGCGATCCACTGCCTTTCCAATTTTATTGACCATATCGTTATAAGACCATTGCGTATAGCGAACATAATTACCTAATAGATCATCTGGACTTATCCGTAGTTGCGAGTAGTCTCGCCATTTATCTGGGTAGCCAATTTTAGGAGTAAACTTACTTAGTTTATCTTTTGCTGCAATTTTTGTTTCAGGGCTCATCCATTCAAGGTCATCAATGGCCTGATCAAAGCCTTTAATTAGGTTACTTACTAACTCGGTCATCCGTGCTTTAGCTTCTGGAGGAAAGTACGTTTCAACGTAAATTTTACCTAACAATTCACCTAAAACTTCATTGCTAGAGTCAACTGCCTTCTTCCAGATTGGTGCTTGTTCTTGCACGCCTCGTAACATTTTACCAAAGAAATTAAATTTAAGATTTACCATCTCTTTGTTCAAAAGCTCAGCATGGTTATTTACGAAGTGAAAAGTAAGATAGTGTTGCCACGTTTCTAATGGGCTATCAGCCACGACTTTCGCGAGATTTTCTAAGTAAGATGGCTGATTTATGACAACGTCTGTCACGTTTAAATTTGCAGAAGCAAAATAACTTTCTAAATCAAATGATGGAATGAGTCTATTTGCATCAGCCATCGACAATTTATTATAAGTTTTAGTTGCATCTCTACTCTCCACTCTAGACCACTGAGCCGCAGCTATACGACTTTCAAGCTCCAGAATATTACTTGCAGTCTGTTCAGGCTGAGGGTAACCCAATTGAATAAAAACTTGCTGAATGTATGTCTTATATGCAGCGCGTATACTTACAAACTTCTCGGTATCCTTTAAATAAAAATCTCGGTCAGGTAACCCCAAACCACTTTGATACAAATACAATGCGTACTCGCTTGAGTTTTTTGCATCATTATTTACATACCAGCCAAAGGGAGTTGTTCCACCATTCAATAACATAGAAGCCATGACACGAGGTAAATCGGCACGACTAGTCAGCGAGTCTATTGGCTCTAAATATGCCTTCAAGGGTGATAAAGCTAACTCTTCTCTTGCTGTTTCATCCATGTAGCTCCCATAAAAAGCTGAAAGCTTATATTCATCACTTCCTACCGCCATTGTGGTATTTTTTAGTGCATCATCCAATACTTTACGCAAGGCTTTTTGTGATTCATCATACAAAGCTGTAAAAGAACCATAACTCGATTTATCCGCTGGAATTGCTGTTTTCTCAAGCCATTTTCCATTGACGTGATAGTAAAAGTCATCTTCTGCGCGGACTGAAGTATCAATATTATTCAATTCAATACCTGACTTTAGTTCTAATTTATTGTTTTTATTCAAGTCAATTGGATCTACTTGCATCTTACTTTCAGCGGGAGGTTCACTACAACCAGCTACACCAAGGGAGATTGCAACACCTAAAGCTGCTAAAGATATATTTTTCATCAATGTATTCCAATATGAGTTTAATTTTATAATAAGCTACCCATTCCCATAGTGGCAACAGTTATGATCATCTTAAAAAAGCCGCGTGAAGTGCAGCATGACTATATTTACAATGGCATACTTTATGACATTTCAGTGTGTAATTTATCAATAATTGCTTGGTTCGCTGCAGGAAACGCATAATTATTTAATGAGGTTATCTCAACCCACTGACATAGCTGCGCTTCTAAGCCTTTAGCTTCTCCTGCAAATTTATCAACTATATGAACAATCAATCGTACACATTTATCTCCATAATCATGCTCTATGATTTGTAGCTCACGAGAGCCTAATACATCAATATTTACCTCTTCTTTTAATTCTCGCTTCAAAGCTGTGAAAGCCGTTTCCCCTATCTCTACTTTTCCTCCAGGAAACTCCCATAAACCACCTTGGTGCTGAGATTCATGCCGCTTACTGATAAATATCTTTGAGCCTGTTTTAATCACACCAACGGCGACTTCAATCACTTTTTTACTCACAACATCTCTCCAGATCAAAAAAGCGACTCTAAAGCCGCTTTTTAAAAAATCAAAATTTACAATGTTATTACTTTAGTTTGCCACAACATTGCTTAAACTTTTTCCCAGACTGACAAGGGCATGCTTCATTTCTACCAACTTTTACGTCAGTTCTTGCTGCAACCGATACCCCCTCAGGTACATTACCGCCAACGTGCTCAGCCTCAGCATGTTGATACTCTTTCGGCATTTGCTCACTGCGGCGATGCTGCTCTTCTACTTTCTCAACGTCTTCCTCAGCGCGTACTTGCACTTTGCTAAGAATACCCACCACATCAATTTTTAAATTTTCCAACATTTCAGAAAATAACTCAAATGACTCACGCTTATACTCTTGCTTAGGGTTCTTCTGAGCATAGCCTCGCAGGTGAATACCTTGTCTGAGATGATCCATCGCTGCTAAATGATCTTTCCAATGTTGATCAAGGCTTTGTAGCATAATCGCTTTTTCAAATTGGCGCAGTACGTCAGGGCCAACCATTTGCTCTTTATCTTTATATGAGTTTTCAACTTCATCGTTAATTCGATCGCGCAGCTTTTCTTCATACAGTTTTTCATCATCAGCTAACCACTTTTCAATGGGTAACTCGATTAAGAAATCGCCCTTTATACGATCTTCTAGTCCTTTAATATCCCACATTTCAGCTAAGCTTTGTGGTGGAATAAATTGATCAATTGTGCCATTTAAAACATCACTGCGGATCGCATTAATAGTTTCCGATATATCGCCTTCTTCCAACAGTTCATTACGCTGCTCATAAACAACTCGGCGTTGATCATTAGCAACATCATCATATTCAAGCAACTGCTTACGAATATCAAAGTTTCGCGCTTCAACTTTACGCTGAGCATTTTCAATAGCTCGGTTTACCCACGGGTGTTCTATCGCCTCACCGCGTTGCATACCTAACTTACGCATCATATTTGTCATTCGCTCACCGGCGAAAATACGCATCAGCGCATCATCCATCGACAAATAGAAACGACTTGAGCCGGCGTCCCCTTGACGACCTGAACGCCCTCGTAGTTGATTATCGATACGACGTGATTCGTGACGTTCAGTACCAATAATATGCAAACCACCTGCAGCTAGCACCGCATCATGAGTAACTTTCCACTGAGCTTTTAATTCTGTAACCTGTGTTTCTGATGGGTTATCAAGTTTTTCTAAATCACTTTGCCAATTACCACCCAAAACAATATCTGTACCGCGACCAGCCATATTTGTAGCAATTGTGACTTTACCTGGCAAACCAGCATCAGCAACAATATCGGCCTCTTGAGCATGGAATTTGGCATTAAGAACATTATGTTCTATTTTTTCTTTTCTCAAGAAATGCGATAAATACTCTGAGCTTTCAATTGACACTGTACCAACAAGAACAGGCTGCCCACGCTCCTGACAGTCTTTAATGTCTTCAAGAATGGCCTCAAACTTCTCTTCTTGTGTTAGATAAACAAGGTCTGCTCGATCATCACGAACCATTGGTTTATTTGTTGGAATAACAACAGTATCTAAGCCATAAATTGATTGAAACTCAAATGCTTCAGTATCCGCTGTACCAGTCATTCCAGCCAGCTTGTCATATATTCTGAAGTAATTTTGGAAGGTAATTGATGCTAATGTCTGGTTCTCGTTCTGAATACGAACACCTTCTTTCGCCTCTACAGCTTGGTGTAACCCTTCAGACCAACGGCGCCCTTCCATTGTACGACCAGTATGCTCATCAACAATAATAACTTCATTATCTTTAACAACATAATCAACATCTTTTTGATAAAGTTTATGTGCTCGAAGAGCGGCATAAACATGGCTTAACAAGGTGATACTTGCTGCTGAGTAGAGTGAATCACCTTCTTCAATTAGTTTATGCTCAAGTAATAGCTCTTCAACATTAACTTGGCCACGCTCAGTTAAGTGAACCTGTTTTGACTTTTCATCAATTGTGAAATCACCGTCACCTTCCACACCTTCTTCATCTTCTTTATCTTGAAGAATTAGCGATGGCACGATCTTATTTATCTGAGTGTATAGCGCAGAACTATCTTCCGCAGGACCTGAAATTATAAGCGGTGTACGAGCTTCATCAATCAAAATTGAATCAACCTCATCCACGACAGCATAATATAGTGGACGTTGTACTCGCTCTTCTACAGTAAACGCCATATTGTCACGTAAGTAATCAAAACCGAATTCATTGTTCGTGCCATAAGTAATATCAGCACGATAGGCTTGCTTCTTTTGCTCAGGCATCATACCCGGAACGTTGCAACCAACACTTAGACCTAGGAATTCAAATAACGAACGGTTTGTTTCTGCATCCCGTTTTGCAAGGTAGTCATTCACTGTAATAACGTGAACACCTTTACCTGTTAAGCCATTTAAGTATGCAGGTAATGTTGCTGTTAATGTTTTACCTTCACCGGTGCGCATTTCAGAAATACGGCCTTGGTGTAACACGATACCACCCACCATTTGCACATCGAAGTGACGCATGTTGTAAACACGTTTTGAGGCTTCACGTACTGTCGCAAAGGCCTCAGGTAAGATATCGTCTAAGCTTGTACCTTGCTCAAAACGTTCTCTGAACTCTGCTGTTTTCGCTTTTAGTTGCTCATCAGTTAGAGCTGCGTACTGCTCTTCTAAGGCATTGATTAAGGTGACCGTCTTTCTTAAGTTTTTAATAGTGCGGTCATTGCGACTACCAAAAATCTTGGTAAAAATATTAGCTATCATGTTAAAACCGTTTTCACTCTATTGATGGCTGACCTTACCTATGCTTATTCGTCATTGGGTACTGAGGTCGCACTGCTTCCTGTGGGCAACAAATGCTTAATTGTTTTTGCAATGTGCCTAATTCAATTTATTGCCCCTATCATACCAGACTCTGCGAAGCTGCAAACCATTGAAGTCAAAACAGCGAAGTTTTACTGGTAAAAAGCGGAGCCACGTAAACTAATGTTACTATTTTTGTTAGCAACAAATACCCAATGTAGCAACAAATTGAAACATAATCGAGATTAACTGTATATATGGTGATATTTAGGCATAATTCAAGCCATTTAGATGATTTAACTTTTTTTACTTTTTCGACGCAGCTATACTTACGTTGATTAAATGAACATTATGAGCTGATAACTATGGCTAAGAACCGTTTTGCCCCAAAACAACTTAATGAGCTTATGGGAAAGTGGTCCAATAAAATGGTCAGTTATTCAGAGAAATCACAAGCCATGTCACAGTGGCAGAGTTGCCTAGAAAAAGCGGTGGGCCCCGTATTAATTAAGAAATGCCGCATAGGGAATTACCGAGACGGGACTTTAGTTATTGAAGCTGCTTCAGCAACATTAGCCACGCGGCTTAATTTTTTAAAAATGGATATTCTGTCTCAGTTTAGAGCTTCTGGAATGTTCGAATGCGCACAAGTAAAAATAGTAACTAACCCCGAAGCGCAGCAAAGACTTACCCCGAAAAAAGAAAACAAAACAATCAATGATGAAACGCATGAAAGGAGATCTATGAGTGAACAAACGGGTTTACAGCTCATCGAACTAGCTAACAATGCACCAGCTAGCTTACAAGCCAAACTGCTCAAACTGGCAAGTCATGCACAAAAAAAATGACGCTATATGCGTCATTTTTTAGAATTATTCGATTTTCAAGCCGTGGTAATTTCCATACCCGGCGCAGGCATGCTGACTGGCTCTTCGAAAGTAGCCCATTCCCATGCGGTTTCTGATGCCATAATTTCACGTAAAAGTTTGTTGTTCAAACCATGACCTGACTTATAACACGTAATTTTACCTAAAATATTATACCCTGCCATGAACATATCACCCACACAGTCTAATATCTTATGCTTAACAAACTCATCTGAATAGCGCAAACCACTCGGGTTTAATACTTTATATTCATCAAGTACAACTGCATTATCCATACTACCGCCTAACGCTAGGTTATTAGCATGCATATACTCAATATCTTTCATAAAACCGAATGTGCGGGCTCTACTAATTTCTTCCGTAAAACTCTGCGCGGTGATATCTAAACCGATGCGCTGACGACTGTCATTTATCGCTGGGTGATCAAAGGCAATTTCAAAATCAATGTGAAAGCCATCATAAGGGGTGATCTCAGCCCATTTATCACCATCTTCCACACGAACTTTTTCTTTAATTCGAATGAACCGCTTTGCGACGTTCTGCTCTTTAATACCGCCCTTTTGTAATAAATAAATGAATGGTAATGCACTACCATCCATAATAGGCACTTCTGAACTATCGAGCTCTACAACTAGGTTATCTATACCCAGCGCCGCAACAGCTGCAATTAAATGCTCAGTGGTGGAAAGACGTATTCCATCTTTGTTCGTTAAACAAGTACACAATTGCGTATCACCAACAGATTCTGGCGTAGTCTCAAAATCTACCACAGGGTCAAGATCTACACGACGAAATACCACACCGGTATTTTCGCTCGCTGGTCGGAGAGTAATTGTGACCTTTTCACCTTTATGAAGTCCTACACCTGTTGCTTTAACAACTTCAGCAATTGTACGTTGTTTAATCATAACTTCGCCCACTTCAAATAACACTTAGACGGCGGATTGTATCACAGATACGACCACCTGCCAATTGTTTAATTATCAACCAAATTTAATCTGACTGTTTACGTAAAAACGCAGGGATATCAAAATAATCTCCCTTGTCTGTGTCTTGCTCAACACTTTTACTTACCGTCTGACTCTCTTGCGCTGCTGTACTCACTGTCGATGTTGAGTTCGTTACATTTCCAGTGTTTTCAGATGTAACCTCTGATTGAGTAAAGCTTGGAACAAACATACCACTGGATTGCTGATTTGTTGATGCTGAGGCAACATCACCACCAGCTGCTTTCTTAAAGCCATTATCAACTATGCCAAACTGAGGACGACGCTCACCGCCAAGCCCTGTAGCAACCACTGTTACGCGTAATTCATCACTCATATCAGGGTCAATTACGGCACCAACAACAACCGTCGCATTTTCAGATGCTAATGCTTTTACATGATTACCAACTATTTCGAACTCTTCAATGGTAATATCCATTCCAGCTGTAATGTTCACCAAAATACCTTTTGCGCCCGTTAAATCTACATCTTCTAATAAAGGGCTTGAGATTGCAGCTTCTGCCGCCTCTTGCGCTCTATCAGGCCCAGATGCAGATGCGGTTCCCATCATCGCAGTGCCCATTGCTGACATAACAGTTCTTACATCTGCAAAATCCACATTGATCAAACCAGAACGTGTTATTAGTTCAGCAATACCTTGAACTGCACCATAGAGTACGTCATTCGCCTTAGCAAACGCGTCTAAAAGTGTAGTTCCTTTACCTAAAACTTTAAGTAATTTATTGTTTGGAATTGTAATCAGTGAGTCAACAATTTCTGACAACTCCCCAATACCTTGATCAGCGGCCGCCATACGCTTCTTACCTTCAAGATCAAAAGGTCTTGTCACTACAGCCACCGTTAAAATACCCAACTCTTTCGCTACACGAGCAACAACAGGGGCTGCTCCAGTACCTGTTCCACCACCCATACCTGCAGCGATGAATACCATATCAGCTCCTTCAAGCGCTGTTTTTATGGTTTCAATGTCTTCTTCAGCTGACTTACGGCCAACTTCAGGGTTTGCGCCTGCGCCTAACCCTGATGTAATTTGCGTACCCAATTGAACAGTTATATCTGCTGAAGACTTCCGCAATGCCTGTGCATCCGTATTTGCAGCAACGAAACGTACACCCTCAATTTCCTGTTTAACCATATGCTCAACGGCGTTTCCACCACCACCGCCGACACCTATCACTTTAATAACAGCTTCTTCGCTGTGTTCTTCCATTATATCAAACATCTTTCACTCTCCGACTTGAGCTTAAAACTCGCCTTGAAACCATTTAGTAATTCGGTTCCACCAATTTCCATCCGACTCAGCTTTCGATTTCTGTGCATTCATCGATTGCAAAGTACGGCCATATTGTAACAAACCTACAGCTGTTGCATATGCAGGATCGTTAACATAATCTGTTAATCCGGTAATTCCAATAGGTTTACCTACTCTTACGGGCATTTGACATATATCTTCAGCAACTTCGAGCGCGCCCGCCATTTTACCACTCCCGCCAGTGATAACTAGTCCCGCCGCTATTTGATCTTCAAAACCCGAGCGACGTATCTCTTCTAGTGTTAACTCTAACAACTCCCTAAAACGTGGTTCCACAACTTCAGAAAGTGTATGCCGCGACATTAAACGCGCAGGTCTTCCACCAACACTAGGAACTTCAATTGTCTCTTCACTGCTGGCCATTTGGCTACTTGCACATGCATATTGCACTTTTAATGATTCAGCATGGGAAATCGGGGTTCGGAATATCTTAGCTATATCCCCCGTAACTTGATTACCTGCAACAGGGATAACAGCCGAATGACGTAAAGCTCCATTAAGATAAATAGCGATATCCATCGTACCACCACCGATATCAACAACCGCCACACCAAGCTCTTTTTCATCTTCAGTCAACACAGAATAACATGACGCCAGCGCACTAAAGGTCAGTTGGTCAACATTTAAGCCACATCGCTCAACACATTTTTCAATATTCTTTGCCATGTCATTAGAACACGTAATAATGTGTGCTTTGGCTTCCATACGTACACCACTCATACCCAAGGGATTCTTTATTCCCTCTTGCATATCAATGCTATATTCTTGCGGCAGAGAGTGTAACATTTTCCGCTCTGCAGAAATTGGGACTGATCGCGCTATATGAATGACATTTGCAATATCATCGTCTGTTACTTCAGAATTATTAATCGCAACAACACCACTTTCATTTTGGCATTGGATATGCTTGCCTGATATGCCTAAGTAAACAGAACTTATTCGGCAATCTGCCATCAATTCGGCTTCATCAATTGCACGGCGAATTGATTCAGAAACTAAGTTCAAATCATTCACGCCACCCTTATCCATACCATGAGATACTTGGTTACCCACTCCCACAATACTGAGCTGATTATCTGCCGTGATCTCTCCAACTGTTGCGACTACTTTAGAGGTACCAACATCGAGCCCTATCACTAAGTTTCTTTCTGCTGACTTCGTCATGCTTTACTCTTATTTTGTTGTTCTTCAATTAGCGGGTATTTCCAGCTCACCGCAAGCCCTGTGTCATAGCGTAAATCAATAGCATCAATTAAAGCCCCGTTAGGCTTGTGCATTTTCGGGTAAACATCAATAAAACGCTGTACTCGTTTTGCTTTTTCTTCCCGACCTAAATTTAGACGAATGCCATTTTCTAACCACAGCTGCCAAGCAAACCGCTCTGATAATGCAAGGCTGACTAAGTGGAATTGGTTAACTTCAAGCATGGCTTTTAATTGTAAAAAAGTATGCCATGCTTCCGTTTCACTGCCCTCAGGTCCATATAGTTGCGGCAACATACTTGTTAAGCTTTCACTTGGTGCCTGAAAAACATCACCACTTTCATTCAGCAATAAATCACTGTTCCATATTGCCACTGGTTTATGCTCCACCACATAAACCTGCAATTGATCTGGCCATTGCTTACGAACAGACACACTTGCCACCCAAGGTAGAGACAACACAGACTCCCGTACAGCTTTAACATCTAACTCAAAGTAACTACTTAAATCCACGCGCCTAATTGCGGTAACTATGTCATGCTCACTACTATAACTGGGCTGCCCTAATACGGTAAGTTGCCTAAACTGTGCATCTTTATGTGCGACTAACCAATCACTAACCCAGTACATACTTTTAATTAAACCGAAAATTACCACCGTGAAAAAACCTAAGCCGAAGAGCAAAGACCAATTCAATCTTTGATTTAAGGATTTAGCTTTTTTGAAAAACGCACGCATATTAAAGCGTTTGCTCCAAAATGCGAACTACTAATTGCTCAAAACTCACACCTTGTGCTTTCGCAGCCATAGGAACCAATGATTTTTCCGTCATTCCGGGAACCGTGTTGACCTCCAATAGGTAAAACTGACCATTCTCATCTTGCATAGCATCCACTCGCCCCCAACCAGAAGCCCCGACTAATTTAAATGCATGCTTCGCCATAATTTGGAGCTGCGCTCTGTGGGCATCACTCATACTCGCAGGACAATAATACTCGGTGCTATTTACCTGGTATTTAGCTTCGTAATCGTAGAAACCACGCGGTGTTTTCATTTCAATAACAGGTAATGCGTCATTACCGAGCATCGCAACGGTAAACTCCCGACCAGTGATCCATTGCTCTACTAATACTTCATCATCATAGTCAAATGCGGCTGTTAAAGCTTGTGTCAGCTCCGGTGCTGTATTAGCTTGCGCCATTCCTATACTTGATCCTTCATGACTTGGTTTAACCATAACTTTGCCAAAATCAGCCATAATCGCGTTTGCATCAAACCCTTCAGAAGCATTCACTACTGTATATGCAGCCGTACTTAACTGAGCTGTTTTGAATAAGTGTTTACTCCGCACTTTATCCATCGCTAACGCGCTACCTAACACACCACTGCCTGTATATGGCAAAGACATAAACTCCAATGCCCCCTGAATTGTGCCATCTTCACCACCCCGGCCGTGAAGTGCAATGAATACCCGATCTATTTTCAGTGCTTTTAGCTCTAAAATATTACGTTGTGCGGGATCAAAGGCAACTGCATCCACTCCGGCAGCTAACAATCCATTTAAAACGGCTTTTCCTGACATTAATGATACTTCGCGCTCTGCTGAATTTCCCCCCAGCAAAACTGCTACTTTACCAAACTGCTTCATGCATCACCTTGTTTTAAAATGTTAATCGACATCTTTGTAGCCGCTAGCTTTTTGACAATTTGTCCAATATTACCCGCACCTTGAGTAATAACTAGGTCATTATTAGCCAAAGTTTCTGACAGTACACCGGCCAGTTCATTATGATCCGATACATGAATCGGCTCTACGCCCCTTTGGCGTAAACTTCGGCATAAACTTTTACTATCAGCGCCGACAATAGGACTTTCTCCTGCGCTATAAACGTCCAATAAGATCAACTGATCAACGTCAGCAAGTACTCGTACAAAATCTTCATATAAATCTCTGGTACGGGAAAACCTATGTGGCTGATATATCATAATCAAGCGTTTATCACTCCACCCAGCTCTTGCAGCCTGAATCGTAACCTGAACTTCCGATGGGTGATGTCCATAATCGTCCACTAGCATCACTTTACCGCGCTCATTCTCATATTCTCCATAATGCTGAAAACGTCGGCCTATACCTTCAAAATCTGCTAATGCCTTCAAAATAAACGCGTTGTCAATACCATGATCTTTTGCCACAGCTATTGCCGCAGTAGCGTTTAGTGCATTATGCTTGCCCGGCATATTTAGCTCGACATCAATGCATTCTCCTTGCTTCGTCACTACTTTAAACTCACAACTATTCACAGTTTGAGTAAAATTCACCATTTTGTAATCAGCAATTTCAGACTCACCGTATGTAATTGTTGGCCGTGAAAATCGCGGAATAAGTTCATAGGCAACCTCTGAATCAATACAAACGACTGCTAAACCATGAAAGGGCAAGTTATGAATAAACTCAACATAGGTATCTTTTAACTTCTCAAAATCCCCGCCATATGTATCCATATGATCAGCTTCAACGTTCGTGACCACCGATACCATAGGTTGTAAATGTAAAAAAGACGCATCACTTTCATCAGCTTCTGCAATGAGCACATCACTATTACCTAATTTGGCATTCGTTCCTGCACTATTTAACAAGCCACCAATAACAAATGTCGGATCTAATTCGGCTTGTGCAAAAATACTGGCAATTAAACTAGTCGTTGTTGTTTTTCCATGCGTACCAGCCACGGCAATACCATGGCGAAAACGCATCAATTCAGCAAGCATTTCCGCTCTACGAACTACGGGGATTCGTGCAGCTTGAGCCGCCACGATCTCTGGGTTTGTTACATCAATGGCTGTTGATACAACGACAACATCTGCATCCTTGACATTACTTTGATGATGACCAATAAAAACTTCGGCCCCAGCTTTAATTAAGCGCTCTGTCATCGCGTTGTTAGCAATATCTGAGCCGGTAATTCGATAACCTTCAAAAGCAAGCACTTCGGCTATTCCACCCATACCGGCACCACCAATTCCAATAAAATGAATGGTGTTAATTCTTCTCATAGCTCGGCGTTTACTTGATTCTTTCACTACATACTCTTTAATCATGTTATCACTTCATAAACTAACGACTTAGTTGCACACACTCTTGGGCTACTGAACGCGTAGCATCTAATTCAGCTAGATTTTTGGCTTTTTTAGCTACTTCGGTAATCAAGTGAGGCTGTAAAATAAATGGTAACAACATCTTGATAATCGCTGCAGATTCAAATTGGGACTGCGGCATAATCAGCGCAGCTTCACCTTTAACTAAATAGTTTGCATTAGCCGTTTGATGGTCATCAACCGCATGCGGGTAAGGAATAAACAGCGCCATCTTACCCGCGGCAGCAACCTCACTCACCGTTAACGCACCAGAGCGACAGATTACAATGTCAGCCCACTCATAAGCTTTATCTATATCATCAATAAAATCGACGGCTTCAGCCGTAACACCCGCATTATCATAGCGATACTGCAATGCACTACTTTCACCTTTCCCGCTTTGATGTTTAACCAATAAAGGCAGCTCAGTTTTTGTTTGTAACTTCGCGAAAACATCAGGCAAAGTATCGTTTAAGACTTTCGCACCTAATGAGCCCCCCATAACTAAACAGTTAATCTGTTGCGCCGTTTGTTTTGGTTGTAACTGCGAAACCGAGGCCCTAACTGGGTTCCCTACCACCTTACTCTGCGCTGTTTTAAACGCACTTGGAAAGGCACTCAGCACAACATTAGCAATTTTTGCTAACAGTCGGTTACTTAACCCTGCAACTGCATTTTGCTCATGAATTACCAATGGCACAGCTAAAGACCTAGCAGCAATACCAACAGGACCCGTTACATATCCCCCCATCGCGAGTACCACATCTGGTCGGCGAGCTTTTATTACCTTACGTGCATCAAGAACTGCTTTTATCACCAAAAATGGGGCTTTAATTAATCGTTTAACTCCATTGCCGCGCAAACCTTGAACACGAATAAAATCAATGTCAATCCCATGCTTAGGTACTACCTCAGATTCCATGCGATCCGCCGTTCCTATCCAAGAGACTTCCCAACCTTGAGATTTAAGTTCATTTGCAACAGCAATACCAGGGAATATATGACCTCCTGTACCACCAGCAACCACCAATAAGCGTTTACTCATCGTTTATTCCCTCTGGACGTCGCTTGCTTAGTCGACATTTTCGTTTCAAAGTCCACTCGTTGCAAAACACCGGCAGCAACCACCATCACTAGCAAGCTAGAGCCTCCATAAGATACAAATGGTAACGTTAACCCTTTTGTTGGCAAAATACCGGCACTCGCTCCGATATTAACCATGGTTTGAAATGCAAACCAAATCCCAATAGCTAATGCAAAGTAGCCTTCATATTC
The DNA here is from genome assembly GCF_018100885.1 of Pseudoalteromonas sp. MMG013. NCBI lineage: Bacteria > Pseudomonadati > Pseudomonadota > Gammaproteobacteria > Alteromonadales > Pseudoalteromonadaceae > Pseudoalteromonas > Pseudoalteromonas sp. MMG013. Next base: position 41,112 of record NZ_JAGJEE010000003.1, on the reverse strand, counting down.
TTTGTCGTGCTTTAAGGCTTTCTGACCAATCAATAAGGCCCTAAACACAAGACAACCCAATAGTAAGATAATACTAACAACGCCGATAAATCCTAACTCTTCTGCTATCACTGCAAAAATGAAATCGTTATGTGCTTCAGGTAAGTATTGTAATTTTTGTACGCTATTTCCTAACCCTTGACCAAACCATCCACCTTGCCCGTACGCCATTAAAGATTGAACAAGTTGGTAGCCTTTGCCAAATGGATCATCCCATGGCTCTAAAAACCCCACCACTCTCGCCATACGATAAGGCTCAAAAATGATCAATAAAACAACTAAAAAAACACCGGTTAATATCAATGCAAAAAACTGCCATAATTTTGCGCCAGCTAAAAAAAGCAAACCAACTGTCGTCACAAACATCACGACCACAGTTCCTAAGTCTGGCTGCATTAAAATTAAAAAAGCATATACAGCAAAAACAGCTATTGGCTTTGCAAACCCCTTTAAGTTCTCTTGTACTTCTTCTTTTTTTCGGACTAAGTAACCTGCTATATAACTGAAAAAAAAGAGCTTAGCTAATTCAGCTGCTTGTACTCCAACAGGTCCAACTGGGATCCAGCGTTTAGAACCATTCACTTCCCGGCCTACTAATAAAACGAGTACCAATAAGCCCAACCCAAGTAATAACAAGTATGGATTACAACGCTTCCACCACGTCATTGGTGCACTGGTTGTAGCCCAGAATAAAAAAAGCCCCATTCCCAAAAACACGCCATGTCGAATACTAATATGGTAAGGGTTATTGAAAAGGCGCTCTGCTACTGGCATTGATGCACTTGTTACCATAACAAAACCCACACCTATGAGACACAACATGCTATAAAACAACGGCACATCAAACAAAGCATCTGATTGACGCGGTGTTAAAGCTAATTTGAGTTGTGACAGTCTGCTCATACGTCAAGCTCCATCACGAGTTTACAAAATGCTTCGCCACGCATCATATAATTTGGATACATATCAATACTGGCACATGCTGGCGCCAGTAATATGCTATCGCCATCACTTGCAATAGATGACGCTTTATGAACCGCTTCATCTAAACCACTGACCAAATTCGCCTGTTCATGTAACCTCAAAAACTGCGCACCATCTTTACCAAAACAAAAGATCGCTTTGCAGTACTTCTGTAACGGTGCCATAAGAGGTTGCAGGTCGGCGCCTTTGGCATCTCCACCTAGGATCAATAAAATCTTTCCTTGCTCATTATGCAAACTTTCAAGTGCTGCGACTGTTGCGCCCACGTTGGTTGCTTTTGAATCATTAAAATAGCGAACACCGTTATACTCCGTCACTAGCTGGCAGCGGTGCTCTAACCCTTTAAATGTACTAAAAGCAGATGCAAAAGCGTTCATTGATAAATTAAACGGTGCCAATAATGCCAATACAGCAAGTGCATTAAATTGATTATGTCGACCTAACATATTTAATGTGCTAACAGGTAACAAGGTTTTACCGTGAGCAGAAAATTGCGCGACCCCATTAACCGTTGCAATACTATAGTCACCACCGTCTATTGAAACGCTGGTGCCTTTATGATCATTTGAAAGTGTAAGAGTATCATCCGCATTAAATACCACATGCTCGACATGCTTATAAATTCGCTGTTTAGCCGCACAATACCCAGCAAAGTTTGGGTACCTATCCATATGATCTTCAGTCACATTAAGTATCATGGCCGAACGACACTCTAAACTAGCAGTGGTTTCCAGTTGAAAGCTAGATAACTCCAAGACAACCACATCATATGTCGTATCTAATAGAGCCAAAACCGATGTACCAATATTACCACCTAAGCCAACGTGTAAACCTGCTGCTTTAAATACCTCAGCCGCTAGACTAACAACCGTAGACTTACCATTTGAACCAGTCACAGCGACAACAGGGGTGTTATTCAATCGAGCAAATAGTTCAATATCACCAATAACTTCGACACCAGCAGCAATCGCATGCGCGACACTACTTTCATACAAAGCTATACCGGGGCTAATTATCACCATGTCTGCATAAGACAGACCTGCTTCTGCCAGTGGTCCAAATACAGCTTCACATTCAGGTGCATTGTCTGCTAACCAATCAGCCCCAACGGGGACTGCACAGCTATCAACGACTTTTGGTGTGACTTGATGCGACAACAGAAAGCGCACAATGCCCAGACCAGTAACACCGAGTCCAAGCACTGTTATTTTTTTGTCTTTCAGTTCATCTAAATATTGCATCTATCGAATCTTTAAAGTTGCTAAACCAGCTAAAACTAAAATTATTGAGATAATCCAAAACCGCACAATCACCCGAGGCTCAGGCCAACCTTTAAGCTCGTAATGATGATGAATTGGTGCCATTCTAAAAATACGCTGTCCCCGTAATTTATATGAGCCGACTTGTAAAATAACCGACAATGCCTCCATAACAAATACGCCGCCCATGATGAGCAACACTAACTCTTGACGAACTAAAATGGCTATAATCCCAAGAGCACCACCTAAGGCCAATGAACCAACATCGCCCATAAACACCTGTGCTGGGTAGGTGTTAAACCATAAAAAGCCCAAACCGGCTCCAACAATAGCGGTACACACTACAACAAGTTCTGATGCCAATGGTATATGAGGAATATGGAGGTAATTTGAAAAATTCACGTTACCAGTTACGTAAGCGATGATGGCTAGCGCAGCTGCGACTAATATTGTCGGCACAATAGCTAACCCATCTAAACCGTCGGTTAAATTAACCGCGTTCGATGTTCCCACAATAACAAAGTAACTCATCACTAAATAGAATAAGCCTAATTGAGGCATGACATCTTTTAAAAATGGCACGACCAGTACGGTTTCAGCAGCTGAGTTTGAGGTGAAATACATAAAACTTGCCACACTAATAGCGATCACTGATTGCCAAAAGTATTTCCATCGAGCTATCAGCCCTTTGCTGTCTTTTCGGATCACCTTACGATAATCATCTACAAAGCCAACAATCCCCAAACTCCCCACGACAAAAAGCGTCACCCACACATATTTGTTATCTAAATCTCCCCACATTAACGTACTAATAAAAATAGCGGCTAATATTAACAACCCGCCCATAGTAGGAGTACCTGATTTAGATAAGTGAGATTCAGGTCCATCATCACGAACTGTTTGCCCTATTTGCATCCGTTGTAATGCCCGAATTAATTTAGGGCCAAAATACAATGAAATAAATAACGCCGTTAAAATCCCTAGTATCGCGCGTAACGTTAAATAAGAAAAAACATTAAAACCACTGTAGTACTGCGTTAAATATTCAGCTAACCAAACTAACATACTGATGCTCCATCAGTGCCTGTTTTACGGCCACTGTCGACTAATTCTGCTACCAATAATTCCATACGAGAACTGCGCGATCCTTTCACGACCACAGTGCAATGCTCTTGCCGTGTAGCAAGACTATGCTTTACCGCTTGTAATAAATGCTCTCGGGTTGAGAAATGTTTGCCATTATCTTCAAAAACATCGCTGGCATAACGACTTAACACCCCTAAAGTCAATAACTCATTTATACCTTTTTGTTGTGCATACACGCCCACTTCTTCGTGATATTCACGGGATTGCTCACCGAGTTCTCCCATGTCCCCCAAAGCAAAAATGTGATACCCCGGCATTTTCGCTAATAAATCAATAGCAGCTTTGACTGAGTGCACATTAGCATTATATGTATCGTCAATAACGGTTAATGTCTCGTGAACTTTTATTAAGTTAACTCGCCCTTTTGGTGCGTTCATATGCGAAATACCTTCAGCAATATCGCTTAAGCTCGCTCCTAATTGCATAGTTAATGCAGCACAAATAACTGCATTCATCACATTATGCTCTCCAGGTAATGGTAAGGTTACTGACACTTTGTCAGTTGGCGAGCACAGCAAAAAGCTAGCATGGGCCATATTATCAAGCATCACATCTTCAACCCAAACATCAAGCTGTTCCGATAACGAAAAGCGAACTTGTTCTTTACCCACAATGGAGTCTTGCCACATAGATGCAAACTCACTGTCACAATTAATGACCGCAACACCATGTGATTTTAATCCCGAATAAATTTCGCCTTTAGCTTGGCCAACACCTTCGATGGAGCCAAACCCTTCAATGTGTGCTGGTGCAACATTACAAACTACAGCTACATCGGGCTGCGTTAATGCAGTGGTATAAGCAATTTCACCAATGTGGTTTGCACCGAGTTCAATAACGGCATATTCGTGCGCCTCATTAAGTCTCAACAGTGTAAGCGGTACGCCAATATCATTATTGAAATTGCCCGCAGTTGCTAGCACATTACCACGTCGTGATAACACTGCCGCGCACATTTCCTTTACCGTCGTTTTACCAACACTACCTGTAATTGCGATAGTTTTTGGAGCAACCTGACTCATAACTGCCTTGCCTAGCTCCCCCAACGCCAAGCGTGTATCTTGGACCACAAACTGAGGAATATCACATTCAGTTAATGTATCAACAATTACTGCAATCGCACCTTTTTCTTGTGCTTGACGAACAAATTTGTGCCCATCAAAATTAGGACCTCTTAGCGCCAAAAATACATCATTATTCGTTATAGTTCTTGTGTCTGTGTTTATATTACCGACAGCTCGGTTTTCCCCATCGAAAGAGGCATTTAGTACATTAGCAAGCCAAGTGAAATCCACTTTGATCACGCACTTTCCCCTTTTAAAATTGTTTTAGCCCATTGTCTATCACAAAACGGAAAACGTTGTTTTCCTATAATTTGGTAATCTTCGTGACCTTTACCTGCAATTAACACCACGCTACTACTTGTGGATTGCTCTATCGCATAACGTATGGCTAATGCTCGGTCTGACTGGCAATAAGCATACTGAGGTTGACTGAGCCCAGCCTTAACATCTGCGATGATTTGTTCGGGGTTTTCACTGCGCGGATTGTCGCTGGTAATAATGACTTTATTAGCATATTGTTCTGCGGCTTTTGCCATTAAAGCGCGTTTGCCTCGATCTCTGTCTCCACCACATCCAAACACGCACACCACATTACCAGGTACATGCTGTTGTAACGCTTGTAATGCCAAAGCTAAAGCATCTGGTGTATGGGCATAATCCACCACGCATGTCGGTTTACCTTCAGTAAACACCGCTTCCATCCGTCCAGGTACAGGCTGTAATGTAGATGCTGCATTAAGCAACATTTCAAAGTCATAACCTTGAGCCAACAGTGCAGCCAAAGACGCGACGAGGTTATATAAATTAAATAACCCAAATAACGGAAGTTTTATAACGCCACAACCCCAACTGGACGTTATTGTGGCTTGTATACCAAATTGTGAGTAAATAACATCATCAAACCACACATAATGAGAGAATATATGTGATTTACGCTTTTCTCCAAACACCACCAAGTTTTTGAATTCGTGTTCTTTCAGCCACTGCTGAGCAAATGCATCATCCGCATTTATCACACATATTTTCGGTTGGCATTGCTGAAAAAGTGTCAGTTTCGCATCAGCATACGCCTGCATCGAGCCATGATAATCTAAATGATCACGAGACAAATTGGTAAAAACAGCAACTTCAAAATGGCTACTAGCAACCCTATTTTGTGCCAATCCGTGCGAAGAAACCTCCATCGCAACCAATTTATTATTCTCACTCAATTTGGCGAGAATCCGTTGTAAGTCAATATGAGATGGAGTTGTGTTAGCAAGTGGAGTTAAACATTCAATATCCCCATAACCCAAAGTACCAATAACTGCCGATTTTACATCGCAGCATTGGGCTAAACTGGCTATCATCGCGGTCGTCGTTGACTTTCCATTCGTGCCAGTTACACCAATTAATTTAACGCGTTCACTGGGCTTACCGTAAAAATCAGCGGCTATTTGAGCTATGTTATCCTTGAGTGCGGTGATACGAACAACCCGCTTATCATGCCTTAATACATCACAACTGCTATCAACCAGAACACAATGCGCCCCCTGGTGTAGTGCAGCTTCGATATAGTCTTCACCATTTTGTTCATGGCCTCGTAACGCAATAAATGCATCGCCAGCATCGACCTCCCTGCTATCAATTCGCAAATCACGAATCATAATTGGAGGCCCCTCAAAACAAAAATTATTAAGCACAGTCGTTAAATTACGCATCATTTTTTAACTCCGCCACATACGCCACACGTTCTTTATCTGGAGCAACATTGAGAATACGTAGCGAGTTAGACATAATTTCAGCAAATGCAGGCCCTGAAGTTTGGCCTCCGTAATAAATGTCATCTCCAGGCTCATTCACCATCACCACAACAGCCAAGCGAGGATCGCTGACTGGCGCTACACCTGCGAAGTAGCCAACATACTCATCACCATACCCACCTGCGACTGCTTTTTTAGACGTGCCTGTTTTCCCCGCGGCTCGATAACCATCAACAGTTACATTGGCCGCCGTGCCACCTTTTTCAAATACTGATTCCATCATTGTAACAACGGCTTTTACATCTTCTTCTTTAAATACTCGCTGCCCCTGTTGTGGCTTGTGTTGTTTCAATATGGTTAAAGGGCGAGAAACACCTCCGGCACCGAATGTAGCGTATAAACGCGCAATTTGTGCGGTACTTGCAGATACCGCATAACCGTATGCTAACGTGGCAATTTCAAAATCAGACCAACGGCGATTTGGGTAAAACAGTCCACTACTCTCGCCCACCATCAACGTGCCCGTATCCTGACCAAACCCTACCTTTTGATATAATCCGACTAAGTATTCTTTAGGTAACATTTGACTAATTTTTGCAACCCCCATATTAGATGATACTTTTAAGATCTCTCTTAATGACATTTCACCGTGGTTACGCGTATCTTTTACAAGACTGCCACCTAAACGCATCCACCCTGGATATGTATTTACGGTATCATCCATTGCTATCGCGCCATAATCGAGCCCCGCAAGTATTGCCAATGGCTTTAAGGTCGAACCTGGCTCAAATAAATCGGTTATTGCTCGGTTTCTGCGCTTATAAGGAGCCGCATCTCGCATGTCATTGGGATTAAAGCTTGGGCTATTAACCATAGCAAGCACTTCACCCGTTGTTACATCAACAACCATGGCTGAACCTGAAGTCGCCTTATAACTAAGCACTGCACTCTTTAGTGCTTTATAAGCAATTGCTTGAATTCGCAAATCAATACTCAACTCAATACTTTCAGGTTCTACACGTTGCTCTTCTGATAAAACTTGCACTTCTCGGCCTTGCGCATCTTTACGAATAGTACGCTGCCCTTCCGCGCCCGTTAATGCATTTTCAAACAGTTTTTCTACACCTTCAATCCCAATACCATCAATATTGGTAAAACCTAAAATATGGGCTGTAACTTCACCACTCGGGTAAAAGCGCTTTGATTCGTCAAGTAAATGAATGCCTGGTAATTTAAGTTGGCGAATATAATTGGCAACTGCGGGGGTCACTTGACGTTTTAAGTACACAAAACGCCGGCTGGTATTGTCACGTAAACGTGTGTCGACTTTATCATTCGCAATCTGAAGTACATCAGCCAGCTCTCGCCAGCGTAAATCTTGTTCATACCACTGCTGCTTTCTAAATGATAAGGTGGCTTCATCAAGTGCTAACGCTTTATGGTCTTCACCTTTTTTACGTGCTGCTCTAAGTACTTTCTTTGCGATCGATTTATCTAACGCTAATGGATCCGCATAAACGCTCACAACAGGTACACTGACTGCTAACTCTTTACCATTACGATCAAAAATCATACCTCGCTGCACGGTGAGTTTTTCAACACGTACCGTACGTTTGGCATTTTCAGCTCGCGCTTTATCGGGTTCAATTACTTGTAAATAAGCCGCTCTTGCCATTAAAGTAATAAACACCAAAACCAAAACAACACACACCAGCGCAAAGCGCCAAGTTATCAAATTTACGGATGTATTTTTAGGCTTCATCATTGCAATACCACAACTTGTTCATCTTTACTGGTTGGCCGCTTCATTTTTAACTGGGTTTTAGCTATTTCTTCAATGCGAGCATGTTGAGAATAAAACTCTTCTTCAACCAGCAGGTACCGCCATTGTAGGTCAAGCTCATCCCGCTGTTGCAACAAAACATCTTGATCTATTAATTGCTGCCTAGCAAAATGTGTTACTTGCACAACAGCCAATGCCGATACAAAAGTTAATAGCAGCAGCAGTAAAGTTAGCTTGTTCGAAAATAAGCTAAAAAGCATCTCAGAAAAAAGTTTTGGCTGCCTATCTACCACTTTACTCATTACAGCTTTTGCGCCACCCTTAGTACCGAACTACGAGACCTTGGGTTCTCACTAATTTCTTCTGCACTGGGTTTAATTGCTTTACCAAGCGCTTTTAAAGTTAAATTTTGTTTTAATTGAGCATCAGTCAAAGGTAACCCTCTAGGTAAAGCCTCTCCTTTACTTTGCTTTTTAATAAATTGTTTAACAATACGATCTTCTAGTGAGTGGAATGAAATCACAACCAGTCTCCCGCCCGGTTTGAGCACATCAAGAGACGCCTGTAATGCCGTTTGAATCTCTTCCAATTCACTATTAATATAAATACGGATAGCTTGGAACGTGCGCGTAGCTGGATGTTTATGTTTATCTTTAACCGGCACCGCCTCATCCACCAAGTCTGCCAATTGCTTTGTCGTTAAAATTGGAGTTTCATCACGCGTTTCAATAATTTTATGGGCGATTCTTCGTCCAAACTTCTCTTCACCATACTTTTTTATCACAAAAGTAATGTCTTCAAGTTCTGCTTCTGCTAACCACTGTGCTGCGCTTCGTCCCGAGGTTGGATCCATTCTCATATCAAGTGGCCCGTCTTTCATAAAACTAAACCCTCGATCTGCATCATCTAACTGGGGAGATGAGACTCCAATATCTAATAAAATTCCATCCACTTTGCCTAGTAAATCAGCTTTTTCAGCCACATCATTTATATTTGAAAACCGAGTATGAGCAATCGCAAATCGGGGGTCGTTAGCAAACTTCTCTGCAGCCGCAATCGCTTGTGGGTCTTGGTCTATTGCTTGCAAGCACCCTTGTTCCCCCAAACGTGCCAGTATTTGGCCTGAATGTCCGCCTCGACCGAATGTACCATCTATGTAAGTACCATTTGGATCAATTGCGAGTGCATCAAGAGTTTCTTGCATTAACACTGATACATGTTGAAATTGTGCTGTCATGCTCAAATTTTGCCTTTTTATTCTTACAGCGAAAAATTATCAAATTCGGAGTTAGACTCAAACTCTCCACTGCGTTCAATATCAGTATCAAGTTGCATCTGTTGATGCCATCGTTCTTCATCCCAAATTTCAAACTTGTTTAATAGCCCTACCAGCATGACCTTTTTATTCAACCCTGCGTGCGTACGCAAAGAAGGCGCTAGCAAAACCCGACCATTTTTGTCTAATTGATATTCAGTTGCGTGGCCCAGCAGCATACGTTGTAAACGTCTCGCTCTAGGATTCATATTGGAAAGTTTTTGTAAGCGAGCTTCTATTTCATACCACTCACTCATTGGATACAGCCACAAACAAGGCTCATTGATAGCAATAGTGCAAATAAGTGAACCCTGCTCTTCGGACATAAGCATTTGTCGATACTTCGTAGGTACCGCAAATCTGCCTTTATCGTCCAAACTCAGTGAACTCGCACCTTTAAACATCTTGCCCCTACCGTGGACCTTTATTTTGCTCTAAGATCCAATTTGATCCACTAAAAACCACTTTTTACCACGATAGGTTAGTTTAGGGCTTGACAGCTGTTTTTGTCAAGCAAAAGGCTCTTTGGTAAAGCGCTAAAAACCCAGAAAAAATGCGGCTTTGCTGAAAGTGTATGAATTCGGTGGGAAAAAGTGGGAAGCATAAGAAATTGTTTTCAGATAACAAAAAAATTACAAAATAATAAAACCTTGAAAATAATAAATTTGGTGTGGTTTCAAACCTCTGTTACAGCACAAAAGCGAGATTAAATTCTATATTCCCCTATTCTTAGTGCGGATTTATTTGCTCATTCTCCTTAAATCTTTGTATTATATTACACCAAAATTAAATTACTCACAGGCATGATTATTTCAAATTTATCAATACCGTACCGATTTTATCGATTACTCATCGTGATCTGTGTACCTGGACTTTTGGTGATTTTAGCCCAATTACTTGAAGAACATTCAGAAATACTACAGCAAAGTGAGTTTAAAGCGATATTATTAGCGGAGCATATTGCCGCGGTACAACAAAATGACATTAGCGAAACAAAAGCACTACTCTCCCAGCTCGCCCGTCATCCAGAATTGAATACCACAATATCCGAGCAATGCCCTTCAATTTTACGATATGCACAAACCCTCTCTTCAAGAATTGCAAATATTGGCATAGTATCCCCAGAAGGGAATGTGTTGTGCACCATAGTCAGTAACGTAAAACCAATCAATATCAGCGACCGAAAATACTTTCAAGAAGCGAATAAAACAAAACGTTTTACTGTCGGGCAATTTCAACATGATAGATCACTAAACAAAGCCACGGTTAACTTTGCGATACCTGTTATTGATGAAAATAATAATATTCGGCACACCATCGTCGTCGCTCAATCCCTCACTAAGTGGAGTCATGCACTTGCAAAGCTTTCTTTACCCGTTGACAGTGAGGTTATGATAAGTGATGCACAACATAATGTTATTGCCCACTACCCGTTTCAACCAGCGCAACTCGGCCGGCCCTTAAAAGAGTTCTGGCCTAGCACTTTGGATACTGCACAGGTATTAAAAGATGGCAATGACCAAAGTAGAATATATTTGCAGCTTCCTCTTGAGCAAAGTAAACCCTTAACGAGCTTATATATCCACTTTTCACTGCCATTTGAGGATGCAGTAAATCGAGCTAATAGTAAAGTTGCAACCACACTAATACTCTTCATATTGGCTATTTTATTGATAATTTGGCAGGCTAAATGGCAACTCAACCGAGTGTTACTACAACCTTTCAAAGCCCTTCAAGATGCGATAGCACAAGTAACAAAAGGTGAAATAGCTCAATGGGAAAACAAACAGTCGAGTCCTGAGTTTTATGTGATCACACAACAATTTGAGCACATGGCGTATACAAGACTCAATGCAGAGCAAGCACTCACTCACAAACATGCTGAATTAATCGCTTTGCTCACTGCATTACCAGACAGTTACTTACGAGTAAATAAGGACGGAGAGATTTTAATGTCTCATGGTCCATTTTCAAAATCAGCGTCCTCAATTGACGTGATATTTCCCGAGCATGTTTTTAAACGCATCATGGCACAACTTGCGTTATTAGAAGAGCAACCTTACAGTCAACTTGAGTTTTCACATTTAAATACAGATAACATACAGCATATTTATGAGTGCAGAATTAATCACATAAGTGAGCACCAACAGGCTATTTTAGTGATAAGAGATATTAGTCAGCGAAAAGAGCACGAAGAAGCAATTAGCTTGGCTGCGCTTGTTTATAATAACAGCAGCGAGTGTATGGTTATCACTGACGCAAATGGTTTTATTCTTGACACTAATCCAGCATTTAGCCAAGTAACAGGGTTTAAAAGAGAAGAAGCCCTCGGTAAAGCAACCAGTATTTTAAGTTCTGGTAAGCATGACAAACACTTTTATACACAAATGTGGCAACAATTATGTGAGCAAGGATATTGGCAAGGCGAGATAATTAATCGCCGTAAAGATGGTGAGCTTTACACCGAATGGTTAACAATCAATACCGTGTATAATCAATATAACGAAGCGTATCGTCGCGTTGCTATTTTCACAGATATTACTGATCGCAAACGCAAAGATGAATTAATCTGGCGTCAAGCTCACTTTGACCAACTCACCGAGCTTGCGAACCGCAGAGAACTAAAACGACACTTAAAAATTCAGCTGGAAAATACCGCAGTAAAAGTCGGAATACTCTTACTCGATTTGGACCACTTTAAAGACATAAATGACACTCTAGGCCATTATTTCGGCGATAAATTATTAACTGAGGTTGCCAATCGATTAACAGCATTAACACCTTCTTGTAGTTTGATCTCTCGAATTGGCGGCGATGAATTTGTACTGGTCACAAACACCAATCACACCACCGCATTAACTAAATTAGCAAACGCCGTACTCGCCCAACTAAAGCCCAGTATTCAAATTGACAATGAGCAGTGCCATATTAGCGCAAGTATTGGCATTGCACATGCTCCCAGTGATGGTGACAGCAGTGAATTACTACTCAAAGCTGCTGATCAAGCTATGTATGAAGCAAAACAACATGGTCGAAACGGATTTGCATTTTTCAGTGCACAAATGCGTGAACAAGCAGAGCACCGAATGGCGCTTTTGAAAGATTTACGGGTCGCATTAGCTCAACAGCAGTTTGCTTTATATTACCAACCAATTGTAAAAATGACGGACCAATCCATTGTTAAAGCTGAAGCCCTGATCCGCTGGCTTCATCCTGATAAAGGCATCGTCAGCCCAGCTCTATTTATTCCTTTGGCTGAAGAGACTCAGTTAATACACGGTATGGGCGAATTTATATTCAATAGTGCATGCGATACGCTCTGCACCCTTAATCAATTAGGTCATCAGGTACAGCTCAGTATCAATGTATCACCGGTTCAATTTACGGCAAAGCACAGTACCCTCAATAATTGGCATCAACAACTCAATGCCAAAGGATTAACCGCTGAGCAGTTCGTTATTGAAATCACCGAGGGTCTAATGATGAATGCACTGCCTCGTACCCAACAGCGGCTAGCCGCTTTAACTAAGCAAGGGTTCGCTTTAGCACTGGATGACTTTGGTACTGGCTATTCCTCGCTCGCCTATTTGAAGCAGATGGATACCGATTTCATTAAAATTGACAAACGCTTTGTGGATGGAATTGCCAACAGTGCCGACGATTTAGCTTTGTGTGAAGCGATGATAATGATGGCTCATCAATTGGGCTTAAAAGTGATTGCAGAGGGGATTGAAACAGCTACTCAACATCAATTGTTACTGCAAGCAGGCTGTGATTTTGGGCAAGGGTTTTATTACGCTAAACCCATGCCCCTAGATGCATTTGTTAAATTACTCAATAAGTAGCTGAGAGAACGCTAATCTCTTGGCCCTCTATCGCAATCATCTGATGTATCTCTTGGCAAGTACACTGTATTACTAAAGGGGCCACAATACCCCTGAACAGATTCACATAACCTTACTTTGACACTGCTATTAGAATAGATTTTTATTGATGTCTCTCCAAATCTAAAGTCACTATCTCTATTGAACTCATTATCTAAGTAAATTTCCGCATAATATTCATAGTAACCCCCTTGTTTTGGCATACTCCAATATAAATCGTAGTTCCCTCCACATTGACCGGAACTTGCTCGTAGCTTCGGCGTAATACCATACATATTCTGTAAAGTGCTAATATCTGCACTACTTAAAGAGTTGCTACCTAAAACTAGGTTGGGATCGTTTATTACTGTTATAGTTGGTTTGGTTTTATCTATCGCCCAGCTATAGTTCGAATAATGCATGATAGACTTGTAATCATAGTTGCCAACATTACTACCAACTTGTTTATTAAAATTATGCTTTTTTTCTTCTGTAATGTTGTCCCAATGTATCAAAATGTGGTTATCTCTATCCGAACGAGATTGCTCATGCCAAAAACCTAGCGCATGTAATAATTCATGGATGATAATACCACTTGTAAAGCAACCATTACCCAACCCGAGTTCTTGTATCCCACCTACTTTACCTACTTGCGAATAGCACTCACTATCACCACTTTTAACTATTTCGATGATATCCTTTTCTGATTGAGACTCTTTGAAACGTACTCCTGAAGAGCGTTCAACAACTGACATTGCGTGATATACTGCCTGCCTCTGCCGAAAATCTAATTCGTTAAATCGAAAATAAGCAATTGAATCATCTCCGTTACGCCACCTATAATTGCTAGGTTTTACTATAGCCATAGGGGATATATCAAATACATCTCTAATATTAACACCGGAAACCAATATATCACCTTGATATAAAATCTTTCCATTTTTATTTTCAACTTTAACTTTCTGATTTATTTCTTGATCTAACTCATCAACGCCTTCAATTATATATTCGTTATTATTAGCATTAATTTGGCTAGATAAAAGCAAGAATAAAAATGTAAATTTAAACCTCATAAAAACTCCCTATAAAATGAGGTTTAAATATAACCAGAAAACATTAAACAATTATTGATTTTCTAGATAATTGTTCAAAAAATACTATTTTAATATTTTATTTAAGTTCTAACGCAGCCATCATTTTATTAGAAATATCAACATGATGTTGTAAAGTAGAAAACTGCTTAGTGACGCCTTCTGGACCAAAAGCATAAACAGGGACTGGTGCTGCTGTATGCGTACCAGTTCCCCACACAACATTTTGCTGACTCGCCACTGCGCGCGCTATTTTACCTGTAAAATCTTCACCACCGTATACGTAGAACTCTGAAAAATCATTAAAATAAGGAAGTGGTTTATCATCAGCCCCTACTTTATACGACTCATCAATTTTATCAGCTTGCTCTAATGTGACTGTATATGGTGTCAATTCTTCTATGGCTTTTTGCCACTGTACATCTGTGCTATTACTATAATCGGTATCGGCATTAACGGCACCCATCACATCGAAGAATGTACCTTTTTGTTCGTATAAATTATCCAGAATATTTAAAGATCCAAAATTAAAATTAGGCTTGTAATCTCGATTATTCATACCATCTCCCGGGAGAGAAACCGGTTCAGGTTTATTAACATTTGAATAACTGAATCCAAAGCTCCCCGTTTCATGATCTGCGGTCACCACCACTAATGTATCATTACGATCTTTGACCCACTCATGCACAGCTTCAACGGCTTCATCAAACTTTAAAAGCTCATTAAGCATCCAGCCAGCATCGTTTGCATGCCCAGCCCAATCTATTTGCCCACCTTCAATCATTAAGAAAAATCCATCTTCATCTTTAGATAAAATATCCAATGCTTTAACGGTCATTTCTTTTAATGATGGCTGAGTACAACTGTTATTTGCCTGACATGCTTTATATGCAATGCCATCATCCATACCTGAATTTGCAAATAAGCCCAATAACTTATCTGCATCACTATTTTGCAACTGTGCTTTGTCAAAAGCCAATGCGTATCCATATTGCTCTTTCGCAGCTAATACAATATTTTTATCATCATTGCGTTTCGACTTTTTGTATACGCTCGCTGGCATCCCCAAATCAGCAAGTACTTTTTGATCTGCTTCATCTGTTTTAATATCTGATGGAATAAAGACTCGCGCTCCGCCCGATAATAATACATCAACCATACCGGTATTTACGAGTTGTTCAGCAATCTCAGGTTCCATAGAGCGATGTGGTTGGTGCGCTGCAAATGCAGCTGGCGTAGCATGAGTAATACGTGTATCTGAGACCAGGCCTGTTGCTTTACCCGCTTTTTTCGCTTTTTCTAAAATAGTTTCTACAATGTTACCTTGCTCATCAAGACCGATCATTTCAGAGCCAGCAGCCATACCCGTTGCCAATTGCGTCGCGGAACAAGCCGAGTCTGTCACTAACATGCCGTTTTCCCCATGCGGAGCATTTAATGAAAGCCCCATGTGTCCTGCGTCTGCTAACTTGGATAAAGCCGTTTGATTTCCACGAGCGTTATAAGTCGAATTTGGTGCTCGGCGAGCATACTCTTCCAGTAAACCAACTTGCTGTGCACCCATGCCGTCACCTATCATTAAAATTACATTTTTCACTGACGTTACTGGTGTGGGTGCAACTTCTTTTATAACCTCTTTTTCTACTTCTTTGATCACTTCAACCGTTTTAGTATCATCGTTGCATGCAGTGAGTAAAACAGCAGATACTGCTAATGTTATTAGTTTCTTTTTCATGGTCTTCCCGTAACGTATGAGCAAATTAGTCTTATGCAATTAAAAATCGATGCTCATTTTAGGGACGTATAATGACTTTTTTATTTCATTTACATGACGTTTTGAGTACTTACTCCAATCCTTTAAAACTCAAAGAAACCGGCCGAGTAGATATACCGTGTACGAAAATGCTCAGTAAAACACTGTAGATGGCGACTTCAGTAATTAGCGCTCCTTCCTCTCCTGTCATTACTGATAATAACATTAGGGTAAAAACCACGGTTGCCAACCCTTTAGGACCAAACCACGCTAACGTGAGCCGTTCATGTATCGTAGTATCACTGTGCAGCAAGCTCAGCATTACTGGAAGTATCCTGACCACTGAAATTGCTAACACAGCAAACACCATCGCATCAACATTGACCCCATTGCTCAACAGTGAAGTGCATACAATACCAAATAACGTCCATATTAATAATGTCGCAAAATCGGCTAAATGCTCACTCTCTTCAATCAATTGATCTTTCACCTCATCATCATAAAAGCGGTCAAATAGCAAACCACTTACAAAAGCGGCGATAAAACCACTACCATGTAGTGCTTGTGCCAGTGAAAAAACAAGTAATGCAACACCAACAAACAAAAAAGGGCTTGTCGTCGTCGCAAAAAAATGGTGATGCTTAGCCTTTTTTATTAGCAAAATTGAAAGCCACGTCACCGTGATTGCGATCACACAAGCAATGCTTAACTCTCTGAAAAACAACCAAGATAACGTTGATAATTCGGCACTCTCATGATTTACGAAAATTCCCAACATAAATAAAAAAAGCGGTACACATAATCCATCATTTAAGCCACTTTCTACGTTAGTCGCTTCCCTCAACCTTATTGGCACCCGCTTTTCTGTCAAAAATCCTTTACACAAAGCGGCATCGGTAGGCGCAATGATCACGGCAAGTAAAGTAGCTCCAACCCAAGTGATCGGTAATAACCAATAAGCAAATATAGCCCCAAAAAGCACCGTTAAAGGCAGCCCAATCAGTAATAATCGTAACGGCAATTGATAGGACTCATAAAGTATACGCAATCGTGTCTTTGCAGCGTCACTAAAAAGAACCACTGCCAATGTAACTTCAACGACAGGTAAAACTATCGAGGCGTCTAACAGAGTAGAAGTGCTTTCATAAGGGAGTAATAATGCGAGTAATGCACCAAATGACACAAACAATATGGGGGCGGTGACTTCCGCCTTGGCAAGCTGCCGGACACTAATGGAATATATAAACAGAACAAGGCCTATGCTGGCCAAAACATAATAAATCATCATTATCCTTATCAAGTAGTTTGTTACTACTATCAATGAATAATGATGATAAGCAAGTTAAATCACCTTATTTTATCGCTGCGTCACACTATATTAAGTACGTTTCACTGGCAGCTATGACGCCTTAGGTTTGGGCGCCGAAAAACGTCGACGTTTAGGCTTGGCATTGGTCGGGTTATCAATTGCAGCTTTTACATGTGACTTTGCTGGGCTTCCTCCATTTCCACGTGGTTTATGCTTGCTTTGTCCTTGCTTCGCTTTATTTGATGGACTTTGCCCTTGAACTTGATCACTGTGGGTTTTCGGTTTCTTTGCCTTTTTAGGTTTCACTGGGCGTGTATCCAATGCTTTTTCAGGAACAGGGTGTTGCGGTAAAAAGCCATCTTCTTCAGCTCTTGGGATCAAAGCGCCAATAAAACGTTCAATGCCATACAAATCAACTGCGTCATCGGCAGTTACAAATGAAATTGCTTGACCATCACTTCCTGCTCGCCCAGTACGCCCTATACGATGAACATAATCCTCATAAATATTTGGTAAGTCATAGTTAACCACATAAGGCAGTTCTGCAATATCTAATCCGCGCGCGACGATATCTGTTGCCACAAGCACATTGACTTCGCCTGTTTTAAACCCATTGAGTGCTTTTACGCGTGCTGATTGAGATTTATTCCCATGAATTGCAGCTCCGGTTATTTTATCACGCTCTAACTGCGTGACTAACCGGTTTGCACCATGCTTAGTACGACAAAACACCAATACTTGCTGCCATTTGTTGGTTCTAATTAAGTGGCTCAATAGCTTAGTTTTCTGGGGCTTATCTACGGCATATGCAAACTGAGTTACAGTCTTCGAGGCTGCATTTTTTGGTGTCACGGATATTTCAATTGGCGATACAATCAGCCCTTTGGCTAACTCTCGAATTGGATCTGAAAACGTCGCTGAAAATAGTAAGTTCTGGCGCGTTTTCGGCAATACCTTAATAATGCGTTTAATATCATGAATAAAGCCCATATCAAGCATACGATCGGCTTCATCCAACACCAATGTACGTAATTGATTGAACTTAACAGCATTTTGGCTATAGAGATCAAGCAACCTCCCAGGCGTAGCGATGAGAATATCCACGCCTTTACGCAATTGAATCATCTGAGGGTTTATTTTCACACCACCATATACAACCGCAGAACGTAAGCGTGTTCCTTGACTATATGCTTCCACGTTTTCGGCTATTTGCAAAGCCAACTCTCGTGTTGGAGCTAACACTAACGCCAATGCTTGATTAGCACGTGGACGGTCCTCTTTTAACAATTGTTCGATAAGCGGTAACGTAAAAGCAGCTGTTTTACCTGTACCCGTTTGTGCCGCAGCCATCACATCTTGCCCTGATAAAACCGCAGGGATCCCTTTAGCTTGAATCGCTGTTGGGGTTGTGTAGCCTTTATCTGTAATACTTTGAACAATTGATGGTGACAAACCCAAATCTGAAAACGTCATTTAAACTCTCATGTGTTGGGGCTTATCTTCAACAAATAGATAGGAAAACCACAGCGGCATAAGCCCTAACAAATGAAAACAATGTGACATCTGCTAAGCCGACTGCACTTACACAGGCTGTTGAATATCTTGATGCTGTTGTAAGAAAATCAAGTATAACAGATCGCTACCTAATCCCCTATTTTCTGCCATATTTATTAACCTCTTTAGACTAAACAAACAGTTTGGTTACAACAATACAATTGATCAACATTTAGCTTACATATATGCTGAACTTTGCTTTTGAGCAAAAAAACACAACTGTAAAGGAAAATTAAGATGAAATTTAACACCAACAAGGTGCTACATAGTGCAGTAATAGGGCTATGCTCCTTACCCTTTTATTCATTTGCTTATGATTGCCAAGGTATTGAACCATGGTCGAGTAATAATACCTATGTCGCAGACAACTTTGTCACTCAAAATAACACCGCATATAAAGCCAAGTGGTGGACACAAGCAGAATCTCCAGCAGACAATTCCACCCCATATGCAGTGTGGCAAGATTTAGGGGCATGTGGAGGTAATCAAGCGCCAGAAGTTACCCTGCTCTCACCCGCTAACGGCTCAACTTTACCCATAAATGACAGCGCTGTTTTTAGTGCACAAGCAACTGATCCTGATGGCACAATCACACAGGTTGAGTTTTTCGTAAGTGGTCTATCGGCTGGTATTGATACACAAGCGCCATTTCAAGTTACCTGGCAAACACAAGCAGGACAGTATCAAGTAACCGCAGTGGCCACAGATAATGTAGGCGCAAGTACCACCAGCACAGCTGCAACATTAACAGTCTCTGATGGTATGCCCAATGTCAGCCCGACAATTGAATTAACTGCACCGCTTAATAACGCACAATATAGGCAAGGTGAGCAAGTTAAAATTGCAGCTTCCGCAGCCGACTCCGATGGCCAAGTAACGAATGTAACTTTCTGGGTCAATGATACATTACTTGCAACAGATGACAGTGCGCCGTATGAAACACTTTGGAATGCAACCGTAGGCAATCAACAAATTAAAGCGATTGTTAAAGATAATAAAAATGCCACGGCATCTGCGATTGCCACTATTTCGGTATCACAGCCAGGGTCGGGTGGATGTGCAAACATTCCAAACTATCAAGCAAGTGGCAATTATAGTACAGGCGATGTGGTAGCACACAATAACAACAAATATCGCTGTGATATTGGACCTTGGTGTAGCTCTGACGCTCTATGGGCTTATGAACCAGGTGTTGGTCAAGCATGGACTGACGCTTGGACAGACCAAGGTATATGTGCGATTAAACCGACCATAACCTTTAATTCACCAGCGGCAAACAGCACATTATTAAAAGGCCGTAATTATGATATCGCAGTGGCGGCATCTGATGCTGATGGTCAAGTCAGTCAAGTAGATATTTATGCTGGTAATGGTTTGCTAGCGAGCTTAACGCAAGCACCATATCAGGTTAATTGGGTACCTCAACAATTGGGAGCCATCCAGCTTAAAGCGATTGCGACCGATGATGAAGGTAATCAAACAACGAACTCTCAAGTCGTTACCATAACAGACAAATCAATCGTCAGCTCAATTACCTCCCCAGTTGCAGGAAGCCAGCTAGCCTTAGGTAGTTCAACGCAGTTGACCGCTGATGCATCAGCCTTAATAGGACAAGTAACACAAGTCAGCTTTGCGGTAGATGGGGTTTTGGTTGCTACTGACACCACAGCTCCGTACTCTACACAATACACTCCAGCGAGTTTAGGCAATAAAACCATTACGGCCATTGCTCAAGATAATCTAGGAAACCAAGCAACTAGCGAAGGTATTAGTGTTAAAGTGATTGACACGCCCATAGCTAAAACACACAAACTAATTGGTTACTGGCATAACTTTGTTAATCCAGCTGGCTGTCCACTGCCACTCGATCAAATCTCACCTGCATGGGATATTATTGATATTGCATTTGCCGACAATGATCGTAACTCAAACGGTACGGTTCATTTCAACTTATTTGAAAAAGACATTCACTCTAACTGCCCAGCAATTGACCCAGTGAAGTTCAAACAAGATATGCAAGCACTTCAGGCACAAGGAAAAGTGTTTGTATTAAGCCTTGGAGGTGCAGAAGGTACTATCACATTAAATACCGACAGTGATGAAGTGAACTTTGTATCAAGCCTTACCGCGATTATCAATGAATGGGGATTTGATGGCTTAGACATTGACCTTGAAAGTGGTTCGAATCTCATGCACGGTACGCAAATTCAAGCTAGGTTACCTCGTGCATTAAAAGAAATTGAGCAAAACATTGGCGGGGATATGGTCCTTACCATGGCACCAGAGCACCCCTACGTTCACGGTGGTATGGTTGCATATACCGGTATATGGGGCGCTTACATTCCACTTATAAATGAACTTCGCGACACATTGGATCTACTTCATGTACAACTGTACAACAATGGCGGGCTACCAAATCCATATCAACCAGGTAGTGCACCAGAAGGCTCCGTTAATATGATGGTTGCACATGCTAAAATGTTACTTGAAGGGTTTGAATTAGCCAACGGTACACGCTTTGCGCCACTACGTGATGACCAAGTTGCAATTGGCCTTCCATCTGGTCCTCAGTCTGCAAACTCAGGACAAGCACCCATAGGTAACATTATTGCTGCATTAGACTGCCTAGTTAAAGGCATTAATTGCTCTACCATTGTACCAGCTAAAAATGCCCCGAACTTTGGCGGCGTAATGACTTGGTCTATTAACTGGGACAAATTTGACGGTTATAACTTCTCAAAACCCATTGGGGACAAATTAACCAGTTTAAATCAAGGAAAGTAATACACTAAACCTCTTAAGACAGAGCTGCACAAAAATACCTGCTCTGTCTTACGCCACAGCCAAGCTGGGTCTTGACTCAAATCATGCTGTCGTGTTATTTACCCCTACATCAAATTAATCTCGAATGTAATGAGGTAGCATCATGCATATCCACGGCTTTGTAGAATATACATGGCAAGACGATATACTGTGCTTAAATGTATCAGGCCCTTTTAATATGAAAGGCGTAACTGAAGCATTTGAACAACTGAAAACAACCGTCAATAGCTCACAACATGAGCAATGGTATCGTATTGAGGAACTTGATCCTGAAACGCTAGGCTGTTTGGAGGTTATGAAGGTTATTCGAGATTCATATATCTGGTCATTAGAGCATGGATGTTTGTTTATTGCGGTTGTGTGTAGTCATAGTGTACAAATGAACTTGCTAGAAAGTTTTATTGAAAGAACGAATTTACCTATTAAAGGTTTTTTTTGTGCAAAAGCAGCCAGGCTCGCAATTGAAGCGCTTAGAAATAAACCATAAAATAAATGAAGTAGGCACAAAAATATAGGCATGATCACTCATCACTTATTTTGTCTAACCTGCTCAATCAATTAACCACTGAATAAATAATGCCAGGATTACCCATTTTACGATCAGCTGGCAATACCTTCATCTGTTGTGTAACGATACTTGGTATTTTCTAATATAATATGCAAACATGCGCCGCCGTGATCTGGACTTAGCATTTTCACCTCTCCTTTTAGCTTTTGCGTAACTAGGTTATACACAATACTTAGCCCTAATCCCGTCCCTCCATCATGTCGCTTAGTGGTAATAAATGGCTCAAAAATAACTGAGATCAACTCTTTATCAATACCATTACCATCATCTTTAAAATACACGTGAACAAAATCATTAACGACCATCGCTGAAACAAGGATAGTTAGCGGCCTACTCGGCACCTTGGCATGGCTAATACTATTATTAATACAATAACTTAAAATTTGACAAAACGTCGCTGGGTAACTATCCAAAACCAAATTGTCTGGTATTTCGACTTCAACCGAATACTGTTCTGGGAATAACTCCGATTGATAACAATCAAACACCCCTGTTACAAGTGTCTTCAAATTAAATTCGTCGAGATTATCATATTGTTGATGTACGGCGACTTTTTTAAAATCATCGATTAAAGAAGCGGTTCTTAATAGGTTGTTCTCTAGAAGAAATAAAGCCGACTCAGCTTCAGTTATCAACTTTGTCAGTGCCTGCTTTTGTAATAGGCCTGACTCTAAATCAGCTTTGATCACTTGAACTTGCTCTTTTAAGTGAGATTGACTTGTAATTGCAATGCCCAATGGAGTATTTAGTTCATGGGCAAAGCCACTAACCATATTACCTAAACTTGCTATTTTAGCTTCCTCAATGAGTCGAGTCTGAGCCGCACTTAAACGAGATAGTAGTGTTTCAATGAAGGCAAACAAACCATCTAACTGGTGACCTATTTGTGCAATTTCATCATCACCAAACAGATCTGCTCTTAGCGAAAAATCCTCATCTTTCGTTACCCGTTGTAATACTTTGTTGATTTTTAATATATGTTTTGAGACTCGATTATTGAGATAGTTCAGTAATATCAAACATCCTATACTGATTAAAATTATTCCTATAAGCGCACTAAAAACGAGAGATAGCTTATTATCGTGGCGCATCTTAGATAAGCTTTCGTTTAAAATCTTACTGTGGGTTTTTACTGCTTGAATATTTTCATACATTTTGGCCCTTAGCCCCTGCTTATGGGTTAAGCCTTGTTGCTGTATTAATGAAACATATTCTAGAAAACCGTGTTGATATTTCGCTAAATACTGTAAATAAAACCCTGCTTGTTTCGCAAATGATGCTTCTATCAACTCTGTAGCTCTCTCAAAGTGCTGTTGATGTAACGTTAGGTAATGTGGTTTGAAGCGCAGTAAGTAATCTTTCTCAGCACGCCTTAATTCCAAAATTAAAATTTCCAATTGAGGAAGCGACTCTTGGGTAGCAATAGACTGCAGTCGATGTGCATGGTATCGAAACTCCCCATAAACCCCCTCAGTTTCATTGTAACCGAGCTTAGTTTGAGACTGTTCAAATAGACCAAGTACATGGCGAAATTTTTTTATTTTTTCATCAATTTTACTCAATTGAGTCACATGCTCGGGCTCGTCAAGAATGAGTGTTAATAGGTGATTAAATTGATCTTGATAACTTAAAAATAAAGGTGCTATGGCTTGTGCCAAATGCACTTCTCTTTCAACCACATAACGTTCTTGATGTTCAATTAAGCGGTTAATTGAACCTTCAAAATCGCTAAGAGCTCTCTCAAGTTTAATTCCATTCGTTACTTCTGTGTATAAAAACCAACTTACAATACACACAACCAAAGTACTTATAAACGCAGCCCCTTTAAACAATAACACTGAATGTCTTAACTGCACACAACTCACCTAGCTGCTATCACTGCACTAAGTTTAGCTCAGAAAAGGGACTGTGTCGTAAATACTAAACTATGATAAAAGTAAATTTAAAGATCATTTGACCTTTGATGATTAAGACGCATGGTGTCAATGCGTTAGATTAATAATGAATATTACTGTAGAAGCGATAATTTTAGAAGTTGATGAAAAACTTCAAATTTCAGGCAAGAAAAAACCCGCTGATAAATCAGCGGGCTATAAAAAGTGGTACCAGTGGGCGGACTTGAACCGCCACGCCCGAAGGCAACGGATTTTGAATCCGTCATGTCTACCAATTCCATCACACTGGCATAATTTTTCTTTCATCTTCTAAAACAAGAGAAAATAAAGAAAAACCACTTTGAGCTAAGGCTTTGTTTGTATGCCCTCGTCTCTATGCCATGCATTATACAAATATAACTCAGCCCGGCAAGCTGTTTTTTGCAATTTCATATCAACAGACTAACAAATGTACAAATAGTGTAATATTCACCCAGAAAGAACATACTTATTACGCCTATTTTTACCTAACCAGTAAACAGTTTACAAATTTCAATAGGCTTCGCCATTAGTAAACGCTTTGTGTAGAATAGTACTAGTTTTTATTTCTCTATGACACTGTGAGTATTGTTATGTCAGACTTCCCTAAAGCGGGTCTTCGTCGTCGCTTAGCGTCGTTAATGTATGATGGCCTTGTGGTCATCGCATTTGCTATGTTAACGACCATCGTTTATTTAATCATTATACAGAGCTTCATCTCGGCTGGCATACTCCAACTCGGAGAACATAAAGACGTATCGGCCTTCATTCAAAACTCAACACTACTTTATAGCCTTCGTGCAATCTTACTCGTACTCGTTAGTCTATTGTTTTTTAGTTACTTCTGGACCAAGAGTGGACAAACAATTGGTATGCGTGCATGGAGACTAAAGGTGCAAACACAGGACGGAAATCTGCTTTCGTGGAAAACAGCAATGTTACGCAGCTTAACAGCGCTATTAGGGTTAGGTAACTTATTTGTGTTAATTGACTTTAAGAAAAAGCGCGCATTACAAGATTACCTGTGCGGCACTGAAGTTATATTTTTAAGTAAAGAAGAAAATAAAAAAGTATACAATAGCTTAGATTAAGTAAAAAAGGCGCCTCGCGCCTTTTTTACTGCTTTCGTTGTAATAAGTAACTAGCAACTAAAACAAAAATAATACTAGGCATGGCTGCCCCAAGCATAGCCGGCACATTATAAACAATAACGATTGGACCAAATATTTCATTACTCAAATGAAATATTAACCCTGTCACAACCCCCATAATAATTCTTGCTCCCATACTCACTGAACGTAATGGACCAAAAATAAACGATAACGCCACAAGTAACATCACTGCTATAGTAAGCGGCTGCATAATTTTGCGCCAAAGCGCTAAATCATAGCTACTCGTATCTTGTTCATTTTGTTTTAAATAAGACAAATATGACCATAAGCCACTAAACGATAATGATTCAGGTTCGACAGATACCACGTCTAATTTTTCAGATGTTAACTCTGAGGTATACAACATAGATTCTTTATATTCGGTATGAATCTGAGACTCCCCCATACTCACCTCTTCAATGCCATTAAATTGCCAACCTTGAGGTACGCTGGAGGCTTGTGCTACGCGTGTTATTTTTTCCAGTGCTAATGAGTCATTAAAATGATAAATACTTACATTCTTAAGATCACCAGAAGCCTCTATATTATCAATACTAATAAAGTTATTACCATCTTTCGCCCAAACGCCTTTTTGAGCATTAAATACTTCGCCACCGTATATTGCATTATTTCTAAGCTGCTTGGCCTGCTTTTCTGCTTGTGGAACTCCCCACTCACCGAGTGCCATCATGCATAAAGCCAACACAATAGCCGTTTTCATTACCGACCCTATAATTTGCAATCGTGACATACCGGCAGCTTGCATCACTACCAGTTCACTACTCGATGCCAATGCGCCCAACCCAATCAATCCACCAATTAATGCTGCCATCGGGAAAAAAACCACAATATCTGACGGCATACTATATAGCGTGTACAGTAATGCTGTTGTCATATCGTAGCTGCCGCGACCCACCGACTTCAATTGCTCTATATATTTAATTAAAGTGTTAATACCAACAAATACCAGCAATGCAAAGCTGGTAGTCTGTAATATGCTTCGCCCTAAATACCAATCTAAAGTTTTCATTATGCTGTCTGCTCCTTACTTGCAAACAGTGATCTAATCCAAACTCCCATTGGACGCCCTTTCACAATTAAATAGGTGCCTATAAATAGTGCACTTAAGTGGATCCACCAGAGGCCCACCGTAGCCGGTATTTTCCCTTCAGCAACAAGAAATTTACCTGCATTTAATAGTATGAAATACCCTAAATATAAACAAATTGCAGGTACTAATTTGGCGAACTTGCCTTGGCGAGGGTTTACAACACTCAATGGTACAGCCATTAAAGTTAACAATATAATTGAAATCGGTACCGATAAACGTAATTGAAACTGCGCCAATGCTGCTGGCGTACCCATTTCCAACAATGTTAACGATGGAATCGCTTCCAATTTTCGGCGTTGATGTTCTATTTCTTGTTCACGTATTTGCACTTGGTAACTGGCAAATTCAGTTTTACTTAACGCCTGACTGAGACCATCTGTTTCATAGCGTTTGCCTTGATCTAATAACAACTGCTGTTCACCAGATTCCAGCTCAATCACTTGCCCTTTTTGTGCGTACACTATTCGTGCGGCTTGATTCGAGTCTTTATCCGGCATTTGAGCAACGAAAACTCTATTCAATTCCCGCCCCTGATCAATAATATTGTGAACAAAGACAACCGCTTTTTCATTACCCGTTTGCTGAAAACGCCCAGCCCTCAATGCTGATAAGCCTGATTCAGCATCCGCTTGCTCTTTTAATTGATATTCTTTTTCACTAGCCCATGGCGCCAAGTATAAACTCACAGAACCTGCAAATAACGCAAACACCACACTTGAAATAAGCGTTATCCTTACAACGTACCACTCACTGACGCCACACGCACGCAGCACCGTCATTTCACTGTCGGCATACACACGGCTATAGGCTAAAATAATGCCAAGAAATAAACTCAGTGGTAAAATATACACTGCCAATTGTGGTAATTTTAATAGTAAAAACGCAGCCACCATTTGCGAGGGTAACCCCCCTTCTGACGCATCCCCTAAAATTCTCACAAACTTTTGAGATACAAAAATGGTCATTAATGTGAGGAACACCGCAACTTGCGATTTCAGCACCTCAGCAGTTAAATAACGAAATATTAGCAATGCCTGCCCCTATAAACGTCTTGTTTCACTGGAATAGTAGGAAATTTTGAGTAAACTGGTTATTTTAGTCACTTTATTATATGTCATCAAACGTAATTTTTATACCGACGCACGAGAGATAATACTGCTTTTATGGTATTGATTGCAGAAGACATATAAAGTTCAAAAAGACATAACAATAGACTCAGGAGTCGTAATGGAATTTAGCGTTAAAAGTGGTAGCCCCGAAAAGCAACGCAGTGCATGCATTGTTGTTGGCGTATATGAACCACGCCGCTTATCTCCAATCGGTGAGCAGCTGGATAAAATCAGTGATGGCTACATTTCAAACTTACTACGCCGTGGTGATTTAGAAGGTAAACCGGGACAAGTATTATTATTACATCATGTACCCAATGTCCTCAGCGAGCGCGTCCTATTAGTCGGCTGTGGAAAAGAGCGAGAATTAGACGATAAGCAATATAAACAAATTATCTCTAAAACCATCAATACTCTAAATGACACAGGCTCAATGGAAGCCGTATGCTTTTTGACTGAACAACATGTCAAAGGCAGAGATACCTATTGGAAAGTACGCCAAGCAGTTGAGACAACACAGGACTGCCTATATACTTTTAACCAATTAAAAAGTAAGAAGACTGATTTACGTCGCCCGTTACGCAAAATTGTATTCAATGTGCCGACTAGACGAGAACTCACCATCGGCGAAACCGCGATTGAACATGGTTTAGCGATTGCCTCTGGTGCAAAACTATGTAAAGACGTCGCGAACATGCCACCAAATATCTGTAATCCGCGCTATTTGGGTGAGCAAGCAAAAGCACTTGAAGAATTTGACAATGTCTCTGTTGAGCTCCTTGGCGAAAAGGAAATGGAAGCGTTAGGTATGCATTCATATCTGGCTGTTGGCCGTGGTAGTGTCAATGAATCAGTTATGTCAGTCATCAACTACTCTGGTGGTAATAAAGAACAAGCTCCAATAGTATTTGTTGGTAAAGGCCTTACCTTCGATTCAGGCGGCATTTCACTTAAGCCTGGCGAAGCGATGGATGAGATGAAATACGACATGGGCGGTGCCGCAGGCGTTATCGGTTTAATGCGTTCACTGGTAGAAATGCAACTTCCGATAAACGTAATCGGTATTCTTGCCGGCTGTGAAAACATGCCGAGCTCAAATGCTTATCGTCCTGGCGATATACTCACCACCATGTCAGGACAAACCGTTGAAGTACTCAATACGGATGCCGAAGGGCGTTTAGTTCTGTGTGATGCGCTGACGTATGTAGAAAAGTTTGAGCCTGAAATTGTGATCGACGTTGCCACATTGACCGGTGCCTGTATTGTCGCCCTAGGTGCGCATGCAACAGGCTTATTATCAAGCCATAACCCACTTGCCCACGACTTACTTAAGGCCGGCGAGCAAAGCGGCGACAGAGCGTGGCAACTGCCATTATGGGATGATTATCAAGACCAACTTGACAGCCCATTTGCTGATTTTACTAATTTAGGAGGTCGTGCAGCCGGCACCATCACAGCAGCATGTTTCTTATCTAAATTTACTAAAAAGTATAATTGGGCGCATTTAGACATTGCTGGCACAGCATGGAAAAGTGGAAAGAATAAAGGGGCAACAGGCCGCCCAGTCCCAATGTTGACTCAATACTTGCTAAACCGTATTGAAGTGAGTGATGCACAGCAGGATTAACCTCTGTGCTTGATTGATGGCGCTGGCTTTATGTGTCAAAATGCGGCTTTATTTTGAACGCACTAATTGATGATAAAAAAACATCACCAAGTGCCTAAGATTAAGCCAACGCCATGACCATCAATGCACAGTTTTATGTGTTAAAGCATGATAATGAGCTGGGAGCAACATGCCCGGCTCATTTTGATCTAGCCGCTCGAACGGCGGCCAAACAGTATCGTGCCGGGCAGCGCATATTTATTTATGTCGACTCGATTGATGATGCACATGCTATTGATGAACATTTGTGGTGTTTTGAGCCCGACAGTTTTGTGCCTCACAATTTACAAGGTGAAGGTCCAAAAGGCGGAGCTCCAGTCGAAATAGGTCAAACACCTCCCGTAGGAAAACGAGCGGTATTGATCAATTTAGCGACGCATCTACCTAATTTTATTAGACGCTTCAGTACGGTGTATGATTTTGTACCCGCTGAACAAACCGCCAAGCAAGCCGCTCGTGAACGATTTAAAAGTTTACGTCAGTTTGGTGCCAATATTTCTACCAAAGAAATTGAAAACTAAAGTATTTTATTAAGGTTCTGTGAAATGGATAAAACCTATAATCCACAAGATATAGAGCAGTCTTTATACCAAGACTGGGAAGATAATGGCTACTTTAAGCCATCTGGCAAGGGTGACGCATATTCAATTATGATCCCACCACCAAATGTCACGGGTAGCCTGCATATGGGCCATGCATTCCAAGACACTATCATGGATACCCTAACGCGTTACAAGCGTATGCAAGGCAATAATACTTTATGGCAAGTCGGTACAGACCATGCAGGTATCGCAACGCAAATGGTTGTTGAACGTAAACTCGCAGCCGAAGAAGGGAAAACTCGCCATGACCTAGGGCGCGACGAATTCATTAACAAAATCTGGGAATGGAAAGAGCAATCAGGTGGTACAATCACCAAGCAACTTCGTCGTCTCGGCGCCTCAGTTGATTGGGAACGTGAACGCTTTACCATGGACGATGGCTTATCTGAAGCCGTAAAAGAAGTCTTCGTTCGCTTGCATAAAGAAGATTTAATTTACCGTGGTAAACGCCTAGTTAATTGGGATCCAAAACTACATACTGCAATTTCTGATTTAGAAGTTGAAAACAAAGACAAGCAAGGTCATATGTGGAACTTACGTTACCCACTGGCTGATGGTGTTAAAACACACGATGGGAAAGATTATATTGTTGTGGCAACCACCCGTCCTGAAACAATGCTTGGCGATACCGGAGTTGCAGTTAACCCAGATGACGAACGCTACCAAAATTTAATCGGAAAAGAAATTTTACTTCCGATTGTAAATCGTCGCATTATCATTGTTGCTGACGAACATGCTGATATGGAAAAAGGCACTGGTTGTGTAAAAATCACACCTGCTCATGATTTCAATGATAATGAAGTCGGTAAACGTCATCAACTACCTATGATCAACGTATTTAATAAAGATGCGGCCGTATTAACCGCAGGTGAAGGCTATACGTTTGATGGTAAGGAACTTGAACTAGATGCGCCAATTCCTGAGCGTTTCCAAGGTCTTGATCGCTTTGATGCTCGTAAACAGATTATTGCTGAGTTTGAAGAAGCTGGCTTACTTGAAAAAATTGACGACCACAGCCTAACGGTCCCTTACGGCGACCGTTCAGGGGTTGTGATTGAACCACTACTTACAGATCAATGGTATGTACGCGTAGCACCCCTTGCTGAACCGGCAAAAGATGCTGTAAAAAATGGTGACATTCAATTTGTCCCTAAACAGTACGAGAATATGTATTTCTCTTGGATGAACGACGTACAAGATTGGTGCATTTCACGACAACTTTGGTGGGGACACCGTATTCCAGCTTGGTACGATGCAGAAGGTAATGTGTTTGTTGGTCGTGATGAAGCAGAAGTTCGCCGTGACAATAATATTGCTGACGACGTAGCTCTAACTCAAGATGAAGACGTACTTGATACGTGGTTCTCATCTGCCTTATGGACGTTCTCAACCCAAGGCTGGCCACAAAATACGGATGATTTAAAAGTATTCCATCCATCTGATACACTTGTTACTGGCTTTGATATTATTTTCTTCTGGGTCGCCCGCATGATCATGATGACCATGCACTTTGTTAAAGATGACGATGGCAAACCACAAGTCCCATTTAAAACGGTTTATGTTACTGGCCTTATTCGCGATGAAAATGGCGATAAAATGTCAAAATCTAAAGGGAATGTACTTGACCCTCTCGATATGATCGATGGCATCGACTTAGAAAGTCTTGTAACCAAACGTACTAGCAACTTAATGCAAGAAAAAGTGGCTGCCAAAGTTGAGAAAACAACCCGTAAGACCTTTGCTGATGGGATCGAACCACACGGTACTGATGCGTTACGCTTTACCCTTGCGGCAATGGCATCGACTGGCCGTGATATCAATTGGGATATGAACCGTTTAGAAGGTTATCGTAATTTCTGTAACAAGTTATGGAATGCCAGTCGCTACGTGTTAATGAACACTGAAGAACAAGACTGTGGTTTTAGTAGTGGTGAAAAAGAATATTCATTAGCCGACCGCTGGATTTTAGGTCAATTTCAAAATACAGTACAAACGTTTACTGAGCACCTTGATAATTACCGTTTTGACCTTGCAGCTAATACCATTTATGAGTTTACGTGGAACCAATTCTGCGATTGGTATTTAGAGCTCACAAAACCAGTTTTATTTAAGGGGAATGAAGCACAGCAACGTGGTACGCGCCATGCACTGATCACCGTCTTGGAAGGTTTACTACGCTTAATGCACCCACTCATGCCATACATTACAGAAACTATCTGGAAACGTGTTGCACCACTGGCCGGTATTGAAGCAAATACCATCATGCTACAAAGCTTCCCTGAATTTGACGCAAGCCAAGTAGATGCGCAAGCGATGTCTGATTTGGAATGGGTGAAACAGTTTATTCTGGCCATTCGTAACATTCGTGGTGAAATGGACATTAGTCCAAACAAACCATTAAGTGTTCTACTGGCCAAAGTAGATGCTGAAGATTTACGCCGCCTAGAGCAAAACAAAGCATTCTTAAGTGCGCTTGCGAAGCTTGAAGAGTTTACTGTACTTGAAAATACAGATGATGCCCCTGCGTGTGCAACTGCATTTGTTGGTAACCTAGAGATATTAATCCCAA
Organism: Pseudoalteromonas sp. MMG013; assembly: GCF_018100885.1. Taxonomy (NCBI): domain Bacteria; kingdom Pseudomonadati; phylum Pseudomonadota; class Gammaproteobacteria; order Alteromonadales; family Pseudoalteromonadaceae; genus Pseudoalteromonas; species Pseudoalteromonas sp. MMG013. The sequence goes on along the minus strand of NZ_JAGJEE010000003.1, from coordinate 8,698 downwards.
TGGCTGGCCTTATCGATGTTGAAGCGGAACTTGCACGTATTGCAAAACAACTTGAAAAAGCCGAAAAAGGCCTAGCGCAAGTGGAAAAGAAACTGGCGAATGAGAAGTTTGTAAATAATGCTCCTGAAGCTGTGTTAGCGAAAGAGAAAGAAAAGCTCGCTGAATTTTCTGATGCTAAAAGCAAGCTGTTAGAGCAAAAAACAAAAATTGAAAGTTTATAAAACCACCGTTTTGTATTCTTAAATTTAATGAAAAAGGGCAGTGAATACTGCCCTTTTCTTTTTAACACAGCGCTAATTAAAAGTGCATGTTGTACTGAGCACCTAAGACTGTTGCGTGCCCTTTCGATTCAAAACCCCACTGTTGACCTAGGTTATCTGATTCTACAAAGTTCTGTGTTTTTCCCCGTAATATACTCACCCCAATATCAACACTGCTCTTGGCTGTTAATTGATATTCACCACCAAATGAAAACCAGGTTCTATCCGTATCAGGAATAGAAATTGACATATGATGCTGATCAGCCGGAGATTCATCATAAGCAATACCAGCACGTAGTTTTAAATGTTCGTTGTATTGATAATCCCCACCAACAGCGTAACGCAGCGAGTTAGAGAAGTTTTCATCTTTACTGAACACGGTGCCACGCCCTTCAACTTGCGCCGCTAGGGTTTTAAAGCTACTCCACCCAGTCCATACAACACTGTAGTGTAAGGCCGTTTGCTTATCAATTTGATGAGAACCAGACACTTCAGCAATCGCGGGTAAAGTCAGTTCAACAAAGCCTAGCAGCGCTTGACCTTGTGTACCATAAAACGGTGCACCTGCTGGCAACTGGTTGCTAAACTCGCCTTCAAAACGCACATCAGTTTCACTTCTATAATGCACACCAAAACGATTGTGTTTGTCTAATTGATAACTAAAACCCACATCCCAACCATACGCATGATCATCCCCTTCTAAATTAACTGCCTCTGTTGCAGTAGGTATAGCCGTTGGTGATGCACCAAAGGTACGCAAAATTTTTGCATCTGCGTAGACATGATTTAAACCCAATGCAACTGTCAGAGCATCATTAAGCTGATAAGCAACACTTAATTTGGTGTTAATCGTGACAATCTCGGTTTCGCCAGCAAGCTGACCAGGTGCATAATCGGCTGCAAATTCGGTCGCAAGCCCAAACTGGGAGTATGAGCCAACACCAACATACCAGTCATTTCCTAGATCTGTCGTATAAAATGCGGCAGGTACGATCGCGCTTGGCGCAATGCTGTCACTATCAAGCACTGATGGGCTCAACCCATTATTAGTCGAAGTGCCTAACAAGCTAACATCAGGTTTAACGTACATTGCAGCCACACTCACTTTTGACCCTTTAAACTGACTCATCAATGCTGGATTACGTGCCACGACCGACGCATCATCAGCCACCGAAGCTTCACCTGCATATGCACGCCCAAGACCCGATACACTTTGCTCCGCCAACTGAAACGCTGCAGCAAATGTTTGCCCAGATAACAGCATCACACTCGATGCTAATAAAGTTTTCTTAAATCCCGTCATTTTCATTCCCATCTGTAAACCCGGTTATGTACCGACATCTAAATAATCGGCTACACCCTACCTAAATTCAAAACAAAAATCTTCAAACTAACGGAAATTAAGTATCTAATTGCACAACTTAACAGCAAATAATGAAATATAGGAACAGATCGGATGACTTACTGACCAAACCTGCAATTGATATTAATTCTTATTTGTATTGACGAATCACCTTAACTTTGTATACTCTTGCTCAGGCTTGATTCAGTATGGAGAACTAAATAATGATAACAATGATAATACTCGTAGTTGCGGCACTATTATTTTCAGGCGCCAGTGTATTTAGTTTTTGCAAGGCAAACTATTGTGCATGTAACCATGCTGGTGAGTGTGATAACCCAATCAATCATTACTGGTTAGCTTCGATATTATTTTCACTTATTTCATTGGGATGTTGCTGCTTTGCTTTTCACACGCAAGATGGGACTTATGTGTGGTTACTTCTCATGAGTAGTTGCTTATCAGGCGCTTTATTGTCAGCCCGCAAACAGAGGCTACGCCATTGTAGTAAATCTAAGCCAACAGATGCTCTTTTAACAGGCGGGATAAATTAATTTGATAATCTAGAGGTCTCACACTCGCTACAATTTTCACCTCATGTTCTGCATCACTTAAATCCAATTCTTTTGCCGTAATATGATGCATATGTTTGGTATTATAAAAAACACGTACTTTCGGTGCGGTTGGTGCTTGTTTATTACCTTCTAACACTAATGCCAAGCGTTCATTTGTCAGCTTAACGATTGTCCCTACGGGGTGAACCCCCATACACTTGATGAATCGCTGTACAAGCTCTGCGTCAAACTGTTCTTTATTTGCTAATAGATACCTAAGCGCATGAACGGGCTCTTCACTCATTTGATGAGGCCTATCAGATGTCATCGCGTCATACACGTCAATAATGGCCATAATACGCGCAGCTTTACTTACTTTATCTCCGCGAAGCCTTCTTGGGTAACCGCTGCCATCAACACGTTCATGGTGATTAATAATCACATCCATCATAATCGGTGTGATCCCTTTTTCACCTTTAATTAATCCAAGCGATTGCACCACATGCTTTTTAACCGCTTTATACTCAAGCTCGGTAAGTTTTGAATCTTTACTGACTAGCCCTTGTGGTAAACGTGCATGACCGACATCATGTAACATCGCGCCCATCGCTAGCTGCTGAATAACACTATTTTTTAACCCGAGGTATTTTGCAAACACACTAATTAAAATGGTGCAATTGATCATATGACGCCAGTTGTAACCGTCTTTATCTTTCAATCGAGTTAATATTGCCATGGCATTGCTATTACGCAACACTGATTGAACTATTTCTTTGCTTACATCACTTATCAAGCTAATGTCGACTTTCCCGCCCGCAGTCACATCACCATATAAAGATTGAATTTTTCGGTTATGCATTTCAAAATGCTGGCTTGCACGTTCAAACTCTTTTTCTAATGTTAGCGGTGCTATCGCCTTACTGACTTTCTTTGTCGAAGGTTGAGCCAGTTTAGTCTGCTCAGGTGGTTTAGATATAAGCTCTGATGGGGACGGTTCTATCGGCTGTGGTTGGTATTTCGCTGGGATCTCAATATCACTTTGCGCAAAGTCTATATTGAGCTCTAAAACACCTTCAGCCAATAGCTTCGCAATAATAGCTTGATCTCTAACCATACCACGTGATTTGATTTTAATACCCGCATCACTACGCTGCTTATTGACACTGTCAACAAACATACCTGGTAGAAGCTCTGTAATTGGAAGCGTTACCCGCATATTAGGATTAATGCACTATTGAATAGTAAAAGTGATTAATAGCACTTTTTACTATAAAAAGTCTATCATTCACACCATATTTAATGATTTTTACTTAGCTTAGTTGCTAAATTAAAACCAAACCCATAACATCAGTGACCACTATTTAAAACAAAAAAGGAAGCACTCGCTTCCTTTTCTTTGGTATTTAATTAGCCTTCAAACTGATCACTCTTGAAAGTACGTTCCCCAACCATCGTATTCGATATTATGTTCAACCGCTAACGCCGCCAATTTATCAACATCTTCCATAATCACATCGGCGTCTAATTCAACTTCCACAACAACATCAAAGCCCCAAATCTTACCACCGTCTTCTAACTCTAATTCAGCAGGCTCTTCAACATCATAACCGAGCTTAAATGCAGCAAGTGCAGCAGCTTCCAATTTATCAAAATCTTCGCAAACAAAGTGATGCTCAACTTCATATAAAGTATCGGTTGATGAGCCATCCTCTAATAGTGACTCTACAATTTCTTCGCTAATTTCGCGCCAATTTTCCATTTTTATCTCTCATTTTCGCATCAAGCTCGGTAATTCTAGATTGCATTAATGCCTGAATTGCCCCAGCATGGTCTCTAGCACTGATTTCTTTATCAAGGTAAACCGGCGCTAACATATCAATATATATTGTACCATTGTCCCTGCGATTTAGTTTAATACAATTATGCGTGGTATTCATACATACTGGCACAATAGGAACATTTGCATTCATTGCAGTATGAAACGCACCCGTTTTAAAAGGCAGTAGACCACGACCATAGCTTCGCGTACCTTCTGGAAACATCCACACTGAAAGCCTTTGTTCCTTAATCTTCTGTGCTGACTTATCCAATGTTCCCATAGCCTTTGAACGGTTACTTCGGTTTATTAAAATATTGCCTGATAGCCAATACATTTGGCCAAAAAATGGGATCCACTTTAAACTTTCTTTACCCATGCTAACTGTACTTCTCGGTACTGCTGCTGGCAATGTGAACAAATCATAGTTATTTTGGTGATTCGCAACATATATAGCAGGTCCTATTTGCTCACTGTCTGGATGACGTGTTATTTCTAGCTTCACACCAATAACACATGACATTTTCCCAAACCAGCTAGCAATGACATGCACATTATTATGATGAAATGGCCTAACCAAACACATCAACAACCCTAAAATACCACTTAAAATAATAAATAATGCCATCGCAATGATGCGCAATAAAACTAACAAAATAGGCGCTCCTCATTTATATTGCTACGCATTATAATCAAAATAGCGAACACTTGTAAGCTCAAACTTTTACTAAGCACATAAAAGCAAAATGCCGCTAGGAAGCGACATTTCTGTATTTATACATTATGTTTATTACAAACTTGATACTCAGCTCATCGCAGTTTGTAGCTTTTTCATTGCAGACTTTTCTAGTTGTCTAACTCGTTCGGCAGACACACTATATTTTTCAGCTAACTCTTGCAGCGTTGCCTTTTCATCCGCTAACCAACGTGCGCTAACAATGTCTTGCGAGCGTTCATCTAGTGTCTTAAGCGCTGAGAACAACCGATTTTGAGACTGCTCTTTCCACTGTTCTTGCTCGACTTCTTCCGCTAAATCACTTGCAGAATCAGTTAAATACTGTACCGGAGAAAAGCTCGAAGCAGGAGCATCATCATTATCATCGTTGGTTAAATCAAATCCCATATCTTGACCACTCATACGAGATTCCATTTCCCGGACTTCTTTCTCACTCACACCTAGCTCTGATGCAACCGTTGACACTTCATCTTGGTTAAACCAACCTAAGCGTTTTTTATTTTTTCTTAAATTGAAAAATAATTTACGCTGCGCCTTTGTTGTTGCAACTTTCACAATACGCCAATTCTTTAACACATATTCGTGTATTTCGGCCTTAATCCAATGCACAGCAAAAGAGACTAAACGCACCCCGACTTCTGGGTTAAAGCGTTTTACCGCTTTCATCAAGCCAATATTACCTTCTTGAATAAGATCTGCCTGCGGTAGGCCATACCCCGAGTAACTTTTCGCAATATGCGCTACGAATCGTAAATGAGACACAATGAGCTGTTTTGCAGCTTCCAAATCCCCTTCTTGCTGAAGGCGAGTTGCTAACACTTTTTCCTGCTCAGCATCTAACATAGGTATTGTACTTACGGTTTGTAAGTAACCTTCCATGCTTGCACTTTGCTGTCCAGACATTAATGCCATTGCGTATAAATCTTTACTCATTTTTCACCTCGGTGATAAGTATCTTAGTTCAAATTAGCAGTCTCTCCTTGAGAGTGCTAAGGTGTATATAATAGGTTTTTCATTTAAAAAGCAAGCTTTTTATTGTCTAAAAAAAATATAAATATAGTTCATTGAAATTATTGAATTTTCTAGACGCTCACAACAGGGCAACTTTGCCCTCTCATGCACTATAAGTCAAAACTATGACTTTTAAATGACGAATACAGCGCTAACCACCTTTTATCCATTCGCGCTTTAATGGCACTCTAAACTCGATCAGGCTCTATTTCTTTAATATATTTAGCAACGGCAATAAATGAACCACTAAAACCCAACGTAATTGCTAAACCCAGTAAAACCAGCAACTCTTGGCCTCCTAACCCTTGTAATACATAGCTACTTTGATATACGCCTGCAACCATCGTTACGGCGGATTCTAACCACCAAAGCATTAGTACAACACAAATAAAGGCAACCAAACCTCCAATAACGCCATACCATACGCCAGTCCAAATAAATGGGGTATGAATAAACGTATTCGTCGCTCCCACCAGTTTTAATACTTGGATCTCTTCCTTTTTATCCATAATTGACAGTCTGATAGTATTACCAATAATTAATATAACGGCACTCAGTAACAATAGACCCACAGTAAAAACACTTTCTTTCAACAAACTCAGCAATGCATTGAGTCGCTCAAGCCACTCAATATCAAGTTTACCAAATTCGATTTCTCGTTCTGTTTCGAGTTTATCCAACAATTTTTGCGCAGCTTGTGGCTTTCTATGGCGACTAGTGGGTGTTACGAGCACAACGTTAGGCAGTGGATTACTCTCTAAATAATCCAACGCGTGGCCAAAACCAGATACACGCTTAAACTCCTCTAAAGCTTGTGTGCTGGAGATATAACTCACACTGTCAATCTCTGGGTATAGTGCTAACCTTTTTACCAATGTTTGCGTTTGCTGTTCATTCATTGACTCTTTAACAAATAAGGAAATTTCAGCAGCATCATTAAAGCCGCTGCTAACCTGCTGCACATTTTTTACAACCACATACAAGGTCGCCGGCAAGGTCAAACTTAAACCCAAAACGAGTATTGTCATTAATGAAGCGATTGGCGTACGCCACATTTCACCTAAACTATGCACGCCTTGGCGAATAATCATTAATACAAAAAAATACATCTCTAATAACCAAGATTTTTTTTGTGTATTACTTTGCTTATCTCGACTTTTGAACAATAAACTCATAACCGTTCCTGTGCCAAAGGGTCTTGCATCAAGCGCCCATGATCTAACGTTAAGCTACGGTACTTCATTCTCGCAATTAAACCCAAATCATGTGTTGCGATTAATACTGCAGTACCGTGACGGTTAAAATCTTCAAATAGCTGGAGTATTTCCATAGACAGCTCAGGATCTAGATTTCCGGTTGGTTCATCAGCCAATAAAAGTGGAGGGGAATTAACAATCGCGCGTGCAATACCAACTCGTTGCTGTTCACCACCGGAAAGAGTACTTGGCTGGCACCTTATTTTTTCTAATAAACCTACTTTATCTAATGCGGCATGAACACGCTTTGCAATATGTTTGTGGTGCATCCCTTCAATAACCAAAGGTAAAGCAACATTGTCAAATACATTATAGCGCTCAAGCAGGCGATGATTTTGAAAGATGATGCCGATATCCCGTCTTACAAAAGGTATTTGCCGATTATTTATCACATTTAAGTCGACCCCATTGATATAGACATGTCCTGCAGAAGGCCGCTCCATAACACTTATCAACTTGAGTAATGTACTTTTGCCAGCTCCACTGTGGCCAGTTAAAAAAGCCAGCTCATTGCGAGCTAGCTCAAATGTCACCTTTTCTAATGCGCGATGCCCACCAGGGTAGGTTTTACTGACTTGCTCAAATTTAATCATGGTTCGCTCGCTTTCTATATTGTTTTTATAAAGCAAAACAAGGGAGCAAAAGCTCCCCGTGATCATTAGATCTTTTAATCTTCTTGACTAAATAGCGCATCAATAAAGTCATCACTTTTAAATGTACGCAAATCATCAATACCTTCACCAACCCCAATGTAACGAATAGGCACTTGAAACTTGTCTGCAACTGCAAAAATAACCCCCCCTTTTGCAGTTCCGTCCAATTTTGTGAGTGCAATCCCGGTCAACCCGACGGCTTGGTTAAATAAATTAACCTGACTAATTGCGTTTTGACCCGTTCCTGCGTCAATTGTTAGCATCACTTCATGTGGTGCATCGGGATCTAACTTTTTCATTACTCGAGCTATTTTTTCAAGCTCTTGCATGAGGTTATCTTTGTTCTGTAAACGGCCTGCCGTATCGGCTATTAATACGTCGACATTGCGAGCTTGTGCAGCTTGAAAAGCATCAAATACCACTGAAGCGCTATCGGCTCCTGTGTGCTGTGCAATAACAGGGATATCGTTGCGCTCTCCCCACACTTGTAATTGCTCTACCGCCGCAGCTCTAAACGTATCACCAGCGGCCAACATCACCGACTTACCTTCTTGTTGAAATTGCTTAGCGAGTTTACCAATGGTGGTGGTTTTACCAACACCATTAACACCAACCATTAATATAACAAACGGTTTCTTATTTTTAGGGATATCAAGAGGCTTTTCTGCTTCTTTTAACATTTCCGCCATTTCTTGTTTCATCAGCTCATATAAAGCATCACCATCTTGTAGCTGCTTTCGATCTGCTGCATCAGTCAAACTATCTATCAGCTTCATAGTGGTATCCACCCCTAGGTCAGCTGTTAGTAACTGTGTCTCTAGCTCTTCAAATAAATCGTCATCAATTTTCTTGCCTTTAAATATTGATGCTATACCTGATCCAAGATTTACCTTGGTTTTCAAGAGGCCTTTTTTCAAGCGAGCAAAAAAGCCTTCTTTTTTTGGCTTTTCTATATTTGCTGCTCTTTGCGCTTCGACTCTTTCAGCTTCGACTCTTTCAGCTTCGACTCTTTCAGCTTCGATTCGTTCAGCTTCGACTCTTTCAGCTTCGATTCGTTCAGCTTCGACTCT